>NZ_AJTQ01000120.1 GCF_000262345.1 Streptomyces xiaopingdaonensis | reverse complement strand
GCCCCTCCTCGTCCAGCCGGTCCTCCAAGGCGCCGCGCGGCCCGAGCCGCTCCGGCGGGTACGCCTCGCCCGCGCGCGGGCCGGGAAGCCCGGCGCAGGACGGCAGGAGGGAGGCCAACTGCGCGGCGCCGGACGGCTCTTCGCCGAGGTGCGGGAGTTCGTGGACCGGCACCCGGCCCTCCGCGCATCCGGCAGCGATCCGCTCCAGTGCGTCGCGCTGCCGCCCGGCCAGCAACGCCAGCCACTCGCCCCCGCCGGACGCCGCCTGCGAACCGGCCCCGGGCACGAGGCGGTTGACGAGGACGCCGTCGAGCCGCAGCCCTTGGAGCCCGGCGCCGGCGCGCGCCAGCCGGAGCGTCTCGGCGGCGGCCTCGCCCGGCTCGACGACGAACCGCAGCACGGTGCCGCTCGACTCCACCACGCGCTGTACCGCCGCGAGCCCCCGCTCCCACTCGGCGGCGGCCTCGTAGAGCCAGGGCCCGGGCATCGGCACCCCGGCGAGCTGCGCGAGAACCGGGCGCAGCGCGCGCGCCGCCTGCCGTTCCGGGGGGAGCAGCCGCCGCAGGTAGCGGCGCAACTGGCCGGGCAGCGCGAGGAGTTGGAGGGCCCTCGGCGCCTCGGGAAGGTCCACGACGACGGTGTCCCAGCGGCACCCGCTTGCCGGGGACTCTCCGCACCCCTCGGCGTGCACCGCGCGCAGCGCGTACAGCAGCGAGAGGGCGCCGGCGCCCGGCAGTTCCGTGAGTTCGTCCTCGTCCATCGGGGAGGCGCCGAGCATCTCCAGCGCCTGCCTGCCCCGCTGCTGCCAGTCGACGGCGCGGGAGCGGAACTCGGCGGCGGAGTCGATCCGCGCGCGCCACAGCCCTGGCGCCGCGGCGACCCGGTGGCAGGCGGGCCCCGCGTCGTCCTCCGCTTCGGAGGCGGGCTCGGGCTCCTCCGCGACGGGCCCGAGGAGGCGGGCGAGGAGCGCCTCGGGCTCGGGGCTCAGCAGGAGGGTGCGCTCGCCCTGCGCCGCCGCCGCGCACGCCGTGGCCGCGGCGGCCGTGGTGCGCCCGGCCCCGCCGGTGCCGGAGACGAGCACGGTGTGGGGCGCGTCCTCGCCGTACGCCCGCACCCCTGGGTCAGCCTTCCGCGCGCGGCTCGTCGCCGGCCGGATCGCCGGACTCCACCCGCTTCTTCAGGCCGTCGAGCGCGCGGTCGATGATGACCTTCTCCGCCTTCCGCTTGATCATGCCGAGCATGGGGATCTTGACGTCGACCGTGAGTTGGTAGGTGACGTCGGTGGCCCCGCCGGCGACCGGCGCGAGGCGGTAGACGCCGTCGAGCGAGCGGAGCATCTGGGACTTCACGAGGGACCAGCGCACCTCGTGCGGCCCGACCCAGTCGTAGGCGAGGGTGTGTTCGTCCTTGATGGCGCCGGCGTCGAGCAGCAGCCGGACCTGGAGCGCGCGGCCGTTCTCGTCCTCCTCGACGACCTCGGCCTCCTTCACCTCGCCCGTCCACTCCGGGTAGCGCCGGAAGTCGGAGATCACCTCCATGACGGCCTCGGGAGCCGCGTCGATGGTGATGTTCGAGCTGGTGTGTTCCGCCATCGCGATGGCCCTCCGATTGCCCCGACAAACCGCTGCGTGCTGCGCTGGAAGGCTACCGCGCCCGCCGGATGCACCAGGCATGCACCCGGCGGGCCCGGGACGTGCGGCTCACCACTCCAGGACCCACGGCGTCCCCGAGGCGTTGAAGTGGCCGACGTTGACGCACTCCGTCTCGCCTATCCGCATCCTCGGTGCCAACGGCTGGTGGACGTGCCCGAAGAGGTGGTAGCGCGGGCGCACCGTACGGATCGCCTCCAGCAGCGCGGTGCTGCCGCGCTCGAAGCGGCGGGCGACGGTGTCGTAGCAGAGGTCGGGCACCTCAGGGGGGATGTGCGTGCACAGCACATCGACCTCGCCGAGCGCCGCCACCTTCGCCGCGTAGGTCTCGTCGTCGATCTCGTACGGCGTCCGCATCCTCGTGCGCAGACCGCCGCCGACGAAGCCGAACCGCAGGCCGCCGATCTCCACCGCCTCGCCGTCGAGGACGGTGGTGCCCTCGTGGGCGTACTCGGGCCAGAGCGCGGGCACGTCGACGTTGCCGTAGGTGGCGTACGTGGGGGTCGGGAGGGCGGCGAAGAGCTGCGCGTACTGCCTGCGGACGGCCTGCTCGGTGACGGCGGCGCGGTCGACGCTCGCCCAGAGTTTCGCCGCCAGCTCGTGCGCCTCCGCGAACCGGCGCTCGGTGCGCAGGGCGACGTAGCGGTCCGTCGCCTCCTCGCCGAAGAGGTCGGGGAAGATGCCCCGGGTGTGGTCGGCGTAGTCGAGGAAGAGGATGAGGTCACCGAGGCACAGCAGCGCTTCGGCCCCCTCGCCCGCGTGCGCGAGCGCCTCGCTGTTTCCGTGCACGTCGCTGACGACGTGGACCCGGTGGTCTCGCATCCGGTCAGGGTAGACGGCCGGCGGGCACCCGTGTAGACCGCGGCCGGCGGCCAACCGGCAGGCTGCCACCAGAGGTTACTTTCCGGTCAAAGGCCGCGTCGACTACCCTGTGCGGCACTGGTCCTGCGTGTGTGACCCAAGAGACATCTCCAGGCCACCCCCTATGCCGTCGGCCATACCGATGGGTAACGTCCCGCCTGACCATTCACCAAGATCACACCGTGGATCTTGGATCGAGCCGAAGGAGGCCGCCCCCGCCGGCCCCCTGTCCGGTGCCGACGAGGAGCAGCAGTCTTGCGTGAGTCCAGCCTTCCGGCCTTGTACGAGGTCCCCGCCGACGGCAACCTGACGGATCTCATCCGCCGCAACGCGGCGCAGCATCCGGAAGTCGCCGTCCTTGCGCGCAAGCGCGCGGGGCGCTGGGAGGATGTCACCGCGACCGCCTTCCTCGCCGAGGTGCGGTCGGCGGCGAAGGGCCTGATGGCGGCGGGCGTTCAGCCGGGCGACCGCATCGGCCTGATGTCCCGCACCCGGTACGAGTGGACGCTGCTGGACTTCGCCGTCTGGAGCGCGGGCGCCGTCACCGTGCCCGTCTACGAGACGAGTTCGCCCGAGCAGATCAGCTGGATACTCGGCGACTCGGGCGCCGTCGGCATCCTCGTCGAGACGGAGGCGCACGCGCGCTCCGTCGAGTCCGTCCGCGACCGCCTCCCCGAGCTCGCCCACGTCTGGCGGATCGACGCCGAGGACGAGCAGCAGGGCGCGCTCGCCCGACTCGCCGCCGCGGGCGCGGAGTTCACCGACGAGCAGGTCGACGAGCGCAGCTCACTGGCGAACGCGGACTCCCCCGCCACCCTCGTCTACACCTCGGGGACCACCGGGCGCCCCAAAGGGTGCGTGCTGAGCCACCGCAGCTTCTTCGCCGAGTGCGGCAACGTCGTCGAGCGCCTCAAACCGATGTTCCGCACCGGGGAGTCCTCGGTGCTGCTCTTCCTCCCCGTGGCGCACGTCTTCGGCCGGCTCGTCGAGGTGGCCTCCGTGATGGCGCCGATCAAGCTCGGCCACGTCTCCGACCTCAGGTCGCTCACCGACGAACTCGGCTCCTTCAAGCCGACGATGGTGCTCGGCGTCCCCCGCGTCTTCGAGAAGGTCTACAACGCGGCGCGCGCCCAGGCCGCCGAGAGCGGCAAAGGCAAGATCTTCGACCGCGCCGCGGCCGTCGCCGCCGAGTACAGCCGCGCGCTCGACGAGCCCGCGGGGCCCTCGCTCAAACTCCGGCTCCAGCACCGGCTCTTCGACAAGCTCGTCTACGCCAAGCTGCGCTCCGTCCTCGGCGGTCGCGCCACCCACGCCATCTCGGGCGGCGCCCCGCTCGGCGCGCACCTCGGCCACTTCTTCCGCGGCATCGGCTTCACGGTGCTCGAGGGGTACGGCCTCACCGAGTCCTGCGCCGCCACCGCCTTCAACCCCTACGACCGCCAGAAGATCGGCACCGTCGGGCAGCCGCTCCCCGGCTCGGTCGTACGGATCGACGACGACGGCGAGGTGCTGCTCCACGGCGAGCACCTCTTCACCGAGTACTGGAACAACCCGCAGGCGTCCAAGGAGGCGCTCTCCGACGGCTGGTTCCACACCGGCGACCTCGGCACCCTCGACGCCGACGGCTACCTGTCGATCACGGGCCGGAAGAAGGAGATCCTCGTGACGGCGAGCGGCAAGAACGTCGCGCCCGCGGTGATCGAGGACCGCATCCGCTCGCACGCGCTCGTCGCGGAGTGCATGGTCGTCGGGGACGGCCGCCCGTTCGTCGGCGCGCTCCTCACCGTCGACGAGGAGTTCCTCCCCCGGTGGAGCGCCGAGCACGGCAAGGAGGGGCTGAGCCAGGAGCAGCTCCTCGACGACCCGGACCTCCGCGCGGAACTCCAACGCGCCATCGACGACGGCAACGAGGCGGTCTCGCGCGCCGAGTCGGTCCGCAAGTTCCGTGTGCTGCACACCCAGTTCAGCGAGGAGTCCGGGCACATCACCCCCTCGCTCAAGCTCAAGCGGGGCGTCGTCGCCAAGGACTTCGCCGACGACATCGAGGCGCTCTACACCTGAGCCCCGTACACCGAGCGGGTCCGCGCCCGGCCCGCTCGGTGCGCCGTGTCAGAGCAGTTCTTCGAGGCGCTCGGCGAGCAGGTCCCACCGCCAGCGCTCCTCGACCCACGCGCGGCCACGCGCGCCCATGCGCCGCCGCAGCTCCGGGTCTTCGAGGAGCGTCACGAGCCGCCCTGCCGTCTCGTCCGCGTCGCCGCCGGGCACCACCCAGCCGGTCTCCCCGTCGAGGACGGCGTCGGGCGCGCCGCCCGAGTCCCCCGCCACGACGGGCAGTCCGGTGGCCGACGCCTCCAGGTAGACGATGCCGAGGCCCTCGACGTCGAGCCCGCCGCGCCGTGTGCGGCACGGCATCGCGAAGACGTCGCCCGCTCCGAAGTGCGCGGGCAGCTCCTCCCAGGGGACGGCGCCCGTGAACCGCACGGACTCGCGCACTCCGAGCTCCGTCGCGAGCTTCTCCAACTCCCCCCGGTACGGGCCCCCTCCGACGACGAGCAGCACCGCGTCCGGCACCTCGGCGAGAACCCGCGGCAGCGCCCGGATCAACGTGTCCTGCCCCTTGCGCGGGACCAGGCGCGACACGCAGACCACGACGGGCCTGTCGCTGAGCCCCAGCCCCTCCCGGACCACGTCGCCCCCGGAGCCCGGGTGGAAGGTCTTCTCGTCGACCCCGGGCGGCAGTTGGACCATCCTGGAGGCGGCGTCGGGGGTGAGCGCGCGGGCGATCCGCGAGCGGGTGTACTCGCCGAGGTAGGTGAGGGTGTCGGTCCGCTCGCCGATCCGCCGCAACAGGGTGCGCGCGCCCGGGAGCTGCGCCCAGCCCGCCTCGTGGCCGTGCGTCGTCGCCACCAGGCGCTCGGCGCCGGCCCTCCGCAGCCGCGGCGCCATCAGTCCGAGCGGCGCCGCGGCGCCGAACCACACGGAGCGGCACCGGTGTCGGCGGAGCAGCTCCGCCGCCGTGCGCGTCACCCGCGGGGTGGGAAGCAACATCGTCGAGCGGTCCCGTACGACGGTGAACGGCTGCTCGGCGTCGAAGGCGGCCGTCGCCTCGGCGCCCTCGCGTCCGCGCTTCCAGGTGGACGCGTAGACGACCACGTCCGACGGGTCCAGGCGCACGGCCATGCTGTGCAGGAACGCCTGGATGCCGCCCGGCCTGGGCGGGAAGTCGTTGGTGACGATCAGGGTCTTCTCCATCGCGGCAGACAGTACCGTGCGCCCCCTCCCGCCGTTCGGGGCATCCGGCCCTCGGTCTCCGGCCACCGCAGGGGGGTCGATGGGCTCGCGGCGGTGGATGCGCGTCATGATGGCCCAGCGCCGCGCCTCGGGCGGCGGGTACGGGCTACGACCAGCGCGATCGACGGGACGACCATGGCGGAGGACGAGACGGCAACGGCCCCCGGAAGAGGCGGAGTCGACCGCTCCGCCGGGTGGGAGCTGCTCGTCTGGACCGGCACGCGCACGCTCCTGCTCGCCTGCGTCCTCGGGCTCGTCGCCTTCCCCGGGCTCGACGTCACCACCGACGTCTCGGTGATCTACCGGGACTGGGCGCACACCCTGCGCAGCGGCGTCTTCCCGCCCGAGGACGTGACCTGGCAGTACCCGCCGGCCGCCGCGCTCCCGATCCTCGCGCCCGGCCTGCTCGGCTTCCTCGACTACGCGGCGGGCTTCTTCGTCCTCGCCTGTGCCGCCGACGCGGCCGTACTGGCGATGCTGCTGCGCGCGTCGCGAGGCGGCGGGAGACGGGCCGGGGTGTGGGTCTGGGTGCTGGGCGTTCCGCTCCTCGGGCCCACCGCGTACGCGCGGTACGACCTCATGGTCACCGCCGTCGCCGTCGCCGCGCTGCTCGCCGCCGTGCGCCGGCCGGCCGTCGCGGGGGCGCTCGCGGGGTTCGGGGCGATGCTCAAGGTGTGGCCGGTGCTCGTGCTGCTGGGCACGCCGCGCGGGGGGCGGACGCGGACGGCGTGGGGGACGGCCGTCGCCGTCGCGGTCGCGCTCGCCGCGGGGTTCGCGGTGGCGATGCCGGGGGCGTTCGCTTTCCTCACGGCACAGGGGGAGCGCGGCACCGAGGTGGAGTCGCTGGGGGCGCTCGTCTTCCATGTGGCGAGGTTCTTCGGCTGGGAGGGGCGCGTCGAACTCCACTACGGGTCCATGGAGTTCCTCGGCCCTTACGTGCCGCTCGTGAGCACGGCCGCGCTCGTGCTGAGCGCCGCCGCCTGCGGATGGCTGCTGCTGTGGCGGCTGCGCGCCGCCGCCTGGACGCCGGCGACGCACGCGGACGCCGCCTTCGCGGCCGTGCTCCTCTTCACCACGACGAGCCGTGTGCTGAGCCCGCAGTACATGATCTGGCTCCTCGGAGCCGCCGCCGTCTGCGCCGGCTTCCGGACGGGCCGGATGCTGCTGCCGGCGTGGCTCGTCGTCGCCGCGACGGCGGTGACGGTACTGGAGTTCCCCCTCGGGTTCGCGTACGTGGTGGAGAGCGAACCCGCGGGCGTCGTGCTGCTGGCGGTGCGCAACGGGCTGCTCGTCGTCGCCTCCGTCGTCGCGGCGCGGAGGCTGTGGCACAGCACCGTCACCGAACCGCGGCGCGTGGCCCTGACGGAGGCGGACGGGCCCGGCCCGGCGGAGCACGCCGCCGAAGCCCCGGCGGCCGACCGCCGCGCGGAGGCCCCCTCTCCGACGGAGCCGTGAACCGCGGGCCTACCCGAGGACGCGCGCCACGTACGCCCGCCACTCGGCGGTGAACTCCGCGCGGGAAAGCCCGAGTTGGTCCTCCAGTGCCTGCCCCGCGCCGTGCCGGGACGCGGCGTGGACGGCGAGGAGGCGCTCCGCGCCGTACCGCTCGGCGAGCAGGCGGCAGGCGAGCCAGGCGCCCTCGTACGCGTGCGCGAGCGTCTCTGCGCCGGCGTCGAAACGGAAGTCGGCGTCGGTGGGCAGGCGGTGCGGGGCACGGCCCTCGCCGACGGCGCGGGCGAGTTCGGGGGCGGCCGCGCGGGGCAGGGTGCCGGCTGCGCGGTGGGCCACCCAGTCGGCGAGGCCCTCGGAGAGCCACATCGGCGTACCCGGGTGCGTATCGTCGCGCGCGGCGACGTGCACGGTCTCGTGCGCCACGACGAACTCCCTGCCCTCTTCACTGAGTTGCCCGTACTCCTCGGGGTTGACGACGATGCGTTCCGGCGGGTCCTCCGCGCCTCGTGTCCCGCCCGTCGTCACGGCCGCCACGCCGCGCAGGAGTTCGGGCTCGGAGCCGAGGAGGCGGCCCATCCCGTCCAGCCCGCGCGGCACTTCCAGGACGACCCGGCGCTGCCACCCGCGCGGCCAGTACCTCTCCGCCTCCGCGACAGCGCGGTCCGCCGCCGCGGCCAGCTCCCGCAGCTCTGCCGCGGGCCGCCCGACGCCGAGCACGAGACTGCGCGCGCCGCGCTCCTGGATCACCTCGCCCTGCGTCCAGATCCCGCTGCCCGCGCTCCCCGCGAGTGCCCAACCGCCCGCTGTGCGGCGGAACTCCAGCCGCTCCGCCGTACGCGAGGCGCCGCCGTCCCAGCCGCGCAGCCGCTGGTGGAGCACGGCACGGGCGGTGTACCCGCCCCGGCCCGAGGGCGCGGCGTCGACGAGCCGCAGCCGCCAGTCGGCGAGCGGCAGCCGCGTCAGGTTGCGGAAGGCCAGCCGGGGCGTGTTCTTCGCCCCGGGTGCGAAGGTGGCGAGGTAGGCGCGCTCGTCACCGGCGAGGAGGGCGTCCGACTGGCGGTCGAGCACGTGCTGGAGCTGCCGGAGCGCCGCCGTCGGCGGGGAGTCGGCGGCAGCGAACCCGAGGAGTACCGCGAGGACAGCGACGCCGCAGACCAGCCTGCGCACCCGCGCGTCCGCACCTCCGTCCACCCGGCGATCGTACGGGCCACCGGACGCATCCCCCGCGCCGCCCTTCCGGGCGTGGACCCGCCACGCCCGGGCGGCCCCCGGACGACGCGCCGTTGCCGCTCACGGCCGCGTCACCGAGGAGACCGGCATCATGCCGACCGGGTCGAAGCGGACGGGAGCTCCCGGATGGGGCGCGTGGATCACTTGGTCGTTGCCGACGTACATGCCGACGTGGCTCGCGTCGGAGCGGTAGAGCACCAGGTCGCCCGGCTTCGCCTGGGAGAGCGGCACCTGGCGGCCGGCCGAGCGCTGCGCCTGCGAGGTGCGCGGGATCGAGACGCCCGCCTGCGAGTACGCCCACTGCATGAGCCCTGAGCAGTCGAAGGAGTTCGGCCCCGTGGCGCCCCACGAATACGGCGAGCCCAGCGCGGACTTGACCGCGGAGACGGCCGACGCGGCGTGCGCCGAGGACGCCTTGCCGCCGCCCGCCTCGCCGGCCTGCGCCCGGTCGCCCGCGCGGGAGCCGCGCTCTCGCTCGGCCCGCTCCTTCGGGGTGAGCTTCTCGAGCAGCCGCCGCGCCTCGGCGAGCTTGTGCTGCACCCCGGCCTTGCGCTTCTTCAGCTCGCGCTGCTCCGAGCGGAGACGGTCCAACTTGCCCGTGGCCTCGGTGCGCTGCTGGTCGAGGGCGCGCTGGGCGCGCTGGAGCTGCCCGAGCCCCGTCGCCTGGCGGCTGCCGATGCGGTCGAGGACGGCGGCGCGGTCGAGGTAGGTGTCCGGATCGCTGCTGAGCATGAGCATCAGGGCCGGGTCGACGCCGCCCGAGCGGTACTGGGCGCCTGCCACGGCGGCGAGCCCCCCGCGCATCCTGTTCACCTTCGCCTGGCCGCGTGCGACCCGGTCCTGGGCGTGCTCGACCTGCTCGCGGAGCGAACCGGCGCGCTCGGCCACCGCGTTGTACCTCTCGGTCGCCTTCTCGGCCTGGGCGTAGAGACCGTCGACCCGGGAGGAGACGGAGGCGCGGGAAGCTTCGTCGGCCGGCTCCGCGCCTGCGGGCGTCTGGGCGAGCACGGCCGTGGCGCCGGCCGCCGCGGAGAGCACGGTGGCACGGAAGGCCGGACTCTGCCAGGGCCGGCCGCTGCTGCGTCGGGGAGACCTGTGGGATGCCACTTCGGGACGTGTCCCTTTCTGCTCGGCGAACTGCGCCAGCAGAATGTAGCCGCGTAGTGACATTCGGTCCAAGAAGCGCGGCGGGTGCAGGGATCGGGACATCTCGCACCCAACTGCCGCCTCCCGCAGGTCACCAGGGCACCGCCCGCGCCGACACCCCTCCCCCGCTTTCACCCGGAAGAACGAAAAAGGGGCCGATCTCCTGCGACACCAGGGCCTGTTGAGCAAGCCGAGGCGCCGGAGGGACCGGCCCTTGCACCGTGCGGGGGCGCCGGATCAGACGCGGGTGCCGAACATGAACGGCATGTTGTTGATCGACTCGAAGCGGACGTTGGCGCCGGGCTTCGGGGCGTGGAGGATCTGTCCGTTGCCGGCGTAGAGGCCGACGTGGTGCAGGTCGTCGTAGAAGAAGACGAGGTCGCCCGGGGCGAGTTCGCCCTGCCCGAGCCGGCTGCCCGCGTTGGCCTGGGCCTGCGAGGTGCGCGGCAGGGAGACGCCGGCCTGCTGGTACGCCCAGGAGGTGAGCCCGGAGCAGTCGAAGGAGCTGGGCCCGGTCGCGCCCCACACGTACGGCGAGCCGATCTTGCCCTTGGCGGCGCTCAGCGCGGCGGCGGCGCGCGAGGAGGACGAGGAGTCGTTGCCGAGGTCGACGCGATCGCTGGAGGCGCGGTCGGCGCGCTCCTGCTTCTTCGCCATCCGCTCCCGCTCCTCGGCGGTGAGGGTGTTGAGGAGCGACTGCGCCTTGGAGAGCTTGCCCTGGATCTTCTGCTTCTTGTCGCCGAGCTCCTTGCGGGTCTCGGCGAGGTCCTTGAGCTTGTCGGACGCCTCGGAGCGCTGCTGCGCGAGCGAACGCTGCTTGCCCTGGACCTTCTTGAGCGCCTCGGCCTGCTTGCTGGTGAGCTGGTCCATCGTGGCGGCCCGGTCGAGGTAGTTGTCCGGGTCGGAGGAGAGGAAGAGCTGCACGGACGGGTCGACGCCGCCGGAGCGGTACTGCGCCGTGGCCATCGAACCGAGGCCGTCCCGCATCTCGTTGAGCTCCTCCTGGCCGCGTGCGACGCCGTCCTGGAGGTTCTCGACCTGCTTCTGAAGCTTCTTCTGCTTGTCCTTGGCGCCGTTGTACTTCTCGGTGGCGCCCTCGGCCTCTTCGTAGAGCTTGTCGACCTTCGCCTTGACGTCCTTCTTCGACGCCTGCGGGTCTGCTTGTGCGGCCTGGGAGGTGAGAGCGGCCACGGCTGCTGCCGCGGACACGGTGAAGACGCTCATACGTGCGCGGCTCGGCTGCTTGGGACGACGGTGGGACGCCACTGGGGCGAGCTCCTTCTTCCTCAGCCGCCTGCCGGTCGGTCAACTCCGGCTCCGCGGCGCCCCGCTGGGCGGACCAGTGCGGCGTGCGGAACTAGGCGGGCCTCCGCTGTCACCCCGGATAGGTGATCAACCGAGCGAAGGTTCGAGGCCAGACACTAGCCACGCCAAACTGATCGGATCAAATCCCCTGGGAAAAAACCTGTGGCACCGCGGAATTCTTTACTCACATCCCACGCGCAGCGATGACCGCGTCACGCTCCGCCGACGAACTCGCCCGCCATGGCCGTATTTTCACCCCATGTGCATCCGACGGGGCCCCAATCCGCACACGCGCGGCCCGGGTCGGTCACACCGCCTCAGCTCCGCTCCAGCCGGTTGAGCAACAGCGCCGAGGCGACGGGACGCGCACCCGCGGCCGCGCACCCGTCGGCGACCTCCCGGTCGGAGGAGACGACCACCACCGGCCGCCCCGGCGGCTCGGCACGCACCAGTCGACGGATCAACTCGTCCGCCGTCTCCCGCGGTTTGGAGAAGAGCACCCGCACCCCGCGCGGCGGCGCCAGCAGCACGGGCGCGAGCAGCTCCGCACCGTCGAAGACGCACGTGACCTCGGCGCCCGACTGCGCCGCCAGCCCCGCGAGTCCGCCGAGGAGCCGCAACCGCTGCTTCTCCAGCGGCAGCGAGGGGTACCCCGACTTGGTGACGTTGTAGCCGTCGACGACGAGGTGCGCCTGCGGCAGCTCCAACAGCTGGTCGAGGAGGGCGGGATCGGTCGCGGCGAGTGCCCTCGCCGACACCTCCTTCGGGGAGAGCCGCCCGGGCTCGATCGCGTCGACCGTCTCGGCCGGCCTCGACTCGGCCGGCGGCAGGGCGAGTTCGCGCCGCAGACCCCGAGCGGCGTCGAGCACCGTGTCGAGGAGCAGCCGCACCCGCATGTCCTCGACGCTGCGTCCCTCGCGGGCCGCCCGCCGCCCGGACTCCAGCGCCGACTCCGCCTCGGCGAGCCTGGCCCGCAGCCTGCGTGCCTCGCTCTCGGCCGCCGCCTGCTCGCCGGCCGCCGACTCGCGCGCCGCCTCCAGCTCCTCGCGGAGCTTCCGCACGGCCGCCTCGCCGCGCTTGACGTCGCTCTGCGCCGAGCGGAGCTTCCTGCGCACCGCTTCGGTCTCCTTGCGCGCCGCCTCGACCTCGGTGCGCTGCCGCTCGGTCGCGGCCCGCGCGGCGGTACGCGCCTGCTCCAACTCCTCGCGCAGCCGTACGAGTTCGCGCTGCGTCCGGTCCTCCTCGTGTTCGGCCTGCGCCCGCTGCGCCTCCTCGCCCGCCGCGGTGACGAGCTTCGACCAGCCCGCCGGGCGGAGCACGTACGCCAGCGCCGCGACGTCGACCGGGTCGGCGGCCGGCGGCGGGGTGCCCTGCTCGACGGAGTCGGCCAGCTCTCCGAACCGCTCGCTGAGCCGGGCAGCGATCCGGGAGCGGAAGGCCGCGTCGCTCTCCAGCGACGCGGCCATCGCGTTGGCACCGAACTTGGTCCGGCGCTGCGGAGTGAACCGGGCGTACGGGCGCAGTGCGGCCGGGAGTTCGGCCGGGCGCAGCCCGCCGAGGACCTCGCCCGTCAGCGCGACGACTCTGCGCCGCACCCGCTCGGCGAGCGGCCGGTCCAGCCCCTCGGCCGCCGGCTGCTCATCCCCGGCCGACGGCTCGGCGCCGTCGCCCGTCGTGTCCACCACCGCTCAACACCGCCGTCCGTCAGCCGCCCGCACCTGGCCGGTCCACCAGCTCCACCTCGTCGACGGTGTTGCACCAGCGACAGCGGACCGACTCGATGTTCTCACTGAGGACGTCCTGCTCCTCGACGTTCGCCGCACCGGCGAGGTCCAGGTGGACGTACTCCACCACCTTGCTGGAGCGCGTGACGTCGAACCTCGTCAGATTGCCGCACAGGGTGCAGCGCCAGCGGGTTTCCGTCGTGGGCGTGGGAACCGCCATCGTCTCCCTCATTCCTCGGAACGTTCCGCGAAGCGACGCTGCCTCGCGGTCCCTACGGTCCGCCGGGCCGTTCGGCCCGCCGGCAAGCACGCCGGTTCCGTGCGGTCAGGAGGTACGGAGGCGCAGCAGCACCTTCCGTCAACCCTACGGCCTGCCGGTTGCGGCGTGTGTCGAGGAGCCTGCCCCGTAGTCGAGCCGCCATGATCCCGCCCATGGACGAGTCAGCGGACAACCACGGCACACCTCGCACATCCGACACGGCACGGCCGCCGGACGCACCCGCCGTGGAGTCCGGACCCCACCGCCCGCTGCTCACCTACGCGTTGCTCCTCGCCTGCTTCCTCCTCTTCCTCCTCGGCCCGGCCTCCGGCTTCCTCCACGTCTACGGGACGGGCGAGGCCGTACGCCACGCGCAGGCCGCGTACTTCCACCGCTGGGGCGTGGTGCCGGAAGCGCTCTGGCACGGCGGGCTCCGCCAGTTCCTCACGCCGCTCAGCGCACTCTTCCTCCACGGCAACTGGCTGCACCTGCTCGGCAACCTGCTCTTCCTCTACGTCTTCGGCGGGATGGTCGAACAACGGCTCGGCGCCCTGCCGTTCGCGCTCTTCTACCTGTGCGTCGGCTACGCGGCGATGCTCTGCTACGCCGCTGCGCACGCCGCCTCCGCCGAGTCCCTCGTCGGGGCCTCGGGCGCGATCTCGGGGCTCCTCGGCGCGTTCCTCTACCTCTTCCCGCGCGCCCGCGTCACCAGCATCTTCCCCTTCCTCCTCTTCCTGCCGCTGCGCTTCCCCGCCTGGCTGGTGCTGCCGTTCTGGGTGACGCTCCAGTGGCTCGCGGTGCGGCAGGACGCGGAGGGCCCGGGGGTCGCGTACCTCGCTCATGTGGCGGGGTTCACCCTGGGGTTCCTGGCCGCCTGGGCCTCGTGCCGGCGAGCTAGAGTGACCGGGCCAGCCCCGGCGTCCAAGGGAGAGACCCAGCCGTGATCACCTCGATCGTGCTCATCAAGACCAGCACCGAACGCATCCCCGAGATCGCCGAGCAGATCGCGGCGCTCGACGGCGTCAGCGAGGTCTTTTCGGTGACCGGTGCGCACGACCTGATCGCGATGGTCCGCGTCGCCCGCCACGACGACCTCGCCGACGTCATCCCCGGACGGATCAGCAAGGTGCCGGGCGTCGAGTCCACCGAGACGCACATCGCCTTCCGCACCTACTCGCAGCACGACCTGGAGGCCGCCTTCGCCATCGGCCTCGACTCCTGAGCCCTCCGCCGACTCAGCGCGCCAACTCCCCCACGGCACGCACCAACCGCTCGACGTGCTCGGCAGGCGTCCCCGCGCCGAAGCTCGCCCGCACGGCGCCGCCGCCGTCCCCGCACCCGGCGGGCCCCTCCTCCTCCAGCAGCGTCCGCACCAGCGGATGCGCGCAGAAGAACCCGTCGCGCACCCCGATGCCGTACCGCCCGGCGAGCTCCGCCGCGACGTGGGCGGCCGGCAGCCCGCGCACCGTGAAGGAGACGACGGCCACCCGGTCCGCCTCGGGCCCGAAGAGCGAGAGCACCGAGACACCCGGCACCGCCTCGAGTCCCGTGCGCAGCCGGTCGAGCAGCCGCTCCTCACGCGCCGCCAACCGCTCGCGTCCCGCCTCGGTGAGCGCCGTGCACGCCGAGGCGAGCGCCACCGCGCCGAGCACGTTGGGCGACCCGGCCTCGTGCCGGGCCGCACCCGAGCGCCAGGCGACGTCGAGCCGGCCGTCGGCCGTACGCTCCACGGCGCTGCTCGCGCCTCCCCCCGCGAGGTACGGCTCGGCCTCCTCCAGCCAGTCGGCCCGCCCCGCCAACACGCCTGCCCCGAACGGCGCGTA
Source organism: Streptomyces xiaopingdaonensis (assembly GCF_000262345.1). Taxonomy (GTDB): domain Bacteria; phylum Actinomycetota; class Actinomycetes; order Streptomycetales; family Streptomycetaceae; genus Streptomyces; species Streptomyces xiaopingdaonensis. The sequence continues at coordinate 28,396 of NZ_AJTQ01000120.1, read as the reverse complement.
GAGCTTGTGCCCGGAGAGCGCCACCCAGTCGACGCCCCATCCGGCCACGTCCACCCGCCGGTGCGGCGCGAGCTGGGCCGCGTCGACGACGGTCCGCGCACCGTGCCTGCGTGCGACGGCGGCGAGGCGCTCCACGGGCCACACCTCCCCCGTCACGTTGGAGGCGCCCGTCACGCAGACGAGCCGCGGCCCTTCGGCTGCCTCGGCGAGCGCCCGCTCCAGCGAGGCGACGGCCTCGGCGGGCGAGCGCGGCGCCGGCAGGACGGTCGTGGGACGGTCGCGCCAGCACAGCAGTGCGGCGTGGTGCTCGCTCTCGAAGACGAACACCCTTGTGCCGCTCGGGAGTACGGCGGCGAGCAGGTTCATCGAGTCGGTGGTGGAGCGGGTGAGGACGAGTGCGTCGTCCGGACGGCAGCCGAGGAAGGCCGCGACGGTGGCGCGGCTGCGTTCGTACGTCTCGCTTGAGAGCTGCGAGAGGTGTCCGGCTCCCCGGTGGACGCTGCCGTAGTACGGCGCGAACGCCGCCACGTCGTCCCACACCTGCCGGAGTGCGGGGGCGCTCGCGGCGACGTCGAGCGCGGCGTACGGCACCGAGCCGCCGTCGCGCAGCGGTACGTGCACGTCGTCGCCGAGGACGGGCAGCGGTGCGTGCTCTTCGGACGAGCGGTCCTGGACACGGGTAGGTATGGGCATGGCTCAACTCCCCTGGTGGCAGGGCGGATCGGCTCGGCCGCGCGCTCCGGTGCGGCGAGCTGGGTGGGATGCGGCCCCGGCCGAGAGCGGCGGGGCGGGCGCGGCGAGGACCGCGCCGTGGGCCGAGGCGGCCCGTGGACGGTGACTCGGAGAAGGGGCGTGCGCCCTACCGCATTCGCCGGCTCATGGGAGGCTCCTCGAAGGACCAGGGACCCCTGGTGAGAGATCCGCGCTTGCCGACGACCCTGCTTGCCGACGGCCTGGTCATCACCCGGGGCACCCCGCCACGGAAGGAGGGTTGCCGGACAGCGGGCCGGGGCCCGTCGACGCTGTCACTCGTGACCTGCCGGGATTATGGCACACCCCGGTGCAGCGCGGCACCGCCCTCTCACCACGTGGACCGGGCCCGCGCAGAAGCCCGGTCCAGCGGCGTCGTCAGCGCGTGCTGGCGGCGATCCAGCGCTCCAGCGCGGCGCGTGCGGCGCCCGAGTCGATCGACTCGGCCGCTTTCGCCATCCCGGCCGTGATCCGCACCGTCAACGACTCCTCGGTCGGCTCCAACGCGGCGAGCGCGGCAGCGGAGTTGAGGAGGACGGCGTCGCGCACGGGACCGTGCTCGCCTTCGAGCAACCGCCGCGCGACGTCCGCGTTGTACGCGGCGTCGGCACCGCGGAGCGCCTCCACGGGGACGAGGGAGATACCCACGTCCCGCGGATCGAAGGACTCGCTCCGCACCTCTCCCCCACGGACGAGCCACACGGTCGACGTGGACGTCGTGGTGAGTTCGTCGAGCCCGTCGTCGCCGCGGAAGACGAGAGCGGACGAGCCGCGCTCCGCGAGCACGCCCGCGAGGATCGGCGCCATCCGCGCGTCGGCGACGCCCGTCGCCTGCGCGGTCACCCGCGCCGGGTTGGTGAGGGGACCGAGGAAGTTGAACGGCGTGGGCACGCCCAACTCTTTGCGCGCGCTCGCCACATGGCGCAACGACGGGTGGAAGCGCACCGCGAAGCAGAAGGTGATCCCCGCCTCCTCGGCGACCTCGGCCACCCTGCGCGGGCTCAACTCCAGGTTGACGCCGAGCTTCTCCAGGACGTCGGAGGCGCCGGAGGCGCTGGAGGCCGCACGGTTGCCGTGCTTGATGACGCGGGCACCGGTGCCGGCGACCACGATCGAGGACATCGTCGAGATGTTCACCGTGCGGGCCCGGTCGCCGCCCGTGCCCACGATGTCGAGCGCGGGCCCCGGCACGTCGATGCCGACCGCGTGCGCATACATGGCGCGGACCAGCCCCGAGATCTCCTCGACCGTCTCGCCCTTGGCCCGCAGCGCGACCGCGAAGCCGGCGATCTGCGCGTCGCTCGCCTCCCCGCGCATGATGCGGTCCATCGCCCACGCGGAGGCGTCAGAGGTGAGGTCGCCGCCGGCGAGGAGGGTGCCGAGGAGGTCCGGCCAGCCGTGCGCCGCCGCGGTGTCGCCTCCGGCGGGTGTGGCAGCGCACATGGGGATCACTCCTGGCGTTCGTCCGTGGTGGGCCCGCAGCTCGCGGGCGCCCCCACCTTATCGAGAGCCGGCGCCGCGCCCGCACTGCGGACCTGCCCGCACACGCGCGAGGGCCCCGGAGGCGAACTCCGGGGCCCTGCGCGGCGACAGCGGGAGATCTCAGTGGTGGCCGTGGCCGCTGGTGATCTCCTCGTACTCGGAAGCGGACGGCTTGGGGATCTGCGCCTGCTCGCCGTAGTACCCCTTGGAGAGCCGCGCCCGCAGCTTCTCCACCCTGCCCACCTTGCGCTCGACGCCGTTGTCGTCGGTCTGCGGGCCGATCTCGCGCGGCTGGTACTGCTCGTGCGCGGTGAGCGTGTGCAGCTCGTCCTGCGTGAGCGGCTCGTGCACCTCGACGAACTCGCCGTGCGGCAGCCGCTTGATGATGCCGGACTCGCGCCCGTGGAGCACCTTCTCCCGGTCCCTGCGCTGGAGCCCGAGACAGATGCGCCGGGTGCACCAGAACACGACGAGCGGGACGACGAAGAACCCGATGCGCACGAACCACGTGATCGCGTTGATCGAGAGGTGGAAGTGCGTCGCCCAGAGGTCGTTGCCGCCGCCGACGAGGAGGACGAAGTACCAGCTGATCCACGCCGCACCGAAGCCGGTACGGGTCGGCGCGTTCCGCGGACGCTGCGCGATGTGGTGCTCCCGCTTGTCCCCGGTGACCCAGGACTCGATGAACGGGTAGACCGCGATCGCCGCCAGCACCAGCGGGAAGATGATCAGCGGTACGAAGACCCCCAGTGCGAGCGTGTGCCCCCACAGGTTGATCTCCCAGCCGGGCATCGCCCGGATCAACCCCTCCGAGAAGCCCATATACCAGTCGGGTTGGGCGTTGGTGGAGACTTGATCGGGTCGATAAGGCCCCAGTACCCAGATCGGGTTGATCGTGAAGACCGCGGAGATCACCGCGATCACGCCGAAGACGAGGAAGAAGAACCCTCCCGCCTTCGCCATGTACACCGGCAGCAGCGGCATCCCGACGACGTTCCTGTTGTTCCGTCCGGGACCCGCGAACTGCGTGTGCTTGTGGTAGAAGACCAGGATCAGGTGGGCCACCAGGAGCGCCAGCATGATGCCCGGTAGCAGTAGCACGTGCACCGCGAAGAACCGTGGAATGACGTCGTGCCCCGGGAACTCCCCGCCGAAGAGGAACATCGACAGGTAGCTGCCGACGATCGGCACCGAGAGGATCGCGCCCTCCATGAACCGGACGCCGGTGCCGGAGAGCAGGTCGTCGGGGAGCGAGTAACCGGTGAATCCGGTGAACATGCCGAGCACGAACAGCAGGAAGCCGAAGAGCCAGTTGATCTCGCGCGGCTTGCGGAAGGCGCCCGTGAAGAAGACGCGCATCATGTGCACGAACATCGCCGCGAGGAAGAGCAGCGCCGCCCAGTGGTGGATCTGCCGCATCAGCAGGCCGCCGCGCACGTCGAAGCTGATGTCGAGCGTCGACGCGTACGCCTCCGACATCTTGATGCCCTGCATGGGCACGTAGCTGCCGTGGTACTCGATCTCGCCCATGCTCGGCGTGAAGAACAGCGTCAGGTAGACGCCGGTCAGGATGATGATGATGAAGCTGTAGAGCGCGACCTCACCCAGCATGAAGGACCAGTGGTCCGGGAAGATCTTGCGCATGTTGGCCTTGGCGAGGGTGTAGATCCCCAGCCGGCCGTCCGCCCAGTCGGCGACCCGCTCGCCCGCGGGTGCCTTCTTCTTCTGTGCGGTATCCGTTGCGTTACTCATCCGCGCTCCCAGAAGGACGGGCCGACGGGCTCCTGGAAGTCGTCCTGCGCTTCGAGGTAGCCGTCCTTGTTGACGCTGATCTTCAGCTGCGGGAGCGGGTGTCCCGCGGGCCCGAAGAGCACCCGCGCACCGTCGGTCAGGTCGAAGGTCGACTGGTGGCAGGGGCACAACACGTGGTGGGTCTGCTGCTCGTAGAGGCTCACGGGGCAGCCGACGTGCGTGCAGATCTTGGAGTAGGCGACGATCCCCTCGTGGGACCAGTCGAGCTCCCGCTTGTCCTTGATGTCGTTCGGCTCCAGCCGGACGAGCATCAGCGCGGCCTTGGCGATCTCGCTGTGGAAGTCGTGGTCGTCCTCCTCCAGGCCCTCCGGCTTGGCGAAGGTGAGCGAGCCGACCGAGATGTCCTCGGGGCGCAGCGGCTGGTTGGTGTTCTCGTTGACCAGCAACTTGCCCTTGGACCACAGCGTGTGGCGCAGCTTGTTCTCGGGCAGCGGGCCGAGGTCCCGCAGCAGTACGACGCCGGAGAGCGGCACGAGGGCCACCGCGCCGAACATCGTGTTCCGGATCAGCTTGCGCCGTCCGAAGCCGGACTCCTTGGCACCCTGGACGAAGTCGCCCTTGACCTTCGCCTCCATCTCGGGCTCGGCGGCGACCGGGTGCCGCTCGTCGACCATCTCCTGGTCGGACATGAGCGTGCGAGCCCAGTGCACCGCACCGGCGCCGATGCAGAAGAGCGCGATGCCCAGCGTCAGGCCGAGCGAAAGGTTGAGCGCGCTGACGCGGCCGATCGGCCACACGTAGACGATCTTGTCGATCGGGAAGATCACGAACGACGCGATGAACGCGACGGTGGCCAGCATCGAAAGAGTGAAGAGCAGCGCCACCGCCCGCTCGGACCGCTTGGCGGCCCCCTCGTCGATGTCCTGGATGCGGGGCTCGTGGGGCGGCAGCCCCGGGTCTGCGAACGGGTCGGGGGCGCCACCCCCGCCCACGCGCTCTACACCGGAGCGGTGCTCCTCCGGCTGCTTGTCTTCTGACACGTTCTCGTCCGGTCCCTGGCTACTCATGACTTCTTGGCCTTTGCTGTCCGCGCGGCGACCCAGACAGCCACACCCACCAGCACACCCATGCCGAAGACCCAGGCGAACATGCCCTCGCTGACGGGGCCGAAGCCGCCGAGCGCGAAGCCGCCCGGGCTCTCGGACTTCTCGCCGTTGGCTTCCTTCACGTAAGCGACGATGTCCTTCTTGTCCTTCTCCGGCAGCGCGCCGTCGGTGAAGGAGGGCATGTTCTGCGGGCCCGTCTGCATGGCCTCGTAGATGTGCTTCGGTTCGACGCCCTCGAGGTTCGGCGCGGTCTTGCCGTGGGTCAGGGCACCGCCCTGGCCCGTGAAGTTGTGGCACTGCGCGCAGTTGGTGCGGAAGAGCTCACCGCCGTTGGCGACGTCGGCACCGCTCGGGTCGTACTGCTCCTTGGTCGGCATGCTCGGGCCGCTGCCCAGCGAAGCGACGTACGAGGCGAGCTGGTCGATCTCGCTCTGCTCGTAGATCTTCGGCTTCGACGGTGCCTGCGCGCCCTGCTGCTGCATCGGCATACGACCGGTACCGACCTGGAAGTCGACGGCCGCCGCACCGACGCCGACGAGGCTGGGACCGTCGGTCGTGCCCTGGCCGCCGGTTCCGTGGCAGCTGGAGCAGCCGACGTCGTAGAGCTTCTTGCCCTCCTCGATGGCGAGGGACTGACTCGACTCCTGGTCGGCCTTGGCCTCGCCCGAGGGGGCGAACGCGGTGTACAGCCCCCCGGTGACCGCCAGCGCGAAGAGTAGGACGACGAACGCCGCCAGCGGATGGCGCCGTCGTGCGGAGAGCTTTTTCACGGATTACCCCGGTGTCAGGATCTTCTGCGTCGATGCTTGCTTAAAGTCCATCTGTCGTGCGACACCGCGGAGACGCTGCGGAGCCGCCGCCCGATCAACTACTGGATCAGGTAAATCGTGGCGAAGAGGCCGATCCAGACCACATCGACGAAGTGCCAGTAGTAGGACACGACGATGGCCGCGGTGGCCTGCTGATGCGTGAACCGCCTCGCCGCGTAGGTGCGCCCCAGTACGAACAGGAACGCGAACAGGCCGCACGCCACGTGGATTCCGTGGAAGCCGGTCGTGAGGTAGAACGCCGATCCGTACGGGTCGGAGGAGATCGTCGTCCCCTCCATCACGAGCTCGGTGTACTCGTAGACCTGGCCTCCGATGAAGATGGCACCCATCACGAAGGTGACGATGAACCACGTCCTGAGCTTCTTCACGTCACCGCGCTCGGCGGCGAAGACACCGAGCTGGCAGGCGAGCGAAGAGAGCACGAGGATCGTGGTGTTCGTCGCCGAGAAGGGAAGGTTCAGCTCACTCGCGTGCTCCTTCCAGAACTCGGCGCCGGTCACCGATCGCAGGGTGAAGTACATCGCGAAGAGGGCCGCGAAGAACATCAGCTCGGAACTCAGCCAGATGATGGTTCCGACACTGGTGAGGTTCGGCCGGTTGACCGACGGGTGCGCGTGCCCGGTTTCTACTGCTGTTGCTGTCGCCACGATCGACATTATGTCGGTCGCTTATCCCGCCCTCACTCCCGGGGTCCCGTTCGGTGTGTCCGTGGCTTGTGCGCTGCTCCGACAAGGGCCGCACGCCCGCGTCAACCGGGTGTGCTAACCGGTGTTGACGGGGCGTCGGAGGGAGTAGCATCCGGGCCAGCCGGAGTGAACTCCCGAGGGAAGCGGAGGAACGATGCAGCCGACCGCCACGGTGCTGGTCTACAGCGACGACGCCAACACCCGCGAGCAGGTGCGGCTTGCCGCCGGAAGGAAGCCGGCAGCCGACGCACCCACGGTCGAGTACGTGGAGTGCGCCACCTTGCCCGCGCTGCTGAGCGCACTGGAAGAAGGCGGCGTCGACGCCTGCGTCCTCGACGGCGAGACCTCTCCCGCCGGAGGCATGGGCGTCTGCCGCCAGATCAAGGACGAGATCTACGAGTGCCCGCCCGTGCTGCTGCTCATCGGCCGCCCGCAGGACGCCTGGCTGGCGACGTGGAGCCGCGCGGAGGCCGTCGTCTCGCACCCGCTCGACCCGGCCGCCGTCGCCTCGTCCCTCGCCGGGCTGCTCGGTCAGCCGCGGCCGGGAGGGGCCCTGACCGGCGTCTGAGCCGGACCCCTCGCCGCACGTACAGGGGCGCCGGGCCGTGTTACGGACGGCCCGGCGCCCCGTTGGTCTCCGCGGGCGGCAGCGCCCGCTCCGTCGTTCCCCGCGCCCTCACACCTGCGGCCGCAGCCTCGCGGTTCCGCCCCGGGCGCCGCCCTGTTGGGCCTCGTTCTGCACGGCGCTGCCCTTGACCCAGTCCTTCCACTCCATGTTCCAGTCACCGAAGCCGTTGCCGAACGGGGCCATGTCCTCCCCCTCGGTGTTGACGTGCTCGACGAGGTCGCCCTGGCGGACGTTGTCGAAGAACCACCGGGCGTCCTCGGTGCTCATCCCGGTGCAGCCGTGGCTGACGTTGGAGACGCCCTGATCACCCGTCGACCACGGGGCGCCGTGGATGTACTCGCCGCTGTTGGTGAGCCGGGTCGCCCAGTGCACCGGCAGGTCGTACGAGTCGGCGCTGCCCGCGGCTATGCCTATGCTGGCGCTCGTCATCCGTACGAAGGACTCGCGGCCGAGCACGACCTTGATCCCGTTCCTCGTCTCGAAGCCGGCCTTCCCTGTCGTTATCGGGAAGGACTTGACGACCTTGCCGTTCTTCTTGAACTTCATCTCCAGCGAGCCCGCGTCCGCGACCGCCTCGATACGGTCGCCCGTGCTCATCGAGAGCGGCTTGGAGGAGCCGCCGTAGAGACCCTCGCGGACCTTCAAGCCCTCCAGCGCGGAGTGCACGCGCACGGTGGCGTGCGCCGGCCAGTAGTCGCGGGGCCGGTAGTGCAGCTCCTTGCCGTCGACCCAGTGCCAGGCCCCCTCGGTCCACGGCTGCGTGCGCACCTTCAACGCCCGCTCCACCAGGTCGCGTTGGGCCGGGCTCTTCACCCGGTGGCTCAGCTCCGCCGTGATCGGCTGGCCGACCCCGTACGTCCCCTGCTTGGGTCCGAAGGTGACGGTGAGCTTCTTCCCCGCCGGCTTGGTCTCGAAGTGGAGGACGCGGCGCCCTGGCGCGCCCTCCTCGTTCTCCGTGCTGATGCTGACGGTGTACCGCACCCCGGCCGCCAGCGGGCTGGTGCTCCGCCAGCGCTGTCCGTCCGCGGAGAGCTCGCCCCGCAGCGCCCTGCCGGCCACGTCGGTGGCGAGGACGTCGGTGAGGGCGTCGCCGCCCTCCTTCGCCGTGACCTCCAGCGGCTTGTCCGGGTCGAGCGTGCCTCCGCTCCCCACCGCGTTGACGGCGACGCCGTCGCCCGCCTGGTAGGGACTCCCCGCGAGCGGGTCCTTGCCTCCGCCCGACGAGCAGGCGGCGAGCCCAGCGGCGGTGAGAGGGGCCATCAGCAGCGCGCAGCCGGTGGTTATCCGGCGCTTGGTTCTGTCCGAGCAGTGAGTCATACCGCCATGATGTGAGCGGTGGTCAGCTCCGGCCCGTCGGATACCTGCAAACGGGTCGGCCCCCGGAGTGTCCGGGGGCCGGCCCTTGCCAAACGCCCTGCGGGGCTGCTCTGCGTGCTACTGGGTGCGGTTCACGCCGTGGTAGTACTCGAAGACCCAGCCGAAGAGGCCGATCAGCAGCAGCGGCGCCGAGACGAAGACCAACCACCAGCCGATCGCGACGCCCAGGAAGGCGAAGGCGCCGCCGAGGCCGAGGGAGAGCGGCTGCCAGCTCTGCGGGCTGAAGAAGCCCAGCTCGCCGGCGTCGTCCGCGACGTCCGCCTCCTTGTTGTCCTGCGCTCCGGCGTCGACCCTGCGTGCGGTGAACACGAGGTAGAAGCCGATCATCAGCGCCAGGCCGAAGGAGAGGAAGAGAGCCGTCGTGCCGACGGGCTCCTTCGACCAGAGGCCGTAGGTGGCGGCTACCGCCAGGAGAAAGAGGGAGAGCCACAGGAAGAGCGTGCCCTGGATCTTCACTTCCCGGCCTCCTTGCTGCCGGCGAGGGCCTTGTCGTCCCCGTGCTCACCGAGCTCGTCGAGTGCGGCGATCTCGGGGTGGTGCAGGTCGAACGCCGGGGATTCGGAACGGATACGCGGCAGCGACGTGAAGTTGTGCCGCGGGGGCGGGCAGGAGGTCGCCCACTCCAGCGAACGCCCGTAGCCCCAGGGGTCGTCGACCTCGACCTTCTTCCCGTGCTTCGCTGTCTTCCAGACGTTGTAGAAGAACGGCAGCATCGAGAGGCCGAGCAGGAACGAACTGATCGTCGAGACGGTGTTGAGCGCGGTGAAGCCGTCGGCCGCGAGGTAGTCCGCGTAGCGGCGCGGCATGCCCTCGGCACCCAGCCAGTGCTGGACGAGGAAGGTGCCGTGGAAGCCGACGAAGAGCGTCCAGAAAGTGATCTTGCCGAGGCGCTCGTCGAGCATCTTCCCCGTGAACTTCGGCCACCAGAAGTGGAATCCGGCGAACATCGCGAAGACGACGGTGCCGAAGACCACGTAGTGGAAGTGCGCGACGACGAAGTACGAGTCCGAGACGTGGAAGTCGAGCGGGGGCGAGGCGAGGATGACGCCCGTGAGTCCGCCGAAGAGGAAGGTCACGAGGAAGCCGACCGTCCAGAGCATCGGCGTCTCGAAGCTCAGCGACCCCTTCCACATCGTGCCGACCCAGTTGAAGAACTTCACGCCCGTCGGCACCGCGATGAGGAACGTCATGAAGGAGAAGAACGGTAGGAGTACTCCGCCTGTGACGTACATGTGGTGCGCCCAGACCGTCACCGAGAGGCCCGCGATCGCGATCGTCGCCGCGATCAGCCCGATGTAGCCGAACATCGGCTTCCGGCTGAAGACCGGGATCACTTCGGAGACGATCCCGAAGAACGGCAGGGCGATGATGTAGACCTCGGGATGCCCGAAGAACCAGAAGAGGTGCTGCCACAACAAGGCGCCGCCGTTGGAGGCGTCGAAGATGTTCGCCCCGAATTTTCTGTCCGCTTCCAGCGCGAAGAGCGCCGCGGCGAGGACGGGGAAGGCGAGCAGCACGAGCACACCGGTGAGCAGGACGTTCCAGGTGAAGATCGGCATCCGGAACATCGTCATACCGGGAGCGCGCATGCAGATGATCGTGGTGATGAAGTTGACCGAACCGAGGATCGTGCCGAAGCCGGAGAGCGCGAGGCCCATGATCCACATGTCGGCGCCCATACCGGGCGAGCGCACCGCGTCCGAGAGCGGCGAGTAGGCGAACCAGCCGAAGTCAGCCGCGCCTTGGGGGGTGAGGAAGCCGCCGACCGCGATGACCGAACCGAAGAGGTACAGCCAGTACGCGAACATGTTGAGCCGCGGGAAGGCGACGTCGGGCGACCCGATCTGCAGCGGCATGATCCAGTTGGCGAAGCCGTTGAAGAGCGGGGTGGCGAACATCAGCAGCATGATCGTGCCGTGCATGGTGAACGCCTGGTTGAACTGCTCGTTCGACATGAGCTGCGTGCCGGGGCGCGCGAGTTCGGCGCGCATGAAGAGCGCCAGCACACCGCCGATGCAGAAGAAGATGAACGACGTGACCAGGTAGAGGGTCCCGATCGTCTTGTGGTCCGTGGTGGTCAGCCAGGAGACCACAATGTTGCCAGGCCGCTTACGGGGTTGGGCTGGCGCGCCCTCGTCCGTCGCTGCGGCGGCACCCTGGGGTTCGTTGAGGATGCTCACGGGTTATTCGTCTCCGCATTCTTGGCATCGCCCGTGGTGGCGGTGCCCGCCGGGATGTAGCCGGTCTGGCCCTTGTTCGCCAGATCCTCCAGATGCTTCTGGTAGCGCTCCGGGGAGACGACCTTCACGTTGAAGAGCATCCGGGAGTGGTCGGCGCCGCAGAGTTCGGCGCACTTGCCCTTGAAGGTGCCCTCCTTGTCGGGGGTGACCTCGAAGCGGTTGACGTGGCCCGGGATGACGTCCTGCTTCATGAGGAAAGGCACCACCCAGAAGGAGTGGATGACATCACGGGAGGTCAGGACGAACTGGACCTTCTCGCCCTTGGGCAGCCAGAGCGTGGGCCCCGGGTCGTTGTTCTGGGGGTTCCGCTCGCCGGGGGTGCCGACGTCGTAGACGCCCTCGGCGCCCTCGGGGAAGCTCTTCGCCATCCGGTCGGGGATGGCGTCGAGTTCCTTGTCCGAGGTGTTGTCCGACGACTTGTCGCCGTCCACGTCCGCGACGTAGTTGAAGCCCCAGCTCCACTGGTAGCCGACCACGTTGACGACATGGTCCGGCTTGTCGGAGGTCTCCATGAGCTTGGACTCGTCGCGTGCCGTGAAGTAGAAGAGAACACCGACGATGAGGATGGGGACCACGGTGTACAGCGCCTCGAGAGGCAGGTTGTACCGGGTCTGCGGAGGTACCTCCACCTTGGTGCGCGAGCGCCGGTGGAAGAAGGCGCTCCACAGGATCAGGCCCCAGACCAGCACGCCCACGGCGAGGGCCGCAAACCAGGAGCCCTGCCACAGCGAAAGGATGCGTGGCGCCTCCTCCGTGACCGGAGTGGGCATGCCGAGGCGGGGATAGTCCTTGTATGTGCAACCTGTCGCGGTCGCCAGGACCAGGCCCGCGGCCAACGCCAGGTGCAGCTTCCGCCGCATCGGGCGCCGCGACGAGCGGTCGGAGCCGTTGGGACTCACGTAGCGCCTTCCCGAGAGTCTCGCCCGCGTGGTTTGGGCTCGGTCCTCACAGGTGGTCGAGTGCCGGCCCAGGCGCAGGCAGGGGTTTGGATGTTTATGCGGACCAAACCCTACTGGACGAGTTTTGGGGCCGTGCGGGGAGGGTGCTCAACGCGCCGCCCGCCACCCCAATGGGGTGGAACGGCTGGGAGCTTGTGCGAACTGACGCCGCACCGGATGTCCGGCAAGGCCCCACCGGCCGGTCCCCGCAAGGTACTTGTGCGTCTTCGGCGACTCCATGCGCGCGCCGTGCCGCGCCGAATATCGTGCCGGCGTGCCCTACTTCGACGCCGCCTCGGCCCTCCCGCTCCACCCCGTCGCACGCCAGGCCCTGCTCGCCGCCCTCGACGAAGGGTGGGCCGACCCGGCCCGCCCGCACCGCGAAGGCCGAAGGGCCAGACTCCTCCTCGACACCGCCCGCGAGACGGCGGCCGAGGCGGTCGGCTGCCGGCCCGACGAACTCTCCTTCACCTCCTCGGGAACCCGCGCCGTCCACACGGGCGTCGCCGGCGTGCTCGCCGGGCGGCGCAGGACGGGTCGGCGGATGGTCGTATCCGCCGTCGAGCACTCCTCGGTCCTCCACGCCGGCGAGGCGCTCCAACAGGAGGGCGGGACCGTCGAGGAGGTGCGCGTGGATCGCGCGGGGCGGGTGGACGCGGGCGAGTTCGGCGCCGCGCTCCGTCCCGGTACGGCGCTGGCGTGCCTCCAGTCGGCCAACCACGAGGTGGGCACCGTGCAACCGGTGGCCGAGGTGGCCGAGGAGTGCGCGCGCACGGAGGTCCCGCTGCTGGTGGACGCTGCGCAGTCGCTGCCCTGGGGCCGTCCGCCCGGCGGCTGGTCGGTGCTGACGGGCAGCGCGCACAAGTGGGGCGGGCCGCCCGGCGTCGGGCTGCTCGCGGTGCGCAAGGGGGTGCGGTTCTCGCCGCCGGGGCCTGCCGACGAGCGGGAGCGGGGCAGGGCGCCCGGGTTCGAGGACCTGCCGGCCATCGTCGCGGCCGCCGCCTCGTTGCGTGCCGTCCGCGAGGAGGCCGCGGCGGAGGCGGACCGGCTCCGCGGGCTCGTCGAGCGGGTACGGGCGCGGGTTCCCCAACTCGTCCCGGACGCCGAGGTGGTGGGCGATCCGGACCACCGGCTTCCGCACATCGTCACCTTCTCCTGTCTCTACGTCGAGGGCGAGGCCCTGCTCCACGCGCTCGACCAACAGGACTTCAGCGTCTCCTCCGGTTCCTCCTGCACGTCGAGCACGCTCACCCCGAGCCACGTGCTCCGCGCGATGGGGGTGCTCTCGGAGGGCAACGTCCGCGTCTCGCTGCCGCCCGGTACCGAACCGGCCGAGGTCGAGCGCTTCCTCGACGTCCTCCCCTGCGCCGTGGGGAGCGTACGGGAGCAGCTCGGCGTCTCCGACGCCGCTGCCGCGCCCGCGCCTTCGGGGGCGCGGGGGGACGCGGTCACGGTGGACGCGCTGGGGACGTACTGCCCGGTGCCGGTGATCGAGCTGGCGAAGGTGATCGGCGGGGTGCCGACGGGCGGCGTCGTGACCGTGCTCGCCGACGACGAGGCCGCGCGGTTGGACATCCCCGCGTGGTGCGAGATGACGGGGCACGAGTACCTCGGTAGCGAGGGGAACGGCTTCCGCGTCAGGCGCGCGGGCCCGCGCGCGGGGTGAACTCCCCCGCGGCGCGGGCCTGTCGACGTGCGGGCCGCCGGGCCGCCGAGTGGCGGCGGCCCGGTGGCGTCACTTCAGCAGCGACTCGATCTCGGAGGCCGCGTCGTGGCCGTACGCCTTGGTGAAGCGGTCGAGGAAGTGGGCGCGGTGGAGTTCGTACTCCTGGGTGCCCACGGTCTCGATCACCAGGGTGGCGAGCATGCAGCCGAGCTGCGCCGAGCGCTCCAGGGGCAGGCCCCAGGAGAGGCCGGAGAGGAAGCCGGCGCGGAAGGCGTCGCCGACGCCCGTCGGGTCGGCCTTGCGCTCCTCCTTGGGCGTGCCGACGACGATCGGCTCCTCGCCCTTGCGTTCGATCCTGACGCCCTTGGCCCCGAGGGTGACGACCCGGGTGCCGACCTTTTCCAGGATCTCGGCGTCGGTCCAGCCGGTCTTCGACTCGATGAGGCCCTTCTCGTACTCGTTGGAGAAGAGGTAGGTCGCGCCGTCGGTGAGGTTGCGGATCTCCTCGCCGTCCATGCGCGCGATCTGCTGCGAGAAGTCGGCGGCGAAGGGGATGTCGCGAGTGCGGCACTCCTCCGTGTGGCGCGCCATCGCCTCGGGGTCGTCGGCGCTGATGCAGACGAGGTCGAAGCCGCCGTTGCGTTCGGCGACGCCGGAGAGTTCGATGAGTCGCGCTTCGCTCATCGCGCCGGTGTAGAAGGAGCCGATCTGGTTCTGCTCGGAGTCGGTTGTGCAGACGAACCGAGCGGTGTGCAGCACCTCGGAGATGTGCACCGAGCTGGTGTCGACACCGTGGCGGTCGAGCCAGGCGCGGTAGTCCTCGAAGTCCTCACCTGCGGCTCCGACGAGGATGGGGCGGGCGCCGAGTTGGCCCATACCGAAGGCGATGTTGGCTCCCACGCCGCCGCGCCGGATGTCGAGGCGGTCGACGAGGAAGGAGAGCGACACCGTGTGGAGCTGGTCGGCGACCAGCTGGTCGGAGAATCGCCCGGGGAAGGTCATCAGGTGGTCGTTAGCGATGGAACCTGTGACTGCAATGCGCACGAAATCTGCTCCTGAGAGACGGATGGCGGCCGCAAACAACGCTACCCCCTCCCCTCACAGATTCGAACAGGGCGTAACTACCAGATAGTAGGGCCTTCCGGACCGTGTCTGGTCTGCGTAACGTCTCCGCCATGGAGCAAAAAACCAAAACCGTACATCTGGCCGGAGGGTCGGAGTCGCTCGAGCAACTCCTCGGTGATTGCGCTCGGATGGCGAGGGAGTGGCCCCGCGGATCGGAGCCACCACGGCTCGCCGCCGGAGCCGGAGCCGCGGGAGCGCCCTGGAGCCGGGCCTCCGCCGGCTCGGCCCGGGTCGTCGACGGCCTCTCGGGGTACGGCGTCTGACGGCCCGGAAGGCGCGCCCCGTCGGCGTCGCCCCAACTGCCGGGAACCGCACGGCTTTCCGCTCCGTCCCACCTGCGTCACCCCTTCGGGGAGGACGGAAAGAGCAAGCGAGGCCGAAGGAGCACGGCGTGCCGACGACAGACCACTCCCCCCAGCCTGCCAGCGACGACGAGCCCCAACCGGCCGCCGAGAGCCGGCAGTCCGGGCGCAGGCGCGGCCTCGTCGCGACGGCGGCCGCCGCGGTGCTGCTCGCCGGCGGCGGCGGTTACTGGGCCGCCGCGGCGGACAACTCTTCCGAACCGCCGCAGGGCGCCTCCGGGCACCAGCAGCGGAACGGCGCCGACGTCGGCCCGGGTCCGGGCGAGGCAAGCGAGGCGGACGCGGACCGGAAGCCGGAGAAGGGGAAGCCGTGGCGGGCGGTCGACTCGTACCGCGTCGACGGTCGGACGCTCACGGTCACCTTCACCGGCGGCGTCTGCGAGGAGTACCGGGCACAGGCGAAGGAGACGGACGAGCGCGTCACCGTCGAAGTGAAGCCGGAGAAGCAGGACTCGGAGAAGGTCTGCATCAAGATGGCGAAGAAGCGCTCGGTGAAGGTCGCACTCGAAGGAGGGCTCGGCGAGCGCAAGGTGATCGACGCGCGCAGCGGGAAACCGCTGCCGCGGTCGGCCGCAGGCTGAGGGCCGCGGCCCGCCAGCTCCCCGGTGACTGGGGAAACCGGGGTGGAAAGACGGCGAGGGCGGCGGGCTCCTGGTGGGGGGAGCCCGCCGCCCTCGTCGATGACGGCTGCACCGGCCGGCTGCGCCGGGCGCTGCGCTCGCTCAGCTGAAGGAGTCGCCGCAGGCGCAGGAGCCGGTGGCGTTGGGGTTGTCGATGGTGAAGCCCTGCTTCTCGATGGTGTCGACGAAGTCGATGGAGGCGCCGCTGAGGTAGGGGGCGCTCATGCGGTCGGTGACGACCTTCACGCCGCCGAAGTCCTTGACCACGTCGCCGTCGAGCGAGCGCTCGTCGAAGAAGAGCTGGTACCTCAGGCCGGAGCAGCCGCCAGGCTGCACCGCGACGCGCAGCGCAAGGTCGTCGCGCCCCTCCTGGTCGAGCAGGCTCTTGACCTTCTCCGCGGCGGCGTCGGACAGGATGATGCCCTCGCTTACAGCGGTCTCGTCCGAAACGGACATGCACTCTCTCCCGGGTTGTACGGACTGCTCTTTACCGTCAGTCGTCAACCGACGGTGCCCCGGATTCATTCCAGGCACGGCACGAGTTTCCGACGTTTCCTCGGGGCCCACGGGGTCCTGAGACGTTCTGCTGTTCTGCCGCTTCTTCATGCTCGCACACGAGACGGTGGCGCGGGAACGCGTCACTTCGACGCTAGGGGCATCGTCAAGGTGACGTGAAGCAGCTATCATGGATCGCGTCACTTAGACGAAAAGGGGCCATGTCACACACGCCCCTCCCGAGCCCTCAGAGTTGGCCCGCGAGACCCGTGCGGCCAGCAGACCTCACAGAGAAAGGGTGGGTGCCGTGAACACCGCCCAGCCCATGGACGTGACCCCGACCCCGCTCGCGCTGCTGCTCCTCGGGCGCGAGGCCGACCCGGCGAGCGAGCGCGGCGTCGACTGCCCCGGCGAACTGCCGGCCCCCTCAGACCCGGACCTCGTCGCCAGGGCGCGCGCCGCCAAGGAGAAGCTCGGCGAGAAGGTCTTCATCCTCGGCCACCACTACCAGCGCGACGAGGTCATCGAGTTCGCCGACGTGACGGGCGACTCCTTCAAGCTCGCGCGGGAGGCGGCGGCGCGGCCGGACGCCGAGCACATCGTCTTCTGCGGCGTCCACTTCATGGCCGAGTCGGCCGACATCCTCACCTCCGACGCGCAGCAGGTGATCCTCCCCGACCTCGCGGCCGGCTGCTCGATGGCGGACATGGCCACCGCGGAGCAGGTCGCCGAGTGCTGGGACGCGCTCTCCGACGCGGGCGTCGACGAGGCGACGGTGCCCGTCTCGTACATGAACTCCTCGGCCGACATCAAGGCGTTCACCGGGCGCCACGGCGGCACGATCTGCACGTCCTCCAACGCGCGCCGCGCCCTGGAGTGGGCCTTCGCGCAGGTCCCCGAGGGCGGCGAGGTTCCCTCGAAGGTGCTCTTTCTCCCCGACCAGCACCTCGGCCGGAACACCGCCGTCCGGGACCTCGGCATGTCCCTCGAGGACTGCGTCGTCTACAACCCGCACAAGCCCAACGGCGGCCTCACACCGGAAGAGTTGCGCAACGCGCGGATGATCCTCTGGCGCGGCCACTGCTCGGTGCACGGACGCTTCTCGCTCGACTCCGTCGAGGACGTGCGCGCCCGCATCCCCGACGTCAACGTCCTCGTCCACCCGGAGTGCAAGCACGAGGTCGTGGCCGCCGCCGACCTCGTCGGCTCGACGGAGTACATCATCAAGGCGCTCGACGCGGCGCCCGCCGGCTCGAAGTGGGCGATCGGAACCGAGCTGAACCTCGTCCGCCGGCTCGCCAACCGGTACGCGGAACAGGACAAGGAGATCGTCTTCCTCGACCGCACCGTCTGCTTCTGCTCCACGATGAACAGGATCGATCTGCCGCACCTCGTCTGGGCGTTGGAGTCGCTCGTGGAGGGCCGGACGGTCAACCGGATCAGCGTGGACGAGCAGACCGAGCACTACGCCAAGCTCGCCCTGGAGCGGATGCTGGCGCTGCCCTAGCCTCGACGCATGCTGCTGCGCCCCGTCCAGGACAGCGAGGACGACGCGGAGTTGCTCCGCTCGCTCGCCGTCGCCGCCCTCTCGCCGGGCAACGCGCTCGACGGGCAGCCGCCCACCGAAGCGGCGGCTCGCCGCCGGGCCGGGCAGTGGCGCGAGAGGGCGCGGCACCTCGTGCGCACCGACCCGGCGGGGAGTTGGATCGCCGAGGTGCACGAGGGCGGGCGCAGCCGCCCCGTGGGGGCCGCGCAGTCGGCGGTCCGTGAGGGGACGTGGGGGCTGGCGCTCCTCGCCGTCGTGCCCCGGGCCCGGGGGCGGGGCGTCGGCAAGGCGCTGTTGGAGCGCACGGGGGAGTACGGGCGCGGGTGCCTGCGCGGGATGATCCGCTGTTCGTACCATCCGGCGGCGGCCCGCAGCTACGTGCGGGCCGGCTTCGCCCTCCACCCGACGGTGCGGCTGGAGGGGACGCTCACGGCGAGCGGACGCGCTGGGCTTCCCCCGCCGGACGGCGTCGTCGAGGGGAGCGGCGAGCACCGGGACCTGCGGGACTCCGTGGACCGGCTCGTGCGCGGCGGCGCGCACGGTGCGGACCACGAGCTGCTGCTGCGGCAGAGCGCGCTCTTCGTCGCCGACGACTTCGCGGGGAGCGGGTACTGCTACGTCGACCCCGAGCGCGGCAAGGTGGAGTTGCTCGCGGCGACGTCGCGCAGGCTCGCCGTGCGGCTGCTCTCGGCGGCGCTGCTCAGCCTGCCCGAGGGGTCCCGGGCGAGCGTCCACGGTCTCACCGCTGAGCAGCAGTGGGCCCTCGACGTCGGAGTCCGTGCCGAACTGCCGTTGGAGGCAACGGGGTTCGTCTGCGTGCGGGGGATGCGGCCGCCCTCCCCTTACGTTCCGTCGGACGCCTTCCTCTGAACGACGCGGCCCCGACCCGGCGCTGTGCCGGGACGGGGCCGCGTGGGCGTCCTGCGGACTAGGCCGAACCGGCGCCCGCGGGCTGGGGCTCGCGCGGCTGCTCGTCGGGGCCGCCCTCCGGGCCGCCGTCGGACGGGCCCTGACCCCCGCCGCCCTCGCCCGAGCCAGGCTCGGACCCGGCGCGCTTCGCGGCCTTCTTCGCCGCCCTGCGCTCCTTGCGGAGCTCGACCATCGCGTAGAGCGTCGGCACGAGGAGCAGCGTGAGCAGCGTCGAGGTGATCAGGCCGCCGATCACCACCACGGCGAGCGGCTGCGAGATGAAGCCTCCGTCGCCCGTGACGGCGAGCGCCATCGGCGTCAGCGCGCAGATCGTGGCGAGCGCCGTCATGAGGATCGGCCGCAGCCGGTGCCTGCCGCCCTCGATCACGGCCTCGATCACGCCGTAGCCGCGGTCACGGTACTGGTTGACGAGGTCGATCAGCACGATGGCGTTGGTGACGACGATGCCGATGAGCATCAGCATGCCGATCATCGCCGGCACACCCATCGGCGTCCCGGTGGCGACCAGCAGCCCCACCGCACCCGTCGCCGCGAACGGGATCGACACCAGCAGGATCAACGGCTGGATCAGCGACCGGAACGTGGCGACGAGCAGCATGAAGACGATCGCGATCGCCGCGAGCATCGCGAGGCCGAGCGAGGCGAACGCCTCGTCCTGGTCCTGCGAGAGGCCGCCGATCTCCGCCGAGGCGCCGTTCGGAAGGTCCAACCCGTCGACGGCGGACTGGAGTTCCGTCGCGACCTGCCCGGTGTTCTCCGCCGTCGGCTTGGCGGTGATCGTCGCCGCGCGGGCGCCGTCGATCCGCGTCATCTGGACGGGGCCCTCGACCGTGCGCACCTCGGCGACGTCGCCGAGCTTCGCCTTGCCTACGGGCAGCTTCTTCAACTCGGCGACGGTCGTGGCCGGTTCGGAGGAGCGGACCATGATGTCCCGCTCGGTGTCCTCCAGCACGGCGGTGCCGGACTTGGTGCCGCCGATCGCCTGCGCCACGGCCTGGCCGAGCGCCGCGTCGTTGAGGCCGAACCGGGCGGCCGAGTCCTTCGCCGTGACCGAGACGCGCGGCACCGACTGCGCGAGGTCGCTGGTGACGTCGGTGACGCCGTCGAGGCCCGCGACCTCCTTGCGCACCTGCTCGGACGCCTTCGTGAGCGCGTCCCGCTCGCCCGCCTTGACGACGACGCTGAGGTCCTGGCCGCTGAAGCCGTCCCCGGCGGCGACCTTCGTCTCACCGGCCGAGGAGCCCAACCCGTCGAGTCCGTCGCGGATTCCGTCCTGGAGCGCGTCGGCGTCCGCGTCCTCGTCGAGCTTGACCTGGTAGGAGGCGTGGTTGGTGTCCGTGCCGCCGCCGAACGCCGCCATGATGCCGGAGGAGCCGACGGTGACCTGGTACTCCTCCACGCCGTCGAGGCCCTTGAGGAGCTTCTCGATCTTCTTCGCCTGGCGGTCGGCCGCGCTGAGGCTGGTGCCGGGCGCGAGCTCCTGGTCGACGGTGAGCTGCTGCTGCTCGCCCTGGTCGAAGAAGTTGGTCTTCAGCAGCGGAGCCATGCCGAAGGTGCCGAGGAGCACGGCGACGGCGATCACCAGGCTCGTGACCCGGCGCCTGGTCGCGAAGCGCAGCACGGGTACGTAGATCCGCTGAAGCCTGCTCCTCGCCTCCTGCTCCTCCGCCTTGACCTGCTGCTCCTCGGGGCTGAGCCCGCGGTGCGACGCCGGCACCCGCAGGAACCAGTACGAGAGCACGGGCACGACGGTGAGCGAGACCACCAGCGACGCGAGAAGCGCGACGGTGATGGTGAGCGAGAACCCGCCGAAGAGGGCGCCGACCATCCCGCCGACGAACGCCATCGGCAGGAAGACGGCGACGGTGGTGAGCGTCGAGGAGGTGATCGCGCCCGAGACCTCCTTGACGGCGTCGAGGATGGCGCGCTGCCGTTCCTTGCCGTAGCCGAGGTGCCGCTTGATGTTCTCCAGGACGACGATCGAGTCGTCGACGACGCGGCCGATGGCGATCGTCAGCGCGCCCAGCGTCAGCATGTTGAGCGAGAGGTCCTGCGTCCACAGCACGATGAGCGTGAGCAGCACGGAGAGCGGGATCGAGACCGCCGTCACCAGTGTCGACCGCAGCGAGAGAAGGAAGATCAGGATCACCACGACGGCGAAGACGAGGCCGAGGAGCCCCTCCGTCGTCAGCGACTCGATCGACGTCGAGACCTGCGGGCCCTGGTCGGCGACGACCGAGAGGTGCGCGCCCGCCCCCAACGCCTGCTGGAGCTCGGGGAGTTTCTCCTCGACGGACTCGGAGATGCCGACCGCGCTGGCGTCGTTGTCCATCGTCATCGCGACGGAGAGGCTGCGCTCGCCGTTGGTGCGGGTGAGCGACGTGGCGGTGTCGGAGACCTGGCGGACCGAGGCGACGTCGCCGACCGCGACCGTGTCGCCGTCCTCGCCCGGGACCTGGAGCTGCTCGATCTCCTTGAGCGAGCCGAAGCCGGAACCGACCTGCACCGTACGGTTCTTGCCGTCCTCGTTGAAGGCGCCGGCCGGCATCGAGGCGCCGCCGGCCTCCAGAGCCTTGGAGAGGTCGGCGGGGGTGAGCTGCGCCCGCGCGAGCTCGGCGTCGTCGGGCGTGACGGCGACGACCTGGTCCTGCACGCCGTCGACGGTGACCTGCCCGACGCCGTCGATCTCCTTCAACTCCGGTACCACGGCGGTGTCCAGGGCCTTGCCGAGCGCCTGCTGGTCCTTGGTCTCGGAGGTGGCGGCGAGCACGACCGTCGGGATGTCGTCGGTGCCGCCCGAGACGACCTGCGGGTCGACGCCCTCGGGGAGCTGCGCACGCGCCCGGTTGACGGCCTTCTCGATGTCGGAGGCGACCTGTTCCGAGCGGTCGCCGTAGTCGAACTGGGCCATCACGACGGCCGAGCCCTCGCTCGCCGTCGCGGTGACGCCCGTGACGCCGTCGACGCCCTGGATGCCGTCCTCGAGCGGTTCGACGACCTGCTTCTCGACGACGTCGGGCGAGGCGCCCTGGTACGGCGCGATCACCGACACCATGGGCAGGTCGATGGACGGCAGAAGCTGCTGCTTGAGCTGCGGGATGGCGATGGCGCCGAAGGCGACGGCGACCACGGCCATCAGCGCTATCAGCCCCCGCTGCACGAGGCTGATTCTGGACAGCCAGGTCATGTGCGGCTGGCCCTCTCTCGGGGTTCGGGTTCGGTCTCGCGCGGCAACGACGCCGCACGCGGGCGCAGTTGAGCGCCCCCTACACCCTCCACCATCGCCGCGGCGGGACAGTCCGCCCTCGGTGCCCTTCTTGCAGCGGCCATGTACTACCAGCGCAGTACCGCGCTCCGCCCTACCGCCGCGGGCTGACGAGTCCGCTCTCGTACGCGGCGACGACGAGCTGCGCGCGGTCGCGCACGCCCAACTTGGCCATGGCGCGGTTGACATGGGTCTTCACCGTCAGCGGCGAGACCGTGAGGCGGGCGGCGATCTCGTCGTTGGAGAGGCCGCCCGCGACGAGGACGAGCACCTCCCTCTCCCGCACCGTCAGTGCCTGGAGCGACGCCGCGTTCCAGCGCTCCTCCCCTCCCGCCTCGACGTGCGGCACCGACGGGTGGGGGCTCTGCGAAAGGAAGCGCTCGATGAGCCCCTTCGTCGCCGACGGCGAGAGCAGCGCCTCGCCGCGCGCCGCCGTGCGTACGGCGGCGAGGAGTTCGGCGGGCTCGGCCCCTTTGCCGAGGAACCCCGAGGCGCCGGCGCGCAGCGCCTGCACGACGTAGTCGTCCGCCTCGAAGGTGGTGAGGACGACGACCTTGACCTCGGCCAGGTCCGGATCCGCGCTGATCTCCCGCGTCGCCGCGAAGCCGTCGGTGCCCGGCATGCGGATGTCCATCAGGACGACGTCAGCGCCGCGCTCGCGCACCAGCGCCACCGCCTCGGCGCCGTCGGCCGCCTCTCCGACGACCTCCATGTCCTCCTCCGAATCGACGAGGACGCGGAAGGCGCTGCGCAGCAGCGCCTGGTCGTCGGCGAGTACGACGCGGATCATCGTCAGTGCACCTCCGGTGCGTGCGCGGCGCCTTCGAGCGGCAGCCGGACGTGGACGCGGAACCCGGTGTGCGGCAGCGGTCCCGTCTCGCAGCTCCCACCGAGCGCGGCCGCGCGCTCCCGCATCCCGACGAGCCCGTGCCCGCCGCCCTCCTCGCCCGCGACCGCGGTGGCCGGCGCGCCCGCGCCGTCGTCCTCGACGGTGACCTCGACGGCTCCGTCGGCGGCCGCTATGCGGACCTCGGCGCGGGCGCCGCTGCCCGCGTGCTTCTGCACGTTGGTGAGCGCCTCCTGCGCGACGCGGTACGCGGTGAGGTCGACGGCCGAGGGCAGGGGGCCGCTCTCGCCGCGGGACGCGGGGGCCTCCGTAAGGTCGATCTCGACGTCGACGTGGAGACCGGCGCGGCGGAACCCGTCGACGAGGTCGTCGAGGACGTCGAGCCCCGGCGTCGGCTCCGTCGGTGCGCGGCTCTCGCCTGACTGGCGCAACAGGCCCACCGTCGCCTGGAGTTCGCCGAGCGCGTGCCGGCTCGCCTCGCGTACCTGGGAGAGCGCCTGCTTCGCCTGGTCCGGGCGGCTCTCCATGACGTGCGAGGCGACGCCCGCCTGCACGTTGACGAGCGCGATGTGGTGCGCGACGACGTCGTGGAGCTCCCTGGCTATCCGCATCCGCTCCTCCGCGACCCGGTGCCGCGCCTCCTCCTCCCGCGTCCGCTCGGCCCGCTCGGCCCGCTCCCTGATCGCGTCGACGAACGCCCGGCGGCTGCGCACCGCGTCGCCCGCCGCGACCGCCAGCCCCGTCCAGGCGAGCATGCCGAGGTTCTCCTGCATGTACCAGGGACGCGGCCCGAAGAGCAGCGTCCCGACCGTGAGCACGCCGACCGTCCAGGCGCCGACGCGCAGACTCGTCGCGCGGTCCGTGCGGTTGGCGACCGTGTACAGCGAGACGGCGGCGGCGAGGAAGACCGGCGCGAGGTGCTCGGCGCCCGCATCGCTCCGCGCGTCGAGGACGAGCGCGAGAGTGGCGACGAGCGTGGTGACGCAGAGCACCCGGAGCGGGGCACGGCGCCGCAGCAGCAGGGCGGCCGAGGCGAACGCCGCGAGCACGACCGAGGCGGCGCCCACCTCGCGCTCGCCGAACCGGGGCTTGCCGTCCGGGCCGTGGGGCTCCGTCGCCGCGCCGAGCAGGATCGCGACGAAGACCACCGTCGCGAGGAGCGCGTCCACGGCGAGCGGATGCGCCCGCAGCCACCGGCGCACGGACGCAAGCGGTGCGCCTGCGTTCTGCGGAGTGGTCACGGAAGAGGCGTACGGCGGGCGGCGGTCAGCCGGGGATGAGTCCGTCGTCGCTGAGCAGCTCGCGCACCTCGTCGAGGCTCGCCTCGGGGGACGGGAGGATCAGCTCGGACGGTTCGAGGGCGTCGTCGGGGAGCGGGGCGCCGAGGCGGCGCACGGCGTCGAGCAGCGCCTGGAGGGTACGGCGGAACCCCGGGCCGTCGCCCGTCTCCATCTCCTCCAGGAGTTCGTCGTCCAGCTTGTTGAGCTCGGCGAAGTGGCTGTCGTCCAGCTTCACCTGGCCCTCCCCCATGATCCGTACGATCACGTCGGGT
This sequence comes from Streptomyces xiaopingdaonensis, assembly GCF_000262345.1. Classification (GTDB taxonomy): domain Bacteria; phylum Actinomycetota; class Actinomycetes; order Streptomycetales; family Streptomycetaceae; genus Streptomyces; species Streptomyces xiaopingdaonensis. The sequence goes on along the minus strand of NZ_AJTQ01000120.1, from coordinate 4,199 downwards.
CTCCTTCTCGCGCGGGGCCCTCGGGGCCTTGCCGGGTCGGTCCGCTGCGGCCTGCTCCGGCCGCGCGGGAGGTGGGCGGGGTGCGGCCCGGGAGGCGGGCCGCCCGGTGCCTCACTGCTTGTCGAACTTCGGGCTCTCCTGCTGGCCGCCCTCGATCGCCTGCTGACCGCCGCCGCTGTCGCCGCCGGCGAGCTCCGACTTCATCCGCTGGAGTTCGAGTTCGACGTCCGAGCCGCCGGAGATGCGGTCGAGCTCGGCGGTGAGGTCGTCCTTCGCCGTGCCCGTCTGGTCGTCGAGGGCGCCGGAGGCGAGGAGCTCGTCGATGGCTCCCGAACGGGCCTGCATCTGTGCCGTCTTGTCCTCGGCGCGCTGGACGGCCATGCCGACGTCGCCCATCTCCTCGGAGATGCCGGAGAACGCCTCGCCGATCTGCGTCTGCGCCTGGGCCGCCGTGTAAGTGGCCTTGATCGTCTCCTTCTTGGTGCGGAAGGCGTCGACCTTCGCCTGGAGGCGCTGCGCGGCGAGGGTGAGCTTCTGCTCCTCGCCCTGGAGCGTCTCGTGCTGGGTCTGGAGGTCGGTCACCTGCTGCTGGAGGGCCGCACGACGGGAGAGCGCCTCCCGTGCCAGGTCCTCGCGGCCGAGCGAGAGCGCCTTCTTCCCCTGCTCCTCCAGCTTCCCCGACTGCTGCTCCAGCTGGCTCAGTTGGAGCTCGAGGCGCTTGCGCGAGGTGGCGACGTCGGCGACGCCGCGGCGGACCTTCTGGAGCAGCTCGAGCTGCTTCTGGTACGAGTAATCGAGCGTCTCGCGAGGGTCCTCGGCCCGATCCAGGGCCTTGTTGGCCTTCGAACGGAAGATCATCCCCATACGCTTCATGACACCGCTCATGGGCCTCTAGCGCCCCCTTCGTAACGACTCGACTGACCGACTCGACGCCTCAGCACATCTACTGGGACCCAAGGGTACGGGTCCCCTTTCCATTACCGCACCGTCCGGGCCCTGATCGGCTCCTCCTTGAGGACGATCAACCGCGTGCACGTCAGGCGCGGGGAGTAGCCGCACCGCGCAGCGTCGGCCGCTGCACACGGTGTTGCCGGATCGTGCCCTTATGCAGTCGGGAGGCGTCGCGCGGCACACCGTACCCTTGTCGTGTGTTCCGAAGCCGTACGAAAGAAGGGCAGGTCTCGACGCCCGTCGACGCCGAGCCCACGCAGCCCCGTGACCCGGAGGCCCCGAAGGGTCGCCCCACGCCGAAGCGCAACGAGGCCCAGCCGCAGCGCAGGTCGCTGACGAAGGCGCCGGCCAACCGCAAGGACGCCGCACGCCGCCAGAAGGAGGCGCGCAGGGTGGCCCTCGCCAAGCAGCGGGAGGCGCTCGCCAACGGTGACGAGCGGTACCTGCCCGCCCGCGACAAGGGCCCCGTGCGCCGGTTCGCGCGGGACTTCGTCGACTCCCGCTGGACGGTCGCCGAGCTCTTCCTGCCGATCGCCGTGGTCATCCTCGTCCTGAGCATGATGCCGTCGATGCAGTTGAGGAACATCTCGCTGCTGCTGTGGCTCTTCGTGATCGTGCTGATCGTGATCGACTCGGTCGGCATCGCGATCCGCCTCAAGCGCCGGCTGCGCGAGAAGTACCCCGACGAGCCGAAGCGCGGCGCCGTCGCCTACGCGCTGATGCGGACCCTCCAGCTCCGCCGGATGCGCCTGCCCAAGCCGCAGGTCGCTCGCGGCGAACGGCCCTGATCCGGCAGGAGCTGGTCGCCCGGCAGCTCGACGCGCAGATCGCGGCCCACTTCGAGGTGGGTCGCAGGCTGCGGGTGCTAGACGTCGGGCTCGGCCACGGGACGCAGGCGCTCCGCCTTGCCCGTGCCGGACACCGGGTGACCGGCCTGGAGAGCGATCCGGAGCGGCTCGCGCAGGTGGAGAGCGCCGTGTCGGCGGAACCCGAGGGGATACGCGAGCGGTTCCGCACGCTCGCGGCCGGCGGTCAGGACACGGGCGCCCACTTCCTGCCCGGCACCTTCGACCTCGTCCTCTGCCACGACGCGCTGCCGCTGGAGACCGACCCGTCGACCACGCTCGCGGGTCTGGCCCGCGTCCTCGACTCGGGCGGCCTGCTGTCGCTGGTGGTGGCGAACTCCCTCGCCGCGCCGATCCCGCACGCACGCGCCGGCCGGTGGGACGCCGCGCTCGCCGAATTCGACGGCCGGGACCGGCCGCTCCTCGGCGCCGCGGAGCTGGAGTCGCTGCTGGAGAGGATCGGCACGCCGGTGGAGAACTGGTTCGGTGTGCAGATCTTCGCAGCGGAGGACGACCCGGCCGACGACGAGCGGCTGCTCGCCGTCGAGGAACGCGCCGGGCGCACGGAGCCGTACCGCAGGCTCGCGGGACGGCTCCACCTCTGCGCCGTACGCGGATGACGCACGGCTCGTGCCCGCGCACGGGCACGGGCCGTGCGGTCAGCCCTCGGCCGCCTGCTCGGCGTGGAGGCTCATCGGTCCGTAGACGGTCGTGCCGTCCTCCGCGAGCACCACTTGGTCGGCACCGCCCTCGAGGAGATCGCGCCATGCCTCACCGAGCCACGACTCGGCGTCGCCCTGGGTAGTGAACTCCTCGGGCTCCACGGCCGGTTCGACCTCGGTGCCGTCGGTCTTCTCGAACCGCCACGTCCATGCCATCGGTGCCTCCCCGCACTCTGCGATACGTGCTGCCCGCAGCCTAAGCGCTCCCCGGGGTGCGGCGCCGGTACCCCGAGCGCACAGCGAAAGAGGGGCCCGGCGCGCACGGGCCCGGCCGGCAGGGGACGATCGGAGCGTGGAACTCACACTCCTCGGCACCGCGGCTCCCGAGGGCCTGCCCCGCGCCGACTGCCCCTGCGCCAACTGCTCGACGGCCGTGGGGGCGGAGACGAGGGCGGCGACCTCGCTGCTCGTCGACGGCACGCTGCTGCTGGACCTCACACCGGGACCTGCGTTCGCCGCCGCGCGGGCCGGCCACTCGCTCACCGGCGTACGGCAGGTGCTGCTCTCGCACCCGCACGAAGGGCCCGCGCTCGGAGTGCCCGCCGGGCTGCCGGCGCCGGTACGCGTGCCGGACGGGCAGGACCTCGCGCTGATCAGCGGCCACCGGGTGCGCGCCGTCGCGCTCGACTCGCCCGGCACCGGCTACCTGGTGACGGGGCCCGAGGGCGCCCGGCTGCTCTACCTCCCGCCGGGTGCGGCTCCGGCCGCGCCGGCGGAGCAGGAGGTCGGCGAGTGCGAGGCCGCGGTGCTCGACGTCGTGGGGCGGCCCGACGCGCTGGCGCGGTTGCGGGAGGCGGGCCTCGTCGGCGCCTCGACGGACGTGCTCGCCGTCCACCTCGACGACACGGTGCCGCCCGGGCGCGAACTCCACCGGCGCCTCGTCGCCGCGGGGGCGCGCGCGGTGCCCGACGGCACGACCGTCACCGTCGGCGCGTATCCCTGGGACCCCGAAGCGCCCGGGGTGCCGCGGCGGACGCTGGTCCTCGGCGGGGCGCGCTCCGGCAAGTCGGTCGAGGCCGAGCGACGGCTCGCGGCGTGGCCGGACGTCGTCTACGTCGCCACCGCGGGGAGCAGGTCCGACGACACGGACTGGGCGAGCCGCATCGCCGCGCACCGCGAGCGCCGCCCTTCGAGTTGGCGCACGGAGGAGACGTACGACCTGGTGCCGCTGCTGGAGGCCGAGGGGCCGCCGCTGCTCGTCGACTGCCTCTCGCTGTGGCTGACGCGCACGATGGACGAGATCGGCGCCTGGGACGACTCGCTCTGGGCCAAGCGCGGCAAGGCCGAACTCGGCGCGCGCCGCGAGGAGTTGGTCGCCGCGCTGCGCGGGACGCGGCGCACCGTCGTCAACGTCAGCAACGAGACGGGGCAGGGCGTCGTGCCCGCGAGCCCCTCGGGGCGGCGGTTCCGCGACGAGCTGGGGCGGCTCAACGCCGCCGTGGCGGGTGAGTCGGAGCACGTGCTGCTGGTGGTGGCCGGGCTCCCCACGGTCCTGCGCTGACGCGCCAACACCCGCACCGGTGCCGGTGGTTGGCCGCAGCGCACGGCGAGCGGCGGCGGGGCGGAACACGGGAGGCGTGCAGCGGCTACGCTCACTCCCCATGAGCGACGGCACCAGTGACCACGGACTCCACCTCGACGAGTTCTCCGACCTCATCGAGCGCCCGGGCGGCGGCCTGCG
>NZ_AJTQ01000119.1 GCF_000262345.1 Streptomyces xiaopingdaonensis | reverse complement strand
CGGGCGCGGACGGGGCTGCCGCCCGAGGCGCTCGGCCGCCTCGACGAGCTCGGCGAGTGGCTGAGCGCCGGGCAGCTTCGCGTCCCGCCCACCCCCGTCTCGCACCCGCGGCTCGTCGTATTCGCCGGCGACCACGGCGTCGCGGAGCTCGGCGTCTCGACACGGGCCGCGGGCACCGCCGTCGAGCTGGTGCGCGAGATGCTCGACGGGAACGCGCCGGCCGCCGTCCTCGCGCGGCACGCGCAGGTCCCGCTCCGCGTCGTCGACACCTCGCTCGACTGCGACCCGTCGCAGCTTCCCTCCGAGGTCACGGCGCACCGGGTGCGCCGGTCCTCGGGCCGGTTCGACGTCGAGGACGCGCTCACCCCCGAGGAGGCCGAACTCGCCTTCCGCGCGGGGATGTCGGTCGCCGACGAGGAGGCCGACGCCGGCACCGACCTCGTCGTCCTCGGCGACCTCAGCACGGGCGGCACCACCGCGGCCGGCACCCTGATCGCCGCGCTCTGCGGCACCGACGCCTCCGTGGTGACGGGCAGGGGCGGGGGCCGGATCGACGACCTGGCGTGGATGCGCAAGTGCGCCGCGATCAGGGACGGGCTGCGCCGCGCACGCCCCGTCCTCGGGGACCAGTTGAAGCTCCTCGCGGCGATCGGCGGCGCCGATCTCACCGCGGCGACGGGGTTCCTCCTCCAGTGCGCGGTGCGGCGCACGCCCGTGGTGTTCGACGGCGTCGTCTCGGCGGCGTGCGCCCTCGTCGGACAGCGGATCGCGTTCCGCGCGACCGACTGGTGGGTCGCGGGCCACGTCACCGACGAGCCCGCGCAGGCGAAGGCGCTCGACCGTGTCGCGCTGGACCCGGTGCTCGACCAGGGGTTGCGGATCGGCGGAGGCGCGGGCGCGCTCCTCGCTCTCCCCGTCGTGCGTGCCGCGGCGGCGCTCGCCGCCGAACTGCCCGAGGTGGAGAGCGCGTCGGGCGCGGAGGAGCCCCCGGCGGGGGCAGCGCTCGACGCGACCTGACGCCCCCGCCCGGTACCGTCCTGCCATGGACGACATACCGCCGCACCCGCAGCCTGCCCGCCTTCTCGACGGCGTCCGCTTCGCGTTCGGCACGCTCACGGTGCTGCCGGTGCGGGTCGCGCGCTGGGACCGCGAGGCGGCACGCAGAGGCATGGTGTGCGCGCCGCTCGCCGGCCTCGCCGTGGGGCTCTTCGCCGCCGCCGTCGCCGGCGTGCTGCTGGTGCTCGGCGCGGGCGCGCTCCTCGCCGCTTTCGCCGCCGTAGCGGTCGGCGCCGTCCTCACCAGGGGGCTGCACCTCGACGGACTCGCCGACGTCGCCGACGGGTTGGGGAGCGGCAAGCCGGCGGACGAGGCGCAGAAGATCATGAAACGCTCGGACATCGGGCCCTTCGGCACCGTCACGCTCGTCCTCGTCCTCGGCGGGCAGGCGGCCGCGCTGAGCCAGCTGTACGCGGCGGGGTGGGCGTACGGGGCGGCCGGGGGCGCCGTCGCCGCCGTGGTGGCGCGCACGGCGCTGACGCTGGCGGCGCGCGGCGGGGTGGCGGCGGCGCGGCCCGACGGGCTGGGGGCCGCGGTCGCCGAGACGGTCCCCGTGCGTACCGCGTACGCGACGTCCGCGGTCGTCGCGCTCGCCGCCGCGGCGGCGGGGGCGCTCTTCGGGTGGGCGCCGGTCGTGCAGTTCGCCGCCGCCGCGGTGCTCGGACTCGCGGCTGCCGAGGCGCTGTTGGCGCACTCCGGGCGGCGGCTCGGCGGCGTGACGGGCGACGTGCTCGGCGCCGTGGCCGAGACGGCGGGGACGGCCGCGCTCGTCGTCCTTGCGCTGGGGTGACGCGCCCACCGACAATCCCTCCGTCCCCTCCGCCGCGCGTCCGCGGGGGCGGTGCAAGTCCCATCGCAGGTCAGCAGGTGAACACCGCACGGCACGTCCCGTCCACGACGTAAGGACCCGCATGCCGCACGCTGTCCGACCCCCGCAGCTCTCCGGTGCCCGCCCCCTCGTCGGCCACGCGGCGCCGTTCCTCCGCGACCCGTACGCCGTCCTCAGCCGCGGACAGGCCGAGCACGGCCGCGCGTTCAGCTTCCGTCTCGGCAACAGGCAGGCGACGGCGCTCCTCGGCTCCGAGTACAGCGGGTGGATGCTCAAGGCCCCCGACGACGACCTCTCGATCAGAGCCTCGTACCCGTTCTTCAAGCACATGTTCGGCCCCGACTTCTTCTTCTGGGCCGAGTTCGAGGAGTACAGGCGCCAGCGCGAACTCGTCCTGCCGCGCTTCAGAGCCGGTCAACTCGACTCCTACCTCGGCCGGATGGAGACCGAGACGCGGGCGCTGATGGCCCGGCTCGGGGACGAGGGCGAGACGGAACTCGTCGAGGCGCTCGGCGAGACCGTCATGCACATCTCGGCGCACGCGTTCCTCGGTGCCGACGTCAACGAGCGGATCAGGGGCTTCTTCCCCACCTTCCGCCGGTTCTCGGAGGGCCTCGACCCCGTCCTGCCCGGCTGGGTGCCCGCGCCGCACCTGCTGCGCAGCAGGCGGGCCCGCGACTCACTCCGCCGCGACATCCTCGCCCTGGTACGCCGGCGGCGCCAACGCCCCCGGGAGGAGCCGGACTTCCTCCAGACGCTGGTCGACTCGCACTTCGAGGACGGGGAGCCGGTGCCCGACGCGGTCCTCGTCAACCTGGTCCTCATGTTCCTCTGGGCCGGCCACGAGACGACGACGGGGCACCTCGCCTGGGCCCTCGTCGACCTGCTCGAACACCCGGCGCACCTCGCCCGCGTCCGCGCCGAGCAGCGGGACGCGGGGCTCGGCGAGGGCGCGACGGCGCCCCTCACCACGAAGGACCTGCACCGCCTGCCGCTCCTCGGGGCCGCGCTCAAGGAGACGCAGCGCCTCCACCCGGTCGCGCCCATGCTGATGCGGCGGGCGCGGCGGGAGTTGACCGTCGACGGCTGGCTCGTCCCCCGCGGCTCCCTCGTCCTCGTCTCCCCCGCGCTCACGCACCGGCTGCCGGAGGAGTGGCGGCAGCCCGACGCCTATCGGCCCGAGCGCTTCCTCAAGGGCTCGGGCGAGCGCACCCCCGAACTGATCGGTTTCGGCGGCGGGTTGCACCGCTGCCTCGGCGAACGCTTCGCGCACGTCGAGATGGAGGCGGTCCTCACCCTCCTCCTCCGCCATTACGAACTCGAACTCCTCGACTCGCCCGTGGCTCCCGTGCCGGGCTCGAAGACGAAGTGGCCGAAGAGCCCCTGCCGCGTGCGGTACCGCGCCAAGTCGGCGGCGGGCGCGGCGGTTTGAGCATCCGTGGGGCCGGTCGGGCAGCGGGGCGGCCGCCGACGGCGGGCGGGGACGCGTCGGCGGCGGGCTCGCGCGCGGCGCCGCGGGCACCGCCAGGGGCATACGATGCGGCTTCGGTCGGGGCATACGATGCCCAACAACCCCCCAAGCCGTACGCAACGAGGATACGGCCCGAAGGAAGAAGGTCACCGCCACCGTGTCTGCTCTGACTCTCAGCACCTCGTCACCCGCGACGCTGCGCGCGGACGCCGTCGTCGTCGGCGTCACCAAGGGCAGCCCCGAAGGCAGGCCGCCGGCCGTCGCGGCCGGAGGGGAGGCCGTCGACAAGGCGTTCGGCGGCAAGCTCGCGGCAACCCTGGAGACGCTCGGCGCGACGGGCGGAGAGGGCGAGACCACCAAGGTGCCCGCGCCGTCCGGCATGAAGGCCCCGCTGGTCCTCGCCGTCGGCCTCGGCGCCGCTCCGGCCAAGGGCTCCTCCTACGACGCCGAGACGCTGCGCCGCGCCGCCGGAGCCGCCGCGCGTGCGCTCGCCGGCTCGAAGAAGGCCGCGCTCGCGCTGCCCGTCGAGGGAGCCGAGTCGGTGGCGGCGCTCGCCGAGGGCGCGCTCCTCGGCGCCTACTCCTTCACCGACTACCGGGGCGACGACACGGCGAAGACCGGCAAGCCCGCGAAGTCGGCGAAGGCCGCCCAGGCCGAGGCGGCGCGCAGCGCGCCGCTCGCCGAGGTGGCGGTCCTCGGCGCGAAGCCGCGGGACAAGGCGCACAAGGCCGCCGCCGAGCGGGCCGAGATCCTCGCCGACGCGGTCGCACGCGCCCGCGATCTCATCAACACCCCCTCCAACGACCTCACTCCGGCCGCCTTCGCCGCCGAGGCGCAGGACGCGGCGAAGGAGCACGGCCTCAAGATCGAGGTGCTCGACGAGAAGGCGCTCACCAAGGGCGGCTACGGCGGCATCCTCGGCGTCGGCATCGGCTCCGAGCAGCCGCCGCGCCTCGTGCGCATCGCGTACGCGCCGGCGAAGGCGAAGAAGTCGCTGGCCCTCGTCGGCAAGGGCATCACCTACGACTCGGGCGGTCTCACGCTGAAGCCGGCCGGGCACAACGAGACGATGAAGAGCGACATGAGCGGCGCCGCGGCCGTCTTCGCCACCGTCGTCGCCGCCGCCAGGCTCCAGCTCGACGTCAAGATCACCGGCTGGCTCGCGCTCGCCGAGAACATGCCGTCCGGCTCGGCGATGCGCCCCGGCGACGTGCTGACGATGTACAGCGGGAAGACCGTCGAGGTCCTCAACACCGACGCCGAGGGCCGCCTCGTCCTCGGGGACGCGCTCACCCGCGCCTGCGAGGAGTCCCCCGACGCCGTCGTCGACATCGCGACCCTCACCGGCGCCATGGTCGTCGCACTCGGCAACCGCACCTTCGGGATCATGGCCAACGACGACGCCTTCCGCAGCGCCGTGCAGGAGACCGCCGACGAGGCGGGCGAGCCGTCGTGGCCGATGCCGCTCCCGTCCGAACTGCGCACCGCGATCGACTCCCCCGTCGCCGACGTCAAGAACGTGGGCGACCGCATGGGCGGGGGCCTCCTCGCCGGCGTCTTCCTGCGGGAGTTCCTCTCCGAGGGGACGACCTGGGCCCATCTCGACATCGCAGGACCGGCGTTCAACGAGTCGGCGCCGTTCGGCTACACGCCCAAGGGCGGCACCGGCTCCGGCGTCCGCACCCTGCTGCGTCTCGCGGAGCGGACGGCGGCCGGCGAGGTCGTCTGACGCGCAGCGGACTCCAGGGCGCCGACCGACCGCGGTCGGCGCCCTGACGCGTCTCACGCAGTGGCTACGGCCGCCCGGCGTCCCGCATTCCGTCGACAAGTGCGAAGATGGGTTTCCGGCAGGACAGGGCCCACCGGCGCGGATCGCGCCGAGTCCAGGGCCGAGTACAGCAGCGGCCGCAATACAGCCGCCCGGTCGAAGGAGACCGGCACCGGCGCACCCATGCATGGAGGACGTGACGTGGCGAACGACGCCAGCACTGTTTTCGACCTAGTGATCCTCGGGGGCGGGAGCGGCGGCTATGCCGCCGCGCTGCGCGCCGCTCAGTTGGGGCTGGACGTCGCCCTGATCGAGAAGGACAAGCTCGGTGGCACCTGCCTGCACCGCGGCTGCATCCCCACCAAGGCCCTGCTGCACGCCGGCGAGGTCGCCGACTCCGCGCGCGAGGGCGCCGAGTTCGGCGTCAAGAGCTCCTTCGAGGGCATCGAGATGGCCGGCGTCCACAAGTACAAGGACGGCGTGGTCTCGGGACTCCACAAGGGCCTTCAGGGGCTCGTCGCCTCCCGCAAGATCACCTACGTCGAGGGGTCCGGGTACCTCTCCTCCCCCACCTCCGTCGACGTCAACGGCCAGCGTTTCGAGGGCCGGCACATCCTGCTCGCGACCGGCTCGGTGCCCAAGTCCCTGCCGGGGCTGGAGATCGACGGCGACCGGATCATCTCCTCCGACCACGCCCTCCAGCTCGACCGCGTGCCGAAGTCCGCGGTCGTCCTCGGCGGCGGCGTGATCGGCGTCGAATTCGCCTCGGCGTGGACCTCCTTCGGCACGGACGTCACCGTCGTCGAGGGCCTCAAGCACCTCGTCCCCGCCGAGGACGAGAACAGCTCGAAGCTGCTGGAGCGGGCGTTCCGCAAGCGCGGGATAAAGGCGAACCTCGGCACCTTCTTCGAGCGCGCGGAGTACACGCAGGACGGCGTCAAGGTGGTCCTCGCCGACGGCAAGGAGTTCGAGGCCGAGGTGCTGCTCGTCGCCATCGGCCGCGGGCCCGTCTCGCAGGGGCTCGGCTACGAGGAGGCAGGCGTCGCGATCGACCGCGGCTTCGTCCAGGTCGACGAGTACTGCCGGACCAGCGTCCCGACCGTCTCCGCCGTCGGCGACCTCATCCCCACCCTCCAGCTCGCGCACGTCGGCTTCGCCGAGGGCATCCTCGTCGCCGAGCGGCTCGCCGGGCTCAACCCGGTGCCGATCGACTACGACGGCGTCCCGCGGGTCACCTACTGCAACCCCGAGGTCGCCTCCGTCGGCTTGAGCGAGGAGAAGGCCAAGGAGCGGTACGGTGCCGACAAGGTGGTGACCCTCAAGTACAACCTTGCGGGCAACGGCCGCAGCAAGATCCTGAAGACCACGGGCGAGGTGAAGCTCGTCCAGGTCCGTGACGGTGCCGTCGTCGGCGTCCACATGGTCGGTGACCGCATGGGCGAGCAGGTCGGCGAGGCCCAGTTGATCTACAACTGGGAAGCGCTGCCCTCCGAGGTGGCACAGCTCATCCACGCCCACCCCTCGCAGACGGAAGCACTCGGCGAAGCGCACCTCGCCCTCGCCGGCAAGCCGCTGCACTCGCACGACTGACCACGACCGGGCGCGTTCCATCCGCACATTTCGTTAGGAGCAACCGAAACCATGGCGGTTTCCGTAACCCTGCCGGCGCTCGGCGAGAGCGTCACCGAGGGCACCGTCACCCGCTGGCTGAAGGCCGAGGGTGAGCACGTCGAGGCC
>NZ_AJTQ01000118.1 GCF_000262345.1 Streptomyces xiaopingdaonensis | reverse complement strand
GAGCCGTTGCTCGAGGTCTCCACCGACAAGGTCGACACCGAGATCCCGTCTCCTGCCGCGGGGACGCTCTCCTCGATCAAGGTCGCCGAGGACGAGACGGTCGAGGTCGGCGCCGAACTCGCGTCGATCGACGACGGTTCGGGCGCCCCCGCACCGGCCGCGGCGCCCCAGCAGGAGGCCCCGCAGCAGCAGGCGCCCGCACAGCCGGCTCCCGCGGAGGCGCCGCAGCAGCAGGCTCCGGCCCAGCCTGCGCCTGCCTCGTCGGGCGGCGCGGCCGAGGGTACCGACGTGACGCTTCCGGCGCTCGGCGAGTCCGTGACCGAGGGCACCGTCACCCGCTGGCTGAAGCAGGTCGGCGAGGAGGTCGCGGCG
>NZ_AJTQ01000117.1 GCF_000262345.1 Streptomyces xiaopingdaonensis | reverse complement strand
GAGCCGTTGCTCGAGGTCTCCACCGACAAGGTCGACACCGAGATCCCCGCTCCCTCCTCCGGCACCCTGCTGGAGATCACGGTCAACGAGGACGAGACCGCCGAGGTCGGCGCGAAGCTCGCGGTGATCGGCGCCCCCGGCGCGGCCCCGGGCCCCGCTTCGGCACCCGAGGCTCCCGCACCGACCACGCCGGCCCCCGAGCCCGCACCCGCCCCTGCGGCCCCGGCGCCCGAGCCGGCACCGGCGCCCCAGCCGGAGCCCGCCCCGGCACCGGCACCGGCTGCGCCCGCGCAGGCGCAGGCCCCTGCGCCGCAGGCGGCCCCGGCCGCCCCGGCTCCCGAGGCCGAGGGCGCGTACGTCACCCCGCTCGTGCGCAAGCTCGCCGCGGAGCACGGTGTCGACCTGACGCAGGTCAAGGGCACGGGCGTCGGCGGCCGTATCCGCAAGCAGGACGTCGTCGCGGCGGCCGAGGCGAAGCAGGCCCCGGCGGCCGAGGCGCCGGCGGCGGCCCCGGCCGGCGGCAAGAAGGCCCCCGTGATCGAGGCGTCCCCGCTGCGCGGGCAGACGGTGAAGATGCCGCGGATGCGCAAGGTCATCGGCGACAACATGATGAAGGCGCTCCACGGCCAGGCCCAGCTCACCACGGCGATCGAGGTGGACGTCACCAAGATCATGAAGCTGCGGGAGCAGGCGAAGGCGTCCTTCCAGTCGCGCGAGGGCGTGAAGCTCTCCCCGATGCCGTTCTTCGTCAAGGCCGCGGCCCAGGCGCTCAAGGCCCACCCGGCCGTGAACGCCCGGATCAACGAGGACGAGGGCACGATCACCTACTTCGACGTCGAGAACGTCGGCATCGCCGTCGACGCGGAGAAGGGCCTGATGACTCCGGTCGTCAAGGAGGCGGGCAACCTCAACCTCGCCGGCATCGCCAAGAAGACGGCGGAGCTGGCGGGCAAGGTCCGCTCGAACCAGATCTCCCCCGACGACATGTCGGGCGCGACCTTCACGGTGAGCAACACCGGTTCGCGCGGCGCTCTCTTCGACACGGTCATCGTCCCGCCGAACCAGGTCGGCATCCTGGGCATCGGCGCGACGGTCAAGCGCCCGGTCGTCGTCGACCACCCGGACCTCGGGGAGACGATCGCCATCCGGCACATGACCTACGTCACGCTCTCCTACGACCACCGCCTCGTGGACGGCGCCGACGCGGCGCGCTACCTCACGACGGTCAAGGAGATCCTGGAGGCCGGCGAGTTCGAGACCGAGCTCGGTCTCTGACACCCCCTCGCGCAGGCTCCGACCTGCGTGAACGTCCGGCGCCCGCACCCGGCCGCGTGCCGCGGCGGGCGCCGGCAGGCACCCCGCGCCGCGTCCGTCCGACGGCCGCGCGCACGGACCCCGCGCCCTCGCTCGGTTCACCGGGCGGGGGCGCTGCCGTTTCGCCGCGCCGTATCGTTCGGAACACCCGCCTCCAAGGAGCACGCCGATGACCCTGCCCGTCGTCCACTCGCTGCGCGAACAGATCCGCGAGCACCTCGTGGAGGGGATCGTCAGCGGCCGCTGGAAGCCGGGCGAACGGATCGTGGAGCGACGGATCGCGGTGGAGCTCGAGGTGAGCCAGACCCCGGTGCGCGAGGCGCTGCGGGAGCTGGAGGCGCTGCGCCTGATCGAGTCGGCGCCCAACAAGGGGGTGCGCGTAAGGGAGTTGTCGGCGGCCGACCTGGAGGAGATCTACCCGGTACGGGCCGGCCTGGAGCGGATCGCTGCGGAGCTGGCGGCCCCGCGGATGGGCGGCGACGTCTCCGCGCTCCGCCCGCACGTGGAGGCGCTCTACGAGGCGGACCGGCTCATGGACGGCGAGGCGCAGGTGCGGCACACCGTGGCCTTCCACCGGGAGCTCGTGCGGGCCTCGGGGAACAGCGTCCTGCTGCACACCTGGGAGTCGCTGGGCATAGAGGTCTGGACGGCGCTGTCGATCCGGTGGCTCGGCACCGTGCAGAAGTCGTACGCGGAGGAGCACCAGGCGGTGCTCGACGCCGTCGAGCGCGGGGACGCGGACCTGGCGGAGCAGTTGAAGCTCCACGTCCTCGGCTGTGCGCCGGCTCCCCGGCCGGAGGACTGAACCGTCAAGGAGCGAAAGGGAAATCACCGTACGAACCCCTCACCTCCTCTCGGCACTCGGTGTCCGCTTTCGAGGCACGGAATGCCGATTTCGCAGTACGGGTCGATTTTTCCTTCCCAAGCTTTGATCGATCATCGATCGCGGGCGTAGAGTCGCAGGTCGGGTTCCCCCTGTCCTGCCCCTTCAGGGATATCCCGCACAGAACCCGCCGTCCGGAGGTGGCCACCCATGCCAGAGTCCGTCAACAAAGAAGTGGCGGCAGCCGCCCTCTCCCGGCAGAGCGAGCTCGATCAGCTCGCCGACCGGGACCCGCAGGAGACCGCCGAGTGGCGCGCCTCGCTCGACGCGGTGGCCACGCACGCGGGCGACGAGCGAGCCTCGTACATAGTCCGCCGCACGGTCGAGCACGCCGCCGCCAGCGGCCTGCGCGTCCCGCAGCCGCTGGAGAGCGAGTACGTCAACACCATCCCCACCGCCGCCGAGCCGGAGTTCCCCGGTGACGAGGCGATGGAGGCGCGGATCACCGCCTGGAACCGGTGGAACGCCGCCGCGATGGTGACCCGCGGGAGCAAGCTCGGCCTCGGAGGCCACATCGCGACCTTCGCCTCGGCCGCCTGGCTCTACGAGACCGGCTTCCAGCACTTCTTCCGCGGCAAGGAGGCCGACGGCTCGGGCGACCAGCTCTTCATCCAGGGCCACGCCTCCCCGGGCATCTACGCCCGCGCCTTCCTCGACGGCCGCCTCACCGAGGAGCACCTCGACCACTTCCGCCGCGAGGCCGGCGGCGGAGGACTCCCCTCCTACCCGCACCCGCGGCGGCTGCCCTGGCTGTGGGAGTTCCCCACCGTCTCCATGGGCATCGGGCCGATCTCGGCCGTCTACCAGGCGCGGTTCAACCGCTACCTCACGGGCCGCGGCATCAAGGACACCTCCGCCTCCCGCGTATGGGCGTTCCTCGGCGACGGCGAGATGGACGAGCCCGAGTCGACGGCCGCACTCGCGCTCGCCGGTCGGGAGCAGCTCGACAACCTCACCTTCGTGATCAACTGCAACCTCCAGCGGCTCGACGGCCCCGTGCGCGCGAACTTCAAGATCGTGCAGGAGATGGAGGCGCAGTTCCGGGCCGCCGGCTGGAACGTCGTCAAGGCTCTGTGGGGCACCGCCTGGGACGAGGTGCTCCAGCTCGACACCACGGGCGCCCTCGTACGCCGCCTCGGCGAGGTGCCGGACGCGCAGTTCCAGACGTACGCGACTCGCGATGCCGCGTACATCCGCGAGCACTTCTTCGGCGGCGACCCGGCACTCGCCGAGCTCGGCAAGCTGCTCAGCGACGACAAGCTCATCGAGCTCTTCCACGCCTCACGGGCCGGACACGAGCCGCGGAAGGTCTACGCCGCCTACCGTGCCGCCGTCGAGCACAAGGGGGCTCCGACGGTGATCCTGGCGCAGACGATCAAGGGTCACACGCTCGGCGCGGGCTTCGAGTCCCGGAACGCCAACCACCAGATGAAGAAGCTCACGGGCGACGAGTTCCGCACCATGCGGGACCTGCTCCAACTTCCCATCCCCGACAGCGACTTGCAGGGCGACCTCCCGCCGTACGTCCACCCGGGCGCCGACTCCCCCGAGGTGCGCTACCTCCAGGAGCGCCGTGCCGCGCTCGGCGGTCCGGCGCCGGCGCGCAAGGTGCACCAGGTGGGTCTCCCCACGCCGGCCGAGAAGCCGTTCGAGGCGCTGAAGAAGGGCTCGGGGTCGCAGGAGATCGCCACCACGATGGCGTTCGTCCGCCTCGTCAAGGACCTGATGAAGGACAAGGAGACCGGCGCCCGCTGGGTGCCGATCGTCCCCGACGAGGCCCGCACCTTCGGCATGGAGTCGCTCTTCCCCTCCGCGGGCATCTACTCGCCGCTCGGGCAGACCTACGACCCGGTCGACCGCGATCAGCTGATGTACTACAAGGAGTCCGCGAACGGTCAGGTCCTCAACGAGGGGATCACGGAGGCCGGTTCGCTCGCCGACTTCACCGCCGCCGCCACTTCGTACGCGACGCACGGCGAGCCGATGATCCCGTTCTACATCTTCTACTCGATGTTCGGGTTCCAGCGGACCGGCGACCAGTTCTGGGCGCTCGCCGACCAGTTGGGCCGCGGCTTCGTCGTCGGTGCGACCGCCGGGCGCACCACGATGACCGGCGAGGGCCTCCAGCACGCCGACGGGCACTCGCACCTGCTCGCCTCGACCAACCCCGCGGCGGTCTCGTACGACCCGGCCTTCGCCTACGAGGTGGGCGCCATCGTCAAGGACGGCATCCGCCGGATGTACGGCCCGGACGCGGCGGCGCAGGAGGACGTCTTCTACTACCTCACGGTCTACAACGAGACCAAGGTGCAGCCCGCGATGCCGGAGCGGCCCGGTGTCGAGGAGGGCATCGTCAAGGGCCTCTACCGGTTCCGGGACGCCGCCGAGCTGGAGACCGCGCCGGCCGCCGGGTCGCCGCGCATCCAGCTCCTCGCGTCGGGCACCGCGATCCACTGGATTCTCGACGCGCAGCGCGTCCTCGCGGAGGAGTGGGGCGTGGCCGCCGACGTGTGGTCGGCGCCGTCCTGGAGCGAGCTGCGCCGCGAGGCGATGGAGTGCGACGCGGCAGCCCTCCGCGGAGAGGAGCGGACGCCGTACGTCACCAGGACGCTCGCCGGCGCCCCCGGCCCCGTCCTCGCCGTCAGCGACTGGATGCGTGCCGTTCCCGACCAGATCAGCCAGTGGGTCGAGCAGGACTGGTCGTCGCTGGGCACGGACGGCTTCGGGCTCTCCGACACCCGCGAGGCCGCGCGGCGCCACTTCGGCGTCGACGCGCACTCGGTGGTCGTCGCGGCGCTCTCGCGGCTCGCCCTGCGCGGCGAGGTGAAGCACGAGACGGTCCGCCGGGCCGCGGAGAAGTACGGCCTCGCCTGAGTCCGGGCACGGCAAGCGAAGGGGCGGGCCCGCGGGCCCGCCCCTTCTTCGTGTCCGCCGCCGGCGTACGCCTGCGGCTCAGTCCTCCGGCGGGTCCGGGTGGCCGCGCAGCTTGAGGATGGCCGCGATCATTCCGCCCCAGACCACGGCGATGGCCACGACCATCATGACGATCGCGCTCGTCGACATCAGCGCTCCTCCTTCCCCGACTCGACCGCGGGCTCGGCGACTTCCTCATCGACGGGGTCCTCGGGCTTGGGCCCGTTGCGCCACGGGATCAGCGCCACGAGGACGCCGAGGACCAGCGCGCCGACCGCGATGCCCCAGCCCGACCAGACGAGGAACGACGTCGGCATTCCGCCGTAGTTCTCGGAGAACTCCTGCCGCAGGCTGTCCACCATCATCCAGGCGAGGACGACCGGCGTGACCACGCCGAGGCAGATCCGCCACCACAGGCCGAGCCGCACCGCGGAGGTCGCGTCGGCGTTGGCCTGGAGCGGCTTGAGCTTCCGCAGCAGCCAGCCGACGACGACGAGGAACACGAGCGCCGCCAGGGCGATGCCGTACTGGTTGATGAAGTGGTCGCACGCGTCGAGGATGTTGAGCCCCGCGTTGGTCGGGAAGACGGCGAGCGAGACGACGGCGACGAGTCCGCCGACGATCGCCACGGCGGGGCCGCGGCGCATGCCGGTGCGGTCCCGCACCGAGGAGATGACCACCTCGACGATGCTCACCAGCGAGGTGAGCCCCGCGATGGCGAGCGAGAGGAAGAACAGGACGCCGAAGAGCCCCCCGAGCGGCATCTGCGAGATCACCGTGGGGAACGCGATGAAGGCGAGCCCGACCCCGGACTCGGCGACCTCGTTGACGCCGACGCCGCTCGACTGCGCCATGAAGCCGAGCGTCGCGAAGACGCCGATGCCGGCGAGGATCTCGAAGGAACTGTTGGCGAACCCGGCGACGAGCGCGGAGCCCGTCAGGTCGGACTTCCGCTTCAGGTAGGACGCGTACGTCACCATGATCCCGAAGCCGATGGAGAGCGAGAAGAAGATCTGGCCGTAGGCGGCGACCCAGACGCTTCCGTCGGTGAGCGCGCCCCAGTCGGGGGTGAAGAGGGCGTCGAGGCCCTTCGCCGCTCCGTCGAGCGTGACGGCACGCACCACCAGCACGACGAAGAAGAGCACGAGGAGCGGAATGAAGAAGATGTTCGCCTTCTCGATGCCCTTGCGCACCCCCAGCCCGAGGATGACGAGGACGATCGCCCACACGAAGAGCAGCGGCCAGAAGACCCCGCCCACGTAGGAGCTGATGCCCGCGCCCGGGTCCGAGGACTGGAGGAAGTCACCCGCGAAGAACTCGGCGGGGTTCTCACCCCAGGCCCGGTCGACCGAGAAGAAGGTGTACCGGACCGCCCACGCGACGATCACCGCGTAGTAGCTGGCGATGACGAAGCAGATGAAGACCTGCCACCAGCCGATCGCCTGGGCCGGTTTGGCGAGCTGCCGGAAGGCGGCGGGAGGCGACTTCCGGTACCTGCGCCCGACGGTGTACTCAAGAATCAGCAGCGGGAGGCCCGCTGTCAGCAGCGCGATCAGGTACGGCAGCAGGAAGGCGCCGCCACCGTTGTTGTACGCCTCCCCCGGGAACCTCCAGATGTTCCCGAGCCCGACGGCGGACCCGATCGCGGCGAACAGGAAGCCCACACGGGACCCCCACTGCTCGCGCGGTTGGTTGGACATAGTCGAATAACCTTTGTTCACACTCTGTTCGATCAACGAACGGTAGCAGCGTCCCCGATCGGCAGAATGCCACCATGCGAGCATCCCGACTCATCAAGATGGTGCTGCTGCTCCAGGCGCACCGCGAGCTGACCGCCGCCGAACTCGCGGACGGGCTGGAGGTGTCGGAGCGCACGGTCGCCAGGGACGTCCTGGCGCTCAACGAGGCAGGCGTCCCCGTCTACGCCGACCGCGGGCGCGCGGGCGGCTACCGGCTGCTCGGCGGGTACCGTACGCGCCTCACCGGCATCCATCGCAACGAGGCCGAGGCGCTCTTCCTCTCCGGAGTCCCGGGCGCGCTGCGGGAGATGGGCCTCGCGGACACGGCGTCCAGTGCCCGGCTGAAGGTCGCGGCCGCCCTCGATCCGCGTTTCGGCGACGTCCCCGGCACGACGGCGCAGCGCTTCCACCTCGACGCACCGGCCTGGTGGCACGAGCCCGAGGCGCCTCCGCTGCTGCCCGAGCTCGCGGGGGCGGTGTGGGACGACCGCACGGTGCGCGTCCGGTACCGCGGCAAGTCGGGCGAGGTCGAGCGGACGCTGGAGCCGTACGGGCTCGTGCTCAAGGCGGGTGTCTGGTACGCCGCGGCGCGGGTGGCCGCCGAGGGCGGGGAGGCGCGGGACGGTCGGGAGGGGTGGCGGGTCTACCGGGTCGACCGGTTCGTCTCCGTCGAGGAGCTCGGCGAACGCTTCGCGCGCGACCGGGAGTTCGACCTTCCCGAGTTCTGGCGGGAGCGCGCGGCGGCCTTCGCGCGGTCGCTGCTGCGGACCGAGGTGGAGGTGCGCCTCTCCCCGTCCGGAGTCCGGCAGCTTCCCGCCGTCACGGACCGCTCGGCCGCGGCGGAGGCACTCGCCGACGGGCACCTCGACGCGCACGGGTGGACGCGGACCGTGCTCGCCGTCGAGGGCGAGGACGTCGCGTTCGCGCAGCTCCTCGGGCTCGGTGCGGAGTGCGAGGTGCTGGCGCCCGAGCGGTTGCGCGGACGGTTCGCGGCGGCGGCGCGGGCAAGCGTCCGCCTCTACGGGGAGGGGCGGTAGTCCGCATCGGTCCGATGGACCGTCGTGGTGATCGGCTCCGCGGGAGCCGACGGGGCGGCTCCCGCGTCGCGCAGCTCGGTCGTGTGCGCGCCAACTCCCGGCGGTCGGTGGGCAGTTCACGGAGCAGGCCGCGAGCGCACCGCCCGACTCCCGCTCGCGAAGGGGGCGCGACGGCACTCGACGTCGAGCAGGCCGGGCCGACGCGCCTCCGCTCGGCCCCCAGCCGATCGTCATCGAGCCCGCATACGCGGAGACGCCGAGGCAGCCCGCCCTGTGGACGCGCCGCCTTCCGCTGCCGGTCCACGGCAGGGAGCCACCTCCACCGCGTCCCGGTCCCCGCTGGTGGGAACGCCCCGAGGCGGGTGGCGCAGTCGCACGCGCCGCGGCGCGCGGGGAGAGCTCACGGGGCGCGACGCCGGAGCGTGCGGCACCGGTGACGAACAGCCTGCACGACCCGTCGTGCACCGCAGGGGCGAAGGAGGCGCCGCCGGTCGTCGAGCCGTTCGCGCGGCCGGGGGTCCCGAAGGTCAACCCCCTGCCGTACGCGAGCGGTCGGGCGGGCTCAGCGGTAGCCGGTGGGGTCGGCCGGTTTGCCCGCCTGCTGGACTTCGGCGTAGTAGCGCCAGAAGTCCGGTGCCGAGCCGTCCGCGTCGGTGAAGCCGTACTCACGGGCAAGTCCGCCGCTGGAGAGGGAGACCCCGTTCCACCGCGCCACCTGCGGGTCGGCGGCGAGGGCGGCGACGGCGCGGCCGACGAGGGCGGGCGACTCGGACATCGCGAAGTGCGGGTCCTGCGCGCACCCTTCGCGCCAGTTCTCCTCGGTGACGCGGAAGGCGGTGTCGAGCATCGCCTCGGAGCGCAGCCAGCCGGGCGTGAGGCAGACCGCCGTGCCGCCGTACTCGGGGAGCTCCTCGGCGAGGTCGTGCGCGATCCGCAGCGGTGCCGTCTTGGCGAGGTCGTAGTAGAACGGCTTGCGGTAGGGACGGTTGGACTCGGCTGTGCCGTCGGTGATTTCGACCAGGAGGCCCCCGGGACGGCGGACGAGGAGCGGGAGCGCGCAGGCCGCGGCGACGAGGTGCGTCTCGACGCCGAGCCTGAGCACCCGCAGCCCCGCCTCCAGGTCGTGCTCCCACATGCGTTTCTCCCACTCGACGAGGTGATCGCCTCCCCACGCGTTGGAGACGAGCACATCGAGCCGGCCCCGCTCGGCGTCGACCCGCTCGACGACCGCGGCGACCTGCGCTGCGTCGAGGAGGTCGGCCTCGCAGGCGACGCCTTCGCCGCCCGCCGCGGTGACGAGTGCGGCCGTCTCCTCGATCGTCTCCGTCGGACGCCGCACCTCGCTCGTCCGGGAGCGGGTGGTGCGCCCCACGGCGTAGACCGCGGCGCCCGCCCTCCCCAGCTCGACGGCGATCGCACGCCCCGCGCCGCGCGTCGCTCCCGCGACGAGTGCGGTGCGGCCGGCGAGCGGCCGGTGTTCCTCCGCCATCTGCGCTTCCTCTCCTCGTGCCGGCACCGCGGAAGCGGCGCCGTACGCCGACACCCTGCCGGGGATACCGGACACCTCCCGTCGGGTATGGCGGAGACCGCTTCCGGCGGATAACGAGACAGCCGCATCTGGCGCGCTCCGCGTGCACGGGGGCGCGGCAGCTTGGATGCTGAGGGGCGTGATGGACGAGACGGATTTCTGGGAGCTGGTCGACGCCGCGCGCGAAGCCTCCGAGGGGGATCCGGAGGAACAGGCGGACGTGCTGATCGAGCAGCTCACCAGACGGGACCCGGAAGGCGTCGCCGACTTCGCGCGCCATTTCGACTCCCGCTTCCACCGCGCCCATCAGTGGGACGTGTGGGCCGCGGCGACCGTTCTGCTGGGGAGCGCCGGGGAGCCGGTCGACGACGAGACGTTCGACTCCTTCCGCTGCTGGCTCATCGGCCAGGGCAGGGAGGTCTTCGAAGCCGCGGCCCACGACGCCGACAGCCTCGCCGACCTCCTCACCGGCTTCGACCCGCAGTTCGACGGCGAGGGCGAGGACCTCGGCTACGCCGCGGACGAGGCGTACGAGCAGCTCACCGCGACCGCCCTGCCCGACCTCGGCCTGCCTGAGCCGCCCGAGGAGCCGACGGGCACCCCGCTCGACCTCGACGACGACGAGGCGCTCGCCGACCGCCTCCCCCGGCTGTGGGACCGCGTCCGCGGGTGAGCGTCAGCGGAGCGTGCGGCCCATGACGACGTCGTCGACGTACTCGCCCTCGAGGAGGAACTCCCCCGGCAGCAGCCCCTCTTCGCGGAATCCGGCCGCCTTGTAGAGCGCTCGCGCGGGGACGTTGTGTCCGAGCACCCGCAGTGTCATGCGGACCGCTCCCTGCCGGCGCGCGAGTGCACACGCGCCCTCCAGCAGCGCCCGGCCGACGCCGCGGCCCCGCGCGCGCTCGTCGACGACGAGGCCGTTGATCTGCCGTACGTGCGCGTGCGCGGCGAGCCCGCTCGGCGGCTCGCAGCGCACGTAGCCGACGAGGCCCTCGCCCTCCAGCTCGGCCACGAGATGGTGGGCCGGGGGGCGTTCCGGGCCGAAGAACGGCTCGTAGGGGGGCTGGGGGCGGGGCTGGACCGAGTAGCGCGTGGACCAGGCTCGGCGGTCGAGCGCTCCCAGCAGCTGTTCGTCGCCTGGGCCTGCGGGGCGGATCGTCGGCGGGGGCGGCGGGGACGACGGGGACGACGGGGACGACGGGAATACTGCGGACGCCATGGGCCGTACTGTGCCGTCCCGATCACCGCCCCGTCCACCCCGTTCCGGGCCAACAGGGCCGCTGCGGAGGGACGTTGGCCCGCGGGAGGGCGGCTCGCCGGGCGGTGCGGTGCCGGGCGCGGGAAGGCAGGATGGGGCGCATGCGTATCGCGATCACCGGGTCCACGGGGCTCATCGGTTCCGCGCTCACCGACTCCCTCTCCGCGGACGGGCACACCGTGGTGCGGCTCGTACGGGAGGGGACGAAGCGGGCCGGAGGCGAATCCGTCCTGTGGGACCCGAAGCGGCAGTACGTCGACGTGCAGGGGCTCGCGGGGTGCGACGCCGTGGTGCACCTGGCGGGGGCGGGGGTCGGGGACCGCAGATGGACGGCCGCGTACAAGAAGGAGCTGTGGGACAGCCGGGTGCTCGGCACGGCCGCGATCGCCGAGGCGGTCGCGGAGCTGCACACCCCGCCGCGGGTCCTCGTCTGCGGGAGCGCCGTCGGCTTCTACGGGGACACGGGCGACCGGTCCGTCGACGAGGAGTCGCCCGCGGGGCACGGGTTCCTCGCCGACATGTGCCAGGACTGGGAGGCGGCGGCCGGTGCCGCGCGCGACGCCGGCATCCGCACCGTGTACGCACGCACCGGGCTCGTCGTCTCGCGGAGCGGAGGCGCGTGGGGGCGGCTCTTCCCGCTCTTCAGGGCGGGGCTCGGCGGGCGCCTCGGCGACGGGAGGCAGTACTGGTCCCACATCGCCCTCCACGACCACCTCGCCGCGCTGCGTCGCCTCCTCGACGACGACGAGCTCTCCGGACCGTTCAACCTCACGGCGCCCGTGCCCGCCACCAACCGCGAGGCGACGGCGGCGATGGGCCGCGTGCTGCACCGGCCCACGCCGTTCGCCGTACCGGCGCCCGTGCTGCGCGCGGCGCTCGGCGAGTTCGCCGAGGACGTGCTCGGGAGCCAACGGGTGCTGCCCAGCCGGTTGTTGGAGTCGGGGTTCCGGTTCGCCTTCCCCGAAGTGGAGGACTCCGTCCGCGCGGCGCTCGCCTGACCGCCACGCGCGGCGCCGTTCGCTCCCGCGCGCGCCGGGCGTGGCATTGTGTGCGACCGTCGTGCGACCGTGCCCTTGCCTGCGCGACTATCCGCGACCGCTCAGTTGCCTAGGGTGGTCGTGTACGGCGTGAACTCCGGTGTCAGCCGCATCAGTCGGGGCATCAGGACGTCAGCAGCACGCAGTTTCGAAGAGGCCCGGGACACATCAGCCGCGGATCACCCACGGGAGGGACCGTGCTCAGCAGCAGCGCAGGCGCAGGCACAGGAGTGGCACCGGAGGCCGACGTGGTGGTCGTCGGAGCCGGGTTGTCGGGACTCGCCGCGGCCGACCGCCTCACCCGCGCGGGGCTCCGCGTCACGGTGGTCGAAGCCGGCGGGGCCGTCGGCGGGCGGATGAGCACGGACCACCTCGACGGGTACCGCCTCGACCGCGGCACCGGCATTCTCGACCCCGGCGCGGGCGCCGCCTTCGCCCAACTCTCCGCGCTCGACGCGCTGGTGCTGCGCCCGTTCTCGTCGGGCGCCGTGCTCTGCGCCGAGGGCGCGGCGCACCGCCTCGGCGGAGGCCGCTCGGGGACGCGGCTGCCGCGGCAGGTCGGGACGGCGCGGGACGAAGGAGAGCGCGCGTACCAGGGGCGCACAAGGGGCGCACTCTGGACGGCACGGGCCTTCACCACGGCGCGCTCCAAGGCCGCCGTCTCCGACGCGTTGGAGGTCGCCCGCCTCCACGCGACGCTCGCACGACTCGCGTCGCTCCCCGCGCGGGAGCTCGGCGCGCGCCCCGAACTCCCGCTCGCCGAGGCGCTGTCGAGCGCCGAGCGCAGGCGGCGGCCCGTGGGCGCGGCCCGCGTCCTGGCGCTGCCGCACACCGCGCGCTTCCCGACCGCCGAAGCCCGCACCCCCGACGGCCCCCGCCCGCAGGGCGCCTACGGCCCCACGCGCACCGCCGACACCCTGCTGCGCGCCTTCCTCACCTCGCTCCTCAGCGACCCGGGCCTCACCACGTCGACCCGGGTCGCCGACGCCGCGCTGCGCTCCTTCGCCAGGGAGGGCCTCTGGATGCCGGCCGGCGGGCTCGCGGCCGTCCCCGAACTCCTCGCCGCCGCACTGCCGGCGGGGACGGTGCACACCGGGGTGCGCGTCCGCTCCGTCACCACCAACGCCGTCGTCACCGAGGAGCACGGCACCCTCGCGTGCCGCGCGGTGCTCGTCGCCACCGAGGCGCGCTCGGCCGCCGCTCTCCTGCCGGGGCTGCGCACCCCGCACTTCCACCCCCTTACAGTGCTGCACCACGCGGCGCCCGAGCCGCCGGCGCACGGCTCGGCGCTCCTCGTCGACGCCGAGGGGCCGACGCGCTCCCGCGCCCCGCGCGGACCGGTGAGCCACACCTGGTCGGCCACGGCGGTCGACCCGTCGCGGGCGCTGCCCGGCCGCCACCTCGTCAGCTCGGTGGTGCTGGGCGGCGCGGCGACGGAACCGACCGGCGTGCTCGACAAGGCGGCGCGTCCCCAACTCGCCGCGCTCCACGGCCTGGACGCCGAGCGCTGGGAGCTGCTCGCGGCCCACCACGACCCGCAGGCGGTCCCCGCGATGCCGGCACCGCACGACCCGCACCGCCCGGTCCGCGTCCTCTCCGGCCTCTACGTCTGCGGCGACCACAGGGACACGGGCTCCGCGGCGGGCGCGCTCGCCTCGGCGGAGCGGGCCGGCCGGGAGATCCTGCGGGACTTCGGCGTCCCCGAGCCTGCGGCGGACGGGGCGCTGCACGCGGTGGCGTAGGCCGGGCGAAGGGACGGCGTGCGGGACGCGCGGAGCCGCGCTGCTCCGACGGCGCCGACTGCCGTGCACCCGCGCGGAGTCGGCCCACCGAGCCGAGGGACTCGTCCGTGGGCGCGGCGGACGCGGGTGTCGGAGCGTCGCGACTGTCCCGACGGCGTCCGGCCGCGCCGAGCACGGCGAGGCACGCGGCCGGACGCCTCGGGCGGCAGAACAGCGCACCCGTCAGGGGAGTCGACAGGTCGACTCCCTCCCGCGGTCGGGCGGCACCCGCTCGCCGAGGGTCCCGCCGATGGCCTCGGGGAGGAGGCTCGCCCGCGTCGGTCGCAGCGCGCACGCACGTGAGGTACGGCCGAGTCGAGTGGATACGGGCAGCCGCCTCGAACCGCACCCGGCCGCCCGCGAGGGCAGCCCCTCTCGGACGCCGTCCGGGAATCGTCAGCCGAACGGCACGACCAGCAGAGGGAGTCGGCGTATGTCGTCCAGGGTGAGTGCGAGGCCCGCCAGAGCGCAGGCGGCGCGCATGACGACATCGCCGTCGGCTTCGCCTGGCTCGAAGTCCTCCATCGGGACGTTGCCTGCAGCCTCGAACGCCGCACGCAGTTCGGCGGGCATGTCGGGAAGGTCCTCGTCCAGATCGAGGTCGTCGACGTTGATCCACTTGAGCTGTTCTCCGTCTACGGCGTAGACGAGACTGGCGTCCGCGTTGATCGTGTACACGCTTGTGGCCGCTGTCCGCCCCTTGTCGGACAGCGCCTTCGTGTCCTCTTCGCCGCAGGTGAACCCGGCGTCGTCGTAGACGAAGGTCCACTCGCCGACGCGTCCCGCCAGCAGTGTTGCGGAGGTCCCGGGTTGGGTGCCCAGAGCCGCGCACGGCAGTGACGTCCACTCGTCCGGTTTGCTGTCGGGCAGTTCGCAGGACTGGAACAACTCCGGGTTGGCGCCCAGCACTTGCAGCG
The DNA here is from genome assembly GCF_000262345.1 of Streptomyces xiaopingdaonensis. Lineage (GTDB taxonomy): Bacteria > Actinomycetota > Actinomycetes > Streptomycetales > Streptomycetaceae > Streptomyces > Streptomyces xiaopingdaonensis. The sequence goes on along the minus strand of NZ_AJTQ01000117.1, from coordinate 23,214 downwards.
CTTCCGCCGGTTCGATGCCGCGTACGACGTGCAGGGTGTGGTTCGGATCGTCCTCGGCGAGCTCAGCGATCCATATCGGCGTTCCTTCCGAATCGAGTGTGTTCGGCGGAAAACCAGGGGTAGGCATCATCGGCCTCTTTCAATACCGGGGTGCATGGCTTCCCCGCAGCGGTGCCGCAGGTGATGCAGGCAAGAGACTGCGCCGGAAAAGCCCCGAGCGGGCAACAACGCGGTTACCGTAGCCACCTTCCACCACGTCTCGCCACATCCGGCGCTCCTGCATCAAGCGAGGGTGCGGGGACGTGGAAGAGGGCTTCACCGGTGTCGGCACGCGGCCTCGCTCGCCCCACTCACACACCGTCACGTTGCCGGCAACGGCTCGATGAGCCGCGGAAACAGCCCGGTCGCCGGTGCACGAGCGACCGTCGTCAGCCGTAGCGGCCGGCCGCCGTTACCGGAACGCCCCTGAACCAGCCGTGTCCCGATCGTCGCGCACTCGCCCGCGCCAGGCGGACCAGCCGCCCCAGCAGAATCGAACACCTCTCCCGGAACCGTGGATGACCAGCTGCTTCACGCCTCCGGTTGTCAGTGCGCGCGGGTACCATGGAGGGAGTGGACGACGGCGCGACTCCCCGCTTGGACAAGGGAGTTGGCGCCGAGGCGGGCGGTCGCCCGCCGCCCAGGACACCGCGCGCTCCGCGCCGCGGACGCTGAAGAGAGGGCCCCAGATGACCGCTGCCCCCACTCTCCCCCAGCCGCCCCTCCCGTTCCCCGACCTGCCCGCGCCGACCCGCCGGCGGCTGCCCGCCGGCCGCCCCCGCCAGTGGTACGTCGACCACAACCGCGCGCTGAAGGCGATGCGGATCGCCATAGCCCTGCTCGACAGCGGCGTCTACACACCGCGGCAGGCGCCCGACCGCGTCGTGCGCGCCACCGCGGCCCGCATCGGCGTGCACCCGCCGTCGTCGACGACCTGCCGGATGGTGCGCGGCCTGCTGCCGTCCGCCCGCAACTGACCGCGCACGGCGGGCCGTCGGGCTGCGGGGCGCGCCCCGCAGCCCGGGCCCGGGCTCAGTCGTCGCCCTCCAGTTCGCCCTCCGTCTCCAGGAAGATCCGCCGGAGTTCGTCGAGGATCTCGGGGTCGGGCTCGGCCCACATGCCGCGGGACTCCGCCTCCAGCAGCCGTTCCGTGATGCCGTGGAGGGCCCAGGGGTTCGCCTCCTGGAGGAAGGCGCGGTTCTGCTCGTCGAGGACGTAGGTGCGGGCGAGCTTGTCGTACATCCAGTCGGCCACGACGCCGGTGGTGGCGTCGTACCCGAAGAGGTAGTCGACGGTGGCGGCGAGCTCGAAGGCGCCCTTGTAGCCGTGCCGCCGCATCGCCTCCAGCCAGCGGGGGTTGACGACGCGGGCGCGGAAGACGCGGGAGGTCTCCTCCACCAGGTTGCGGGTGCGGACGGCCTCCGGACGCGTCGAGTCGCCGATGTACGCCTCGGGCGCCGTGCCCTTGAGCGCGCGCACGGTGGCGACCATGCCGCCGTGGTACTGGAAGTAGTCGTCCGAGTCGGCGATGTCGTGCTCGCGGGTGTCGGTGTTCTTCGCCGCCACCGCGATCCGCTTGTACGCGGCCTCCATCTCGGTGCGGGCCGACTTGCCTTCGAGCCCGCGGCCGTAGGCGTAGCCGCCCCAGACGGTGTAGACCTCGGCGAGGTCGGCGTCGGTGCGCCAGTCGCGGCTGTCGATGAGCTGGAGGAGCCCCGCGCCGTAGGTGCCGGGGCGGGAGCCGAAGATCCGCGTGGTGGCGCGGCGTTCGTCGCCGTGCTCGGCGAGGTCGGCCTGCGCGTGGGCGCGGACGTGGTTGTGCTCGGGCGGCTCGTCGAGCCCCGCGACGAGGCGTACGGCGTCGTCGAGGAGGCCCACCGTGTGCGGGAAGGCGTCGCGGAAGAAGCCGCTGATCCGCAGCGTGACGTCGATCCGCGGGCGCCCCAACTCCTCGTGCGGGACGGGCTCCAGTCCGGTGACCCGCCGCGAGGCGTCGTCCCACACGGGACGCACGCCGAGCAGGGCCAGCGCCTCGGCGACGTCGTCGCCCGCGGTGCGCATCGCGCTGGTGCCCCACAGGGAGAGGCCGACGGAGACGGGCCAGTCGCCGTTGTCCCTGCGGTACCGCTCGGCGAGGGACTCGGCGAGCGCCTGCCCCGTCTCCCAGGCGAGGCGGCTGGGGACCGCCTTCGGGTCGACGGAGTAGAAGTTCCGGCCCGTCGGCAGGGTGTTGACGAGGCCGCGCAGCGGAGAGCCGGAGGGGCCTGCGGGGACGAAGCCGCCGGCCAACGCGTGGACGGCGTGGTCGAGTTCGTCGGTGGTCCGCGCGAGCCTCGGGACCACCTCGCGGGCGCCGAAGGCGAGCACCGCGCGCAGGTCCTCCTCGCTGAAGGAGGCGTCCTCGGGGAGCTTCGCCACCGCGCCGGCCGCGGCCTCCGGTGTCCACCCGGCGCCCTCCATCGCCTCGACGAGGGTGCGCGCCAGCTCCTCCGCGCGGTCGGCGCCCGTGCGGTCGGCGGCGGACTCGTCGAGGCCGAGCGCCTCGCGCAGGCCCGGCAACGCCTTCTCGCCGCCCCAGAGTTGACGCGCCCGAAGGATGGCGAGGACGAGGTTGACGCGGGCCTCGCCCTCGGGTGCGGCGCCGAGGACGTGCAGGCCGTCGCGGATCTGGGCGTCCTTGATCTCGCAGAGCCAGCCGTCGACGTGGAGGAGGAAGTCGTCGAAGCCGTCGTCGTCGGGGCGCTCCTCCATGCCGAGGTCGTGGTCGAGCTTGGCCGCCTGGATGAGCGTCCAGATCTGCGCGCGGATCGCGGGGAGCTTCGCCGGGTCCATCGCGGCGATCGTGGCGTGCTCGTCGAGGAGTTGCTCGAGGCGTGCGATGTCGCCGTAGGAGTCGGCGCGGGCCATCGGCGGGACGAGATGGTCGACGAGGGTGGCGTGGACGCGCCGCTTCGCCTGGGTGCCCTCGCCCGGGTCGTTGACGAGGAAGGGGTAGACGAGCGGCAGGTCGCCGAGGGCGGCGTCGGGTGCGCAGGCGGCGGAGAGGCCGGCGTTCTTCCCCGGGAGCCACTCCAGGTTGCCGTGCTTGCCGAGGTGGACCATGGCGTCGGCGCCGAAGCCGCCGTCCTCGCGGGAGGCCGCGATCCAGCGGTAGGCGGCGAGGTAGTGGTGCGAGGGCGGCAGGTCGGGGTCGTGGTAGAGGGCGATCGGGTTCTCGCCGAAGCCGCGCGGCGGCTGGATGAGGACGAGCAGGTTCCCGTGGCGCAGGGCCGCGAGGACGATGTCCCCTCCGTCTCCTTCGCCCTGTGCGTCGCGGCTGTGGTCGACGAACATCTCGCCGGGCGGCGGGCCCCAGTGTTCTTCGACCGACTCCCGCAGCTCGGCGGGGAGTTCGGCGTACCAGCGGCGGTAGTCGGCCGCGGGGATGCGGACGGGGTTGCGCGCGAGCTGCTCCTCGGTGAGCCACTCCTGGTCGTGGCCGCCGGCGTCGATCAGGGCGCGGATCAGCTCGTCCCCTTCGCCCGACTCGACGCCGGGGACCGGTTCCTCGCCGAAGTCGTACCCCTCTGCGAGGAGCCGCCGCAGCAGGTGCACGGCGCTCGCCGGGGTGTCGAGGCCGACGGCGTTGCCGATCCGCGAGTGCTTCGTCGGGTAGGCCGAGAGGACGAGGGCGAGGCGCTTGTCGGCGTTGGGGACGTGCCGCAGCCTCGCGTGGCGCACGGCGGTTCCGGCGACGCGGGCGGCGCGCTCCGGGTCGGCCGCGTAGACGGGGAGGCCGTCCTCGTCGAGCTCCTTGAAGGAGAACGGGACGGTGATGAGGCGGCCGTCGAACTCCGGTACGGCGACCTGGCTCGCGGCGTCGAGCGGCGAGACGCCCTCGTCGTTGCGCTCCCACTCGGCACGGGTGCTGGTGAGGCAGAGCGCCTGGAGGATCGGCACGTCGAGTCGGGCGAGGGCGCCGGCGTCCCAGGCTTCGTCGTCGCCGCCGGCGGACGCCTCGGCGGGGCGGCTGCCGCCGGCTGCGAGGACGGTCGTGACGAGCACGTCGGCCGTGGTGAGCCGTTCCAGTAGCGCGGGTTCGGGCGCGCGCAGGGAGGCGACGTGGAGCGGCATCGGCCGCCCGCCCGCCGCCTCGATCGCCGTGCAGAGCGTCTCGACGAAGGCGGTGTTGCCGCTCATGTGGTGCGCGCGGTAGTAGAGGACGGCGACCGTCGGCGCGTCCGCCGGGAGGTCGGTGCGCGGGGTGCGCTCCAGCGGGCCCCAAGTCGGCGCGGGCGCCGGCGGTTCGAAGCCGTGGCCGGTGAGGAGCACCGTGTCGGAGAGGAACCGCCCGAGCTGCTCCAGGTTGTGCGGCCCGCCGTGCGCGAGGTAGGCGTGCGCCTCGGCGGCGACGCCGATCGGCACCGTCGACGCCTCCATCAGCTGGGCGTCCGGGGCCTGTTCACCGGTGAGGACGACGACGGGGCGGTGCTGCGCGAGGAGCGCGTCCACGCCCTCCTGCCAGGCGCGCAGGCCCCCGAGGAGGCGGACGACGACGAGGTCGGTGCCGTCGAGGAGTTCGGGCAGCTCCGAGACGTCGAGCCGCGACGGGTTGGCGTAGCGGTAGGTGCAGGGACCCCCGGCCGCACGGGCGCTGAGCAGGTCGGTGTCGGAGGTCGACAGCAGCAGGAGCATGCGCGGTATGGCCTTCCTCGGGGTCCTCGCCCCGGGCAGTGGAGGACGGCGGGAGTTCCTGACTCGCCCGGCGCTGGGCCGGGTTCACAGTGGCGGGACCGTGCCGGATTCACACCGGCTTCCTCCGCTGTTGCCGTCGCTGGCTGACGGTGCGCCTCCGGGCGCACCGCGGCTCATCCTACGTGCTGCCGCGCAGGTCGGGGAGGGGCGGTGCACCGGCTGGCCCGGGGATGCCCGCGGGAGGCGTGGGTATGCTCGCCGCCATGCCGCACCCCCCGACCGCTACCGAGGGCCCGCCGGGCGACGCCCGCGCAGGGCACGGCGACGCCTGCCCCGGGGCGCTCCGTACGCACCGGGCCGACGACGGCGAACTCGCCCGAGTGCGCCTCCCCGCAGGGGTGTTGACCGCCGCGCAGGCCGAGACGCTCGGCGAGGCGGCCGAGCGGTTCGGCGACGGTGTGCTCCATCTCACCTCGCGCGGCAACGTGCAGCTCAGGGGCCTCCCTCCGGACGGGGGGCGGCTCCTCGCCGGACCGCTCTCGGACGTCGGGCTGCTGCCCTCGGCGGAGCACGAACGGGTGCGGAACATCGCCGCCTCCCCGCTCAGCGGCCTCGACGGACGCGGCGGCGCCGACGTGCTGCCGTGGACGGCGGAGCTCGACGCGCTGCTCTGCAACAGCCGTGCGGCGAGGGAGCTTTCGGGCCGCTTCCTCTTCGCCTTCGACGACGGGCGCGGGGACGTGCTCGCGCTCGAGCCCGATGTGGCGTTGGTCGCACTCGGCGACGGCACCGCGGCGCTCTCCACCGGTGCGCGCCGCACGCTGCTCGTCCCGTCGGGCGAGGCCGCGGGCGCCGCACTCTCCGCCGCGCTCCGCTTCCTCGAACTCGCCGCCGCGCAGGGCCCGGTGGCCGGCCGGGAGCGCGCCTGGCGCGTCGCCGAGCTGCCGGACGGACCCGAGCGGCTCCTGGAAGGGTTGCGGGAGCAAGGTCTGGGCAGGGTCTCCCCCGCGGCCCCGCCGCAACCCGTACCGGGCGGCCCGGCACCGGGGGCGCACCCCGGCGCCCTCGCCGTGGCGCTCCCGCTGGGCCAACTCGGCGTCGGGCAGTGGCGGTTGCTCCTGCGCACGGCGCGCGAGGCGGGTTCTGGCGAGCTGCGGCTCACGCCGTGGCGCGGTGTCGTGCTCCCCGGCGTGCAGCGCGGCTCCGCGGGCCCGCTCGCCGACGCCGGACTGGTGACGGCGCCCGACTCGGCCTGGCCGCTGGTGAGCGCCTGCACCGGGCTGCCCGGCTGCGCCAAGGCGCACCGGGACGTACGCGGCGACGCGGCCGCCGCCGTCGAAGGCACCGCGCAGGGCGCCGCGGCGCGCGCGGCCGAGCGCGCCGCCGACCACGCGGGGCTGCCCGTCCACTGGTCAGGCTGCTCCCGGCGGTGCGGCAGGCCGCGCGGCAGGCGCGTGGACGTCCTCGCGGAGCCCGACGGCTACCGCGTCGCGGTGCGCGAGTGACCGCACCCGACCCAATCCGCAAGCAAATCCCGACGAGTTGAGTGAGAGCGCAGTGTACGAGTACGAGAAGGACGGTGCGGAGATCTACCGCCGGTCCTTTGCCACCATCCGCGCGGAGGCGGACCTGGACGCCCTCCCCGAGGACGTCTCCCGGGTCGCCGTCCGCATGATCCACGCCTGCGGCATGGTCGACCTCGTCCGCGACCTCGCCTATTCGCCGGACGCCGTCGCGAAGGCACGCGCCGCGCTCCTCGGCGGCGCTCCCCTGCTGTGCGACACCGCGATGGTCGCGAGCGGCGTCACCCGGCGCCGGCTGCCGGCCGACAACGAGGTCCTCTGCACCCTTGCGGAGCCGGAAGTCCCGCGCCTCGCCGAGGAGTCGGGCACGACGCGCACCGCAGCGGCGCTGGAGCTGTGGCGGTCGCGGATGGAGGGCGCCGTGCTCGTCTTCGGTAACGCGCCCACGGCGCTCTTCCGGTTGCTGGAGATGGTCGACGAGGGAGCGCCGCGCCCCGCGTGCGTCATCGGCGCACCCGTCGGCTTCATCGGCGCCGCCGAGTCGAAGGACGCGCTCGCCCAACACCCGTCGGGCCTTGCGCACTTGGTCGTACGGGGCCGCAGGGGTGGCAGCGCGATCGCGGCCGCCGCCGTCAACGCGATAGCGAGCGAGGACGAATGAGCAATCAGCGCAGCCGGCCGCACGGGCGCCTCTACGGCGTCGGACTGGGCCCGGGCGACCCGTCGTTGATGACGGTCCGGGCCGTCCAGGTGGTCGCGGAGGCGGACGTCGTCGCCTACCACAGCGCGCCGCACGGGCGCTCGATCGCTCGCTCCATCGTCGCGGGGCACCTGCGTCCCGAGCACCTCGAGGAACCGCTCGTCTACCCGGTCACCACCGGCACCACCGAGCACCCCGGCGGGTACCGGGGCGCCATGGAGGAGTTCTACGCCGAGTCCGCCGCTCGGCTCGCCGCCCACCTCGACGCCGGCCGCACCGTCGCCGTCGTCTCCGAGGGCGATCCGCTCTTCTACGGCTCGTACATGCACATGCACAAGCGCCTCGCCGACCGCTACCCGACGGAGGTGATCCCCGGGGTGACGTCGATGAGCGCCGCCGCCGCGCGGCTCGGGACACCGCTCGCCGAGGGCGAGGAGGTGCTGACCGTCCTGCCCGGCACGCTCGGCGAGGAAGAGCTGGCCGCACGCCTCGCCGGCACCGACCCGGCCGTGGTGATGAAGCTCGGCCGGACCTTCCCGACGGTCCGCGCCGCGGCCGAACGGGCGGGCAGGCTCGGCGAGGTGCGGTACGCGGAGCGGGCCACGATGCCCGGCGAGCGGACGGGCCGGCTCGACGAGGTCGACCCGGAGTCCGTGCCGTACTTCGCCGTCGGCGTGGTACCGAGCCGCCGCACGGGGCCTCCGGCGCGGGTGGCGGAGGGCGAGGTCGTCGTCGTGGGCACGGGGCCCGCGGGGCCGCGGTGGCTCACGCCCGAGTCGCGGGGTGAACTCGCCGCCGGGCAGGACCTCGTGGGATACGCGACGTACCTGGCGCGCGTTCCCGAACGGCCCGGGCAGGTGCGGCACGCCTCCGACAACCGCGTCGAGGCGGAGCGCGCGCAGCTCGCCCTCGACCTGGCGCGCCGCGGGCGCCGCGTCGCCGTCGTCTCCGGCGGCGACCCCGGCGTCTTCGCAATGGCGACGGCGGTGCTGGAGGCCGCGAGCGAGGAGCCGTACCGCGGGGTGAAGGTGCGCGTGGTGCCGGGGGTGACGGCCGCCAACGCGGCGGCAGCGGCGGCCGGCGCTCCGCTCGGCCACGACTACGCCGTCCTCTCGCTCTCCGACCGGCTCAAGCCCTGGGAGGTCATCGCGGAGCGCCTCTCCGCAGCGGCGGCGGCCGACTTCGCGCTCGCCCTCTACAACCCCGGCTCCCGCAGCCGCACTTGGCAGGTCGCCAAGGCGAGGGAGCTGCTCCTCGAACACCGGGCCCCCGACACACCCGTGGTCCTCGCACGGGACGTCGGCGGACCCGACGAGGACGTGCGCACGGTGCCGCTCGCGCGTCTCGACCCGGAGGAGGTCGACATGCGCACCCTGCTGCTCGTCGGCTCCTCGCAGACACGGCGCGACGAGCGCCCGGACGCGGAAGGCCGGGGCTGGACGGTGTGGACGCCGCGCCGCTACCCGGACGCCGCCGGCGGGTGAAGCGCGTCAACGCGGCAGGGAACGCAGCCAGTCGAGCGCCGCGGCACCGTCGGCGACGGCGTGCACGCCCTCGGGCGCGCGCGGCCGACGCACCACCACAACGGGTATGCGCGCCTCGCGCGCCGCGGCGAGCTTCGGCGCGGTGGCGGCCCCGCCACTGTCCTTGGTGACGAGCACGTCGATACGGTGCTCGGCGAGGAGCCTGCGCTCGTCCTCCAGGGCGAACGGGCCGCGCTCCAGTACGGTGCGGAGGCGCCGCGGGGCCGGCGACTCGGGCGGGTCGACCGAGCGCAGCAGGAACCAGAGTCGGTCGAGGGCCGCGAACGCGGCGAGGCCCATCCGCCCCGTGGTGAGGAAGACCCGCCGGCCCAGCTCGGGCAGGACGGCCGCCGCCTCGTCGAGGGAGCCGACCGGGTGCCAGTCGTCGCCCTCTCCCGGGGCCCAGCCGGGGCGGCGCAGCGCCAGCAGGGGAACATGGGCGCCGGCGGCGGCGAGCGCCGCGTGGGAACTGATCGTCTCAGCGAAGGGATGGGTGGCATCGATGAGCGCGTCGACACGGTGGCGGCGCAGCCAGTCCGTCATGCCGGCGACGCCGCCGAAGCCGCCCGTGCGCACCTCGCCCGGCGGCAGCCGGGGGGCCGCGACGCGGCCGGCGAGCGAGCTCGTCACCCGCAACCCGGGCTCCTCCGCGAGGAGTCCGGCGAGGGCGCGGGCCTCCGTCGTGCCTCCGAGGAGGAGCACGTGCCGGGGCGCGGGGGTGGCGCTGTCCATCGGAGCCTTCCGTGGGTGACGTAACGGACGAGGGCGCGGCCGGCGGCCGCGGCGCCCAACTCAAGCACACGGGGCTGAGGCCCGGCTGGACGACCGGCGCCTGCGCCACGGCCGCGGCGACCGCCGCCTACACCGCGCTCCTCGGCGGCGACTTCCCCGACCCCGTGCGCATCACCCTCCCCAAGGGCCACTCCCCCTCCTTCGCCCTGGCGGTCGAGGAGTCGGCGCCGGGTTCGGCGACGGCAGGCGTGGTCAAGGACGCGGGCGACGACCCCGACGTCACGCACGGCGCCCTCGTACGCGCCACCGTCCGTGCGGGCGACCCCGGTTCGGGCATCGTCTTCAGGGCGGGGCCCGGCGTCGGCACCGTCACGCGACCGGGGCTGCCGCTCGACGTGGGGGAACCCGCGGTCAACCCCGTGCCGCGCCGGCTCGTCGGCGAGCATCTCGCGGCCGTCTCCGCCGAGTTCGGACGCGGTCCGGAGCCGGACGCGGAGGTGACGCTCTCCGTCGACCGCGGCGAGGAGATCGCACGGTCGACGTGGAACCCGCGGCTCGGCATCCTCGGTGGACTCTCCATCCTCGGCACCACGGGCGTCGTCGTTCCGTACTCCTGCTCGGCGTGGATCGACTCGATCCGGCGGGGCATCGACGTCGCGAGGGCGGCCGGGCGTACGCACGTGGCGGGGTGCACGGGGGCGACGTCGGAGCGGACGGTCGTCGCCGAGTACGGGCTCCCCGAGGACGCGCTGCTCGACATGGGCGACTTCGCCGGCGCCGTGCTCAAGTACCTCAGGCGGCACCCCGTTCCGCGCCTCACCGTCTGCGGCGGCTTCGCCAAGCTCTCCAAGCTCGCGGCCGGGCACCTGGACCTGCACTCCGGACGCTCGCAGGTCGACAAGGGCTTCCTCGCCGAACTCGCGCGCGGTGCGGGCGCGTCGGAGACGCTCGCCACCGCCGTCGCCGGTGCCAACACGGGGCTGGGAGCGCTCCAGCTCTGCGCGGAGGCCGGGATTCCGCTGGGCGACCTCGTCGCCTGCGCGGCGCGGGAGACGGCGCTGGGCGTGCTGCGGGAGGCGCCCGTCGGGGTGGACGTGGTCTGCGTGGACCGGGCCGGTGGCGTCGTGGGGCGGGCGGAGGCGCGGAGGGTTCGGTAGGGCCGGTGCGCGGCGTGGGGGAGCGCCGTCGACGTCTGTGTGGGCTTCCCGAAGTGGGCCGCCGGTGGTCCGGGGCGTGCTCGGCGACGAGGGTTGCGGGCGGAGTCGGGCTGCGCGGGGATGTCGCAGGGCTCGTCGTCCGGCTTGCGTCGGCTCCGGACCGGATTACGGGGTCGGACTGCGCGCTGCCTCCCGTCGGCCTTCTTGAGGGCTTGCGGTTGCGTCTTCGCGTCGGGCTCGGTGCGGGCGTCGGTCGGGTCGCGGACCGCGCGCCGGTGCTTCGTTCCGTGCTGGGGCTTCCGCCGGCTGGAGCGGGACCGTGGACGGGCGGTCGCGCTGCGGGGCTCGGAGGCTGGAGGGTCTGACCTGGGTGAACGCCGGGGCGGAGCATGCCGGTTGGGAGTTATCCACAGGGGTCGCGCAGGGCGATGACGTTGCGTACCTTCTCGGGTACGCGCAGCGAGCGGGCTGGGCGGGGCGCCGACGGGCGTTCGGAGCTTCACGGGGGTCGGGATGGGTACAGGGGTTTTCGTCCGGCGCGGGCTGCGCGCCGGACCCGGTGCGGGTCGGGCGGTGCTCGTGGGCGGCCCGGCCGTGCCCGGCGGGCGGGCGGGGTGGTGGGCTCGGTCCGGGCGGCTGCGCGCTTCAGGCGGGGCGCGCGGTGGTGCCGTCGGCGGTGCGCTCCCGCTCGGTGGAGTAGAGGAAGCTGTCGGAGAAGTGCTCGGCAGCGAGCGCCCTGCCCACCATGATCACAGCGGTGCGCACCACCCCCGCCTGCCGCACCTGTTCCGCGAGGGTCGCCAACGGGCCGCGGAGCACCACCTCGTCGGGCCGGCTCGCCATCGCGACGACGGCCGCGGGGCAGTCGGGCCCGTAGTGCGGCAGGAGTTCGGCGACGACGCGATCCGCGTGCCGGGCAGCGAGGTGCACCACCAGCAGGGCCCCGGTCCTGCCGAGGTTCGCGAGCTCCTCGCCCTCCGGCATGGCGGTGGCCCGCTGCGCCACCCTCGTCAGCACGACCGTCTGGCCCACCGTCGGCACGGTCAACTCCCGGTTGAGCGCGGCGGCAGCCGCCGCGAAGGCCGGCACGCCCGGGACCATCTCGTAGGGCACCCCCTCGGCGTCGAGCCGGCGCATCTGCTCGGCGACGGCACTGTAGACGGAGGGATCGCCCGAGTGCAGCCGCGCGGCGTCGCGGCCCTCCCGGTGCGCGCGGACGAGCTCGGCGGTGATCCGGTCGAGGTCGAGGCGGGCCGTGTCGACGAGCCTCGCGCCTGGCGGGCACTCGTCGAGCAGCTCGGGGGGCACGAGGCTTCCGGCGTAGAGGCAGACGTCGCAGGAGGCGAGCGTCCGCGCGCCGCGCACGGTGATCAGGTCGGCGGCGCCGGGTCCCGCTCCGATGAAGTAGACGGTCATGGTGGTCTCGCTCCGCTCTGGTGGGGTTCCGCTTTCGGGCGCGGGCACGGCGGCCCCTGCTCGTACGACGACCGGGCGCCCGGCCCCGATCGTCTTGCCGCACCGCTCGGTCGCAGGGCCGGCCGGTCAGGCCTTCCGCACGCTCCACTGCACGACGGGCATGGCCTGCCGCCAGCCGGTGAAGCCGCCCACGGGCACCGCCTGCGCCACGGCGAGCTTGGTGAGTTCGCCGCCGTACCGCCCCCGCGCGTCGGCGAGCAGCGCCTCCGACTCCAGCGTCACCGTGTTGGCGACGAGCCTGCCTCCCCGCGGCAGCGCCTGCCAGCAGGCGTCGAGCATCCCGGGGGCCGTGAGCCCGCCGCCGATGAAGACGGCGTCGGGCGGAGGCAGTTCGCCGAGGACCCGCGGCGCAGCCCCGGGGACGACGCGAAGCCCCGGCACCCCCAGCGCGGCGGCGTTGCGTCCTATGCGCGCCGCACGCACCGCGTCCCGCTCCACCGCGACGGCGCGGCAGCTCGGATGTGCGCGCATCCACTCGATGCCGATCGAGCCCGCACCTCCCCCGATGTCCCAGAGGAGTTGGCCCGGTTCTGGCGCGAGGGCGGCGAGCGTGACGGCGCGCACATGCCGCTTGGTGAGCTGCCCGTCGTGCTCGTACGCCTCGTCGGGAAGCCCGGGCACGGTGCCGAGAGCCACTCCGTCCGCATCCCTCAGGCACTCCAGCGCAACAACGTTGAGCGCGTCCCCCGGCCGAGCGGACCACGTCGCCGCGGTGCCCTCCGTACTCCGTTCACGTCCGCTGCCGAGCTGCTCCCACACCTGCATCCGGGTCGCTCCGAACCCGCGCTCGCACAGCAGACGCGCGACGGCCGCCGGGGTCCCCGCTCCCGAGCTGAGCACCAGCACCCGCCGCCCGTCGTGGAGTACGGCGGCTATCCGCTCCAACGGCCGCCCGACAACACTGACGACCTCCGTCTGCTCGACGGGCCACCCGAGACGGGCACAGGCGTAGGAGAGCGAGGAAGGGTGCGGCAGCACACGCAGCCGCTCGGGACCCACCGCCTCCGCGAGGGTGCGGCCGATCCCGTGGAACATCGGGTCGCCGCTGGCGAGCACCGCGAGGCCCCGATCGCCGTACTCGGCAAGGATCTTGGGGACGGCGGGCCGCAGCGGAGAGGGCCAGGGGACACGCTCACCGGCACACTCGTCGGGAAGCAGACCGAGCTGCCGCACTCCCCCCACAAGCACGCCGGCCGCCCTCAACGCGTCCCGCGAGGCGGCAGCGAGCCCCTGCCAACCGTCGGCGCCGATGCCCACGACATCGACCGTCCGGCCGCCCGGGTCCCTGCTCGGAGGTGCGGTGCCGACTGCTGCGGGCGCGGGGTGCGCCGTCTCCGCTCCGACGGTCTTCTGGGGGTTGCTCGGTGCAGGACTCACGTGCGGTTCCTGGTTCTCCTGCCGTCTCGTCGCGTCGCGCCGTCGGCGTCCGCTTCTTCAACTCCGGTGCGCGCCGCGGCCGTTCGAGCCCGGGAAGCACCGGCGCCGACCTGTTCGCTCGCGCCGCCGCTTGCGGCGGGCGAGGGGAAGCGCCTCCCGGTCCGGGGACTCTACTTCCCCGCTCTCGGCTCCCCACGCACGGCCGAGCGGTGTGTGCCGCATCGCACATCGCGGAAAGCGCGGCGGCGCGGCTTCTGTCGTCGCAGCTCACAGAGGTCTCACCGGCGCGGTCCTGCAACCCCTGTGGTACGTTGCGGGCGCCAGTCACCCCGTTGGAACGGGCCAGGGAATCCGGTGCGAATCCGGAACTGACGCGCAGCGGTAAGGGATAGGGCGAGCACAAGACCACTGGGGTCGCATCCCCGGGAAGGCGCTCCGCCCGTTCGAGTCCCGAGTCCGAAGACCTGCTGGCACCTCCGCCCCGCTCGGGACGGAGCGAACCGACCGGCTCCGCGAACGAGCCCGGAGAGGATGGGGTCTGCTGTGGCGCCGTATCGCCTCGCCCGCCGAAGCCGCCTGCGTGCTTCCGCTCTTGTCGCCGTGCTCGCCTTCGGCGTCGCGAGTTGCTCGGGTGCCTCCTCGACGGAGCAGAGCGACGGCAAGGCACCGGGGTATCCGCGTTCCCTGAAGAACTGCGGCGAGCGCGTCACCGTCGAGAAGCCCCCGCAGCGCGCCGTCTCCCTGAACCAGGGCACCACCGAGATCCTCCTCGCGCTCGGCCTCGGCGACCGCATGGTCGGCACCGCGACCTGGACCGATCCCGTGATGAAGGGCCTGGAGAAGGAGAACCGGAAGGTCGAGCGGCTCGCGGACGACAACCCGTCCTTCGAGCGCGTCCTCGACAAGGAACCCGACCTCGCCGTCGCCTCCTTCGAGTCGACCCTCGGCAAGGGCGGCGTCGCCACCCGCAAGGACTTCCACGACCTCGGTGTACCCACCTACCTCTCCCCCACCGACTGCACGAAGAACAACGAGGGCGACGGCGACGGCGCCCGGGAGAAGCCGCTCGCCCTCTCCGACATCTACGGCGAAGTCACCGACCTTGCGAGGATGTTCGGAAGGGAGAAGCGCGGCGAGAAGGTCGTCGGCGACCTCGAGCAGCGCGTGAAGAAGGCGACCGACGGCGTCTCGGCCGCGGACACCACCCTCCTCTACTGGTTCGCCAACGCCGAGTCCCCCTACCTCGGCGGCTGCTGCGGCGCCCCCGGCATCATCACGGAAGCCGTCGGCGCGAAGAACGTCTTCGACACGACGCACGCCGAGTGGCCGCAGGTCGGCTGGGAGCGCGTCGCCGACAAGGACCCGGACGTCATCGTCCTCGGCGACCTGACGCGCAAGAGCCAGACCGCCGAGACGGCGAAGGCGAAGATCAAGAAGCTGGAGAGCGACCCGGTGACCCGGGAGCTCACCGCAGTGAAGAAGAAGCGCTACATCGTCCTCACGGGCGCGGCGATGAACCCGTCGATCCGCACGGTCGAAGGGATCGAGCAAGTCGCCGACGGTCTGCGGTCGTTCGGGCTCGCCGAGTGAACGGCACCGGCACGGCCGAGGAGGCCACGTCCGAGAGGCGCACGGGACGTGGGGGACGGCGTCCGCCGGCTCCCCCGGACGCGGCGGCGGACACACGGGCGGCGAGCCCCGCACCGCGGAAGTCCGGCCGCGTCACGGGCGCGAGCGGCACCGCGGTGCTGTGGGGCGGCGGGCTCGTCGTCCTCGCCCTCTCGATCGCGGTCGCGATCACCATCGGGCCCGCGAGGCTCGCGGTCACCGACGTCTGGCAGGTGATCGTCGCGCGGATCGGCGGCGGCGAGAGCGGCCTCACGGCGATCCGCGAGGGCATCGTCTGGGACCTGCGGCTGCCGCGCACCCTCCTCGCCGCGGTCTGCGGCGCCGGGCTCGGCGTCTGCGGCGCGGTCCTCCAGTCGCTGCTGCGGAACCCGCTCGCCGACCCGTTCGTGCTCGGCGTCTCCTCCGGCGCCTCCACCGGGGCGGTCCTCGTCGTCGTACTCGGCTTCGGCGGGGGCGCGTTGGGGCTCTCGGGCGGAGCCTTCCTCGGCTCCCTCGTCGCCTTCGGGCTGGTGCTCCTCCTCGCCCACTCGGCCGGCGGCACCACCGATCGCGTCCTGCTCTCCGGAGTCGCGGCGATGCAGCTCTTCTCCGCGCTCACTTCGTTCATCGTCTTCACCTCGGCCGACGCCGAGCAGACGCGCGGGGTGCTCTTCTGGCTCCTCGGGTCGCTCGCCAGCGTGGGGTGGTCCGAAGTGGCGGTCTGCACCGCGGTGTTGCTCGCCGTGCTCGCCGTCTGCCTCAGCCGCGCCGCCGCCCTCGACGCCTTCACCTTCGGCGCCGAGGCCGCGGCCGCGCTGGGCGTCCCCGTCCAGCGGGTGCGCCTGCTGCTGCTCGTCGCCACCTCGCTGCTGACGGCGGTGCTCGTCAGTTCGGCCGGGGCGATCGGTTTCGTCGGGCTCGTACTGCCGCACGCCGCACGCGCGCTCGTCGGCTCCGGCCATCGGAGACTCCTCCCGACGACGGCTCTCGTCGGCGCCGTCTTCCTCGTCTGGGTGGACACCGCGGCCCGCACCCTGATCGACCCGCAGGAGCTTCCCGTCGGGGTCGTCACCTCGCTCGTCGGGGTGCCCGCCTTCGTCCTGATCCTGCACCGCACGGGGCGCGGCAGGACCGAGCGGCGGGGGGCGAGCCGATGAGCCTCCGCGCAGAAGACGTCTCCTGGGAGGTCGGCGGCCGCCTTCTCGTGCAGGGCGTGAGCCTCAGCCCCGAGCCCGGCGAGACGATCGGGCTCCTCGGCCCGAACGGCTCGGGCAAGTCGAGCCTGCTCCGCCTCCTCGCGGGCATCCGTCCCGCCTCCTCGGGGGTCGTCACCCTCGACGGCGTCGAACTCGCCGCGCTGCGGCGGAAGTCGGTGGCCCGCCGGGTCGCCGTCGTGGAGCAGCACGCCGACACCTCGGTCGACCTCGACGTCCTCGACGTCATCAGGCTCGGCCGCATACCGCACCGCGGCGCCTGGTCGTCCCCGCGCCCCGAGGACGACGCAGCCGTACGCGCAGCCGTCGCACACACCCGGCTGGAACCGCATCTGCACCAGTCGTGGCACACCCTCTCCGGGGGTGAGCGCCAACGGGTGCAGATCGCCCGCGCGCTGGCGCAGCAGCCCACCGAGCTCCTCCTCGACGAGCCCACCAACCACCTCGACATCAAGCACCAGTTGGAGCTGCTCACTCTCATCGTCAACACGCCCGTCACTTCGGTCGTGGCCCTGCACGATCTCAACCTCGCAGCGATGTACTGCGACCGCCTGCTCGTCCTCCGCGAGGGCCTGGTCGCCGCCGCCGGCACCCCGTCCGAGGTCCTCACCGAGGAACTGGTGCGCGACGTCTACCGAGTTCGCGCCTCGGTCACGCCCGAGGGACCCGACGGACGCCCGGCGATCAGATTCCTGCGGGCCGAGGGCAGCGGCACCACGGATGCCGGCTGCACAAGAAAAGCGATATCCCGATGAGATATGCCGTCCCCGGAAAGCGACTCGGCGGGCGTTGCCCTTCCCTGCTCCGCCTCCTATAGTTGACAATCGCGGGCGCGGAGTCCAACCGCCGTCGCGGCGCATGCGGTTGCACTCCTCCCCCAGCCTTCCCCTCCGACTGAAAGCCTGCACAGGCGAAGACCGTGGAGCGCGTCCGAATGTCAGGCAGCGCCCCGTTCTCCGCACTTTCCTGCGCCGCACGGACAGCGCGCACGACGGACCCGGCGCAGCCGAAAACCGACGTCGTCGGCGCAAGGGGGTCGAACGCCTGTGAAACGCGCCTGGGAAGCGAACGCATCGGCCGAGTTCCACCGCCGCCTGGGACGATCACCGGCGGAACTGGGGATAACCGGCGGACGCGACGGATGCCCCGACATCTGGCAGTTGGACAACGGCGACATCGCCGTCATCGGCCGCGACATGACGCACGCGTACACACACCGGCTGCCGGCGGACGTCGTCCTCGCGGCGGACGAACGACTCGTCGTCCTGCCGGCCGCCACCCTCAGCTCCGCGAAACCGGACATTCCCGATGCTCGATCTTGACGACGCAGCAGGAACGGAACTCCCCCTCGACGAATACCGGGAGGATTTCCGTGCACGCCAATGGAATATCCCGCACGAGGACTCCTGGAAACTCGAATGCGGGCAGCACTTCACCGAGCCGGGCTTCCCGAGCTGGGACGCATTCGCACGGGGCGCGTGGGAGAAATCCCTGACCCTTCTCGAAGAAGAGCGCGATTTCCTCGCGGAGTTCGGCGCGAGGGCGCGGCGCGAGCACATCGGCCTCTACCGCGTCCGCGTCGTCGACGAGCCGCTCACCCCGTACCTCCAGTGGGAACTCCACCTGCTGAGGTTGCGCGCCGAGTACGGCGAGCGGATTCGCGTCCTTTCCACCGCGCGATCCGAGTCCGCACGCAGGCTCGCCCCGGAGGAGGCGAAAGGCCAGGAACTCCTGACCCTCGGAGCCCACACTCTCTACCGCATCCGCTACGACCCGTCGGGGAGACTCGCAGGTGCCGCACGGTTCTCCGACACGTCCCTCGTCGCGCAGGCCGCGGAGCGGATGAGCCGGCTCTACGACGAAGGCGAGGACGTGGCCCGGTACTTCCAGCGATCCGTGGCGCCTCTCCCCCCACCGACGGTCGGACCCGATGGCCGGCGAAGAGCGTGAGTCGCCGTCCCTCGCGGGGGATCGAGGCGAAGCCGAGCAGCCTCGGGGCGCCGTCTTCTCCGGTGCGGCGGCAGAGGTGGTACAGGCGCGCGACGTCAGCGGCGGGGTGCACTTCCACGCACGTCCGCAGCCGCCCGAGGCGCCGCGGCCGCGCCAACTCCCGGTGAGCACGGGGCCGTTCGTCAACCGGGGAAGCGAACTCCACCGTCTCGACGGATTGCTCCGCCCGAACGCAGGGACCGCACCGGTCTGCGTCCTGGCCGGCACCGCCGGCGTCGGCAAGACCTCGCTCGCGCTCCACTGGGCGCACCGGGCGAGCGGACACTTCCCCGACGGCCAGCTCTACGTCAACCTGCGCGGCTACGACCCCGGCGCGCCCGTGCAGCCGGCCCAGGCGCTCGCCGGGTTCCTCACCGCCCTCGACGTCCCCTCCCGCGCCGTGCCCGCGGACCCCGAGGCCGCTGCCGGGCTCTACCGGTCGCTGCTCGCGGACAGGCAGGTGCTCGTCGTCCTGGACAACGCCGCCTCGACGGCACAGATCCGCCCGCTGCTGCCCGGCACGCCGAGTTCCCTCGCCCTCGTGACGAGCCGCAGCCGGCTTTCGGGCCTCGCGGTGCGCGAAGGAGCCTTCCGGCTCACCCTCGACACGCTGAGGGAAGGCGAGGCCGTGGCGCTGCTGCGGACGGTGACGTCGGTACACCGGCGCACGGACCGGCCGGAGAGCCTCGCCGAACTCGCCAGGCTCTGCGCCAGGTTGCCGCTGGCGCTCCGCATAGCGGCGGAACGCGCGGCGGCCCGGCCGCATCTGGGTATCGAGCACTTGGTCAGGGATCTCAGGGACGAGTCCGCGCTCTGGGAGGTACTCACCATCGGCGAAGACGAGGAGGAAGAGGCCGTGCGCACCGTCTTCGCCTGTTCCTACCGGGCCCTGCCGCCCGAGGCCGCGCGTCTCTTCCGCCTGCTGGGGACGCACCCGGGGCCGGAGTTCGGCACGGCGGCGGCCGCCGCCGTCGGCGGCGTGGGGAGCTCCCGCGCCGAGCAGCTCCTGGACACCCTCGTCGGCTCCCACCTGCTCGAGCAGCGGGCCCCGGACCGCTACGAGTTCCACGACCTGCTGCGCGCGTACGCCGCCGACCGGGCCCGGCAGGACGAGCCACCACCGGAACGTGCGGCAGCCCTGCACAGGACGCTCTCCTGGTACCTGCACACGGCCGACGCGGCCCAGGCCGTGCTCAACCCGCACGAGCCGCGCGTCGCTCTCCCCGCGCCCGTGCCCGGCACCGCGCCGGCCTCCTTCGCCGGCCACACGGCGGCGCACGAGTGGTACCAACGCGAGCGCGCCAACCTGCTCGCCGCCGTCCGGGCCGCGGTGGCGTCCGGCGACGACCGCACCGCGTGGCAACTTCCCCTCGTGCTGCGCAGCATCCACATGTTGCACAACCCGTTCGAGGAATGGCTCACCCTGAGCGGCCTCGGGTTGGAGGCCGCCCGCCGCGAGGGCGACCGCAAGGCGGAGGCCGAGCTGCTGGAGAGCCTCGGCATGGCGCACACCCAGGCGCACCGCCTGGAAGAGGCGGCCGAGCACCACACGGCCGCCCTGCGGCTGCGGCGCACGCTCGGTGAACGCAGCAACGTGGCGCTCTCCCTCAACGACCTGGGGCTGACCCGGTTGCGCTCCCGCTCCCTGCGCGAGGCGGCGGACTGGTTCGCGGAAGCCGAAGCGCTCTTCGAGGAACTGGGGGACGCGGGCTGGGCGGCGACGGTCCGTGGCAACCTCGCCGAAGTCCGCTACGAACAGGGGGAGTTGCACCGGGCGGAGCCCGCACTCGTCCGGACGCTGGAGGAGCACAGGCGCCGGAGTGCCCGCGGGGGCGAGGGGAATACGCTGCGGCTGCTCAGCGCGGTGTTCAGGGAGAGCGGGCGGGAGGTCGAGGCGCTCGGCGCCGCGCGGGAGGCCGTCGGCATCTCGCGGCGCTCGCAGAACCGTATGTGGGAGGCGTACTGGCTGCTCGACCAGGCCGCGGCCGAGCGCGCGCTCGGCGACACCGAGAGCGCGCTCGCTTCGCTCCACCGGTCGACCGCGCTCCACCGCGACCTCGGCGACCGGGCACGCGAGGCCCGCGCCCGGCACGCCACGGGGTCGCTGCTGCGGTCCCTGGGCCGCCCGACGGAGGCCGCGGACCTCCACCGCCAGGCCGCCGACGTCCACCGTGCGAACGGCGACCGCTGGCAACTCGCCCTGGCTCTCGCCGGGTTGGCCGCGGCCCTGCGCGCGGGGCCGAGCGCCGCGGACAGCGGCGGGCAGCCGCCGGACGAGGCGGAGGCCCATTTCGCAGAAGCGTCCCGGCTCTTGGCGACGTTCGACGACGCGCGGGCGGCGAGGGAGTCGGCGCGTATCGAAGAGTGGCGGTGACGACGCCCGCTCACGGCGCGGGTTCGTACTCGGTGATCCACAACGGCCCGTCCCCGCACTCCACACGCAGCGCCCGTCCGTCGCCGCGCTGCGGCTCCAGCGAGGTGCCGAGGAGACGGAGCCGGCGGCCCGACACCTCTCCCAACGGACCTCGCGCACCGGGCACGCCCAGGCGGAAGGTGCGTACCTGATGATGGACCTGGTGCGCCGGACGGTTCCAGTCGACGCGGTGGAAGGAGTCCTCCATCCAGCCCGCGTAGGTGGCGTCCTTCTCGGGCTGCGGTTCACCGGGCGCCCCCGCCGCCGCGAGCGGGAGTGCCTCGGCGAGCAACTCGGCGCCGAGCGTGTCGAGTTCGCCGAGGAGTCCGTCGGGGTCGAATCGGTCGGGGAGGGGAACGCCGCCGCGCTGTACGAGGACGGGGCCCGTGTCGAAGGTTTCGTCCATCCAGTGCACCGTGACGCCCGTCTCTCGGTCCCCGTTGCGGATCGCCCAGTGGACGGGGATCGGTCCGCGGTAACGGGGCAGCAGCGAGGTGTGGATGTTGAGGGTGCCGAGCGTCGGTACCGCGAGCAGCGCCGGCGGGAGGCGCCAGGGGAAGCCGTTGCAGACGACGAGGTCGGGGCGGTAGCCGGCGAGCGGCGCGGCGAGGTTGCCGGCCCTGCCGGGGAGGAGCAGATCGACGCCGGGCGGGATCGCGGCGGTGAGGTCGGCGGCCGTCTCGGGGGCGCCCTCGCGGACGGGCGCCGCGGGACGCAGCGAGCGGGCGTAGACGTGTGCCAGGGGGCGGTGGCCGGCCGCCGTGCACACCGCGTGGGCGCGCGCGAAGCCCTCGGCGGAGTGCGAGAGAAGCACGATCCGCAGCGGAGCGCCGGCGTGCGCGTCCTGCGCTGTCGGCGCCGCGTCGGCGTGCCGAGGTCCCGTCTCCCTCATGTCCCGAGGTTCTACGAGCGCCGGGGCGCCGACAAGCCCCGTACTCCCTGAGTGCGCAAATTCGCCTCGCACGGGCGGGAGTTGACGCCTTCGGTTGACGGTACGGCTCACCCGGCGCGTACGCGCATCCCCGGCACCGCGACGTCGACCGGTCCGCGGTAGCTCTCGCGCGCCAGGCGCACCGCCTCGCGCGCGTCCGTGCCCGGCCAGAGATGGGTGAGGAGGAGGCGGCCGACACCCGAGCGGCGAGCGAGACCGCCTGCGTGACACGCGGTCAGGAGTTCCCCGGCGTCCTCGGGCGGTACCTCGCGCAGGTGGGTCGCCTCGCAGAGGAGGAGGTCCACCCCGCGGGCGAGGGCGGTCAGTTGCTCGCTGGGCCCGGTGTCGCCGGTGAAGGCACAGCTCTCCCCGCCGGGGGCTTCGAGGCGGACGCCGGCGTTCGGGAGGGAGTGGGGGAGGTCGAAGGTGGAGGCGAGGAGCGGGCCCGGGCGGAGGGTGTCGCCCGGCGCGAACTCCCGCAGGTCCAGCGCCGGTTCGAGGAGCCCGGGGCGGTCGAGGCCGAGTACGGCGTCAAGGGCTCCGACGGGCGCGTGGACCGGCAGCGGGGGCGCGGGCGGGTCGGTGAGCGCCCGGGCACGCAGCAGCGGGTTGAGGTCCGCGCAGTGGTCGGGGTGACCGTGGGTGACGTACACGGCGTCGACTGCGTGCGGGTGCGTGTGGCGCAGGAGTTCCGGAAGCACCCCGTAGCCGGGGTCGAGCAGCAGACGGAACCCGCCGTGCTCGACGAGGTAGCCGCTGCATCCCTGTCCGGCCACCGGCCACGCACCGGAACCGCCGAGCACCGTCAACTCCACCCGACACGACCTCCCTTGGGACGCGGCAACGCCGGCGCGCGTCAGCGTACGCCGGGGCGACGGACGCCGAAGGGACGCCCCGGGAAGACAGCAGTACCGTCCGCGTGCGAGCCGATGAGCCGCCCTGCGCTTCCGTCCCCGGCAGCCCGCCGACGACGCGGCCGACTGCGCCCTCCGGCACAGCTGCCGTCTCGGACTCGTCGACGCCTCATGTGCATCGTCCCCGGCCGAGCCGCAACCGATCCGGCCCGGTTGGCCGTCCACGGAGACGAAGCACCGTCACCGAGGCGCCACCGACCGATCGAGGTGATCGGTTGTCGTCTGCCTCGTCCTCGTGTTCGTTCCGGTGCCTCGACCGGCACGAGTCGGGCGGCGTCAAGGCAGGTCGGCGCCGTATGGAAGGGTAAGTGGGGATGACAAAGAACAGCACGAAGAGCACTGCCGGCTGGATAGCCGGTGTCGCCGCGACGGCGGCACTCCTGGGCGTCACAGGGTGCTCGAGCGAACCCGAACCCGCGGACGGGAAGCCGGCGCCGAGCAGCCCGACCGCCGAGCAGGACTCCGACAAGGGCAAGGACGACGGTTCGGCATCCCAGCCCTCCGAGGTCCGTCAGTCCACGCCCCAGGAGGCGGTCGCCACGTGGGTCACCGCGGTGATCAACGGCAAGCCGCAGGAGGCGTGCCTGGTGATGGCGGAGCCGGACTCCGGGAAGGTCGGCAGCCCGTCGACGTGCAGCAGCGACTCGCCCGACGTGAAGAAGCTGAAGTCGGGTGTCATGAAGTTCCAGGAGGCCCTTTCGCCCAAGCCGGCCTCGAAGGAACCGAAGGTGGAGGTCGACAAGGTCCCGGCCTCCGGCGGCGAGGCTGAGGTCCCCGCCGACAAGGTCACCGTCAACGGCAAGCCCCTGAACGAGACCATCGCGGCCAACTCCACCGGGATCAAGGCCGACCAGATCGACGCCAAGACGAAGGTCTCCGAGATCAAGGGCGACTGGTACGTCACCGACTTCGACTTCAGCATCGGCTGACCGAACCGCGCACGG
>NZ_AJTQ01000116.1 GCF_000262345.1 Streptomyces xiaopingdaonensis | reverse complement strand
CCACAGCCCCGGCTGTGGGGCGGCGCCCGCCCCGCCCGTGGGCGCCGCGGTGCGCCCTCTGCGCGCAGGGGGGTGCACCGCGGTACGTGATCGGGTCGGCCACGCGGACGTACCCGGCACGGGCGGAGCGCGGCCACTGCCCCGAAGAGCGCGCGTCCCCGACCCGCCCGGTCCCGGCCCACGCTGACCCTGCCCTGCTCGTCCGTCCGCGAGCGATCCGACGAGCAGCGGCTCCGCCACCGCGAACGGCACGCCCTTCGATGCCGCTCCGCAGCGGGCCGACCGGACACGCGCAAGGCCACCCGCTCGCCGCCCCGAACGCAGCACGACGGCCCCGGCGAAGGCACGACCACCACGGAACCGGACGGCAAGCCGCTGGGCAGCGACGGGTCCCGCGCCCCCGGCCGGCTCACTCGCGCACGGCGCGCACCACCGTGTCCAACGCCTCGACGCCGTCCTTCGGCATGCCCTCCTGCCGCACCGTCCGCCGCTCCACCGCCGCGTACTCGATCCGCGCATGCTCCCTCCACGCCCCGGTCACCTGCTCGACGGAGGTGAGGACCGTCGCGTCCTGCGGCCCCCCGGTGCCGTGCTCGAGGTTGTCCACGTCGTGCCCGACGAGAAGGAGCGTCCCACCGACGCGCGCCGCCTCCGCCGCCGTGTGCAGGACCCGCGACTGCTCGGGTCCCGGCAGGTGGAGGTAGGAGAGGAGGACGAGGTCGTACGCCGCGGGCTCGGGTGCGAAGTCGCTGACGTCCGCGTGGTGCGTCGTGATCTCCACGCCCTGGTGCACGGCGAGGCGGTCGGCGCGGTTGAGGGCGACGGCGGAGAAGTCGACCGCGTCGACGCGCCATCCGTGCTCGGCGAGCCAGACCGAGTTCCTGCCCTCGCCCGCCGCCAGGTCGAGCGCGCGCCCCGGCGCCAGCGGGGAAGCCTCGCGCACCACCCAGACGTTGGGGTCGGCGCTCCAGATCCACTCCGTCTCCGTGTAACGCCGGTCCCATTCCTCGGAGTCCATCGTTCTCCGCCCTCTCCGGCGCCTCTCGGGCGCGCTGCTCGTCACTCCGGCCGCCAGTCCGCCGCGCCGGCGGGCGCGCCCATCCGGCACGCCCCCGAGCGCGGCCCCGCGCCGAGGCACCACAGCGGTGCACCGGCGCAGCCGGTCACGCCGATCCTGCCATCTACGCACCGCGCGCCCACGTGTACGCGGACGCGCCGCGAAACCGGCTCGTCTCCCACCACGCCCGCCCCACGGCGACGCCGACGCCCTACTCAAGCCACGAACGCCACCATGGAGCCGCCGGACGCCGAGAGCACCCGACTTCCCCACACACCGCGGGTCGACACCCCGACAGTTCGGACGCGACCGCACGAGAAGCGCCCTGCCCACACCGCACCCCGGCCACCGAGCGCGCCGGCCCTTCCGTCCGAACCCCGGTCAGCCCCGAGCCCCGCAACGACCTGGCGCAGCCGTCGAAAGAGCAGCCCTCACCACACCCGCACCGGCCGTCGAACCACACCAGCACGGCACTCGAACCGCCGAGACCACCCTCCGCACCGAAACGAGCAGCCACCCGACGCGCACCCGTCCACCAAAAACCCGACGCACCGGACGGGCCACCTCAGCACCGGCCGGGACCGCTCGGCACGACCGCGGCCCCCGCCCGTGAAGCCCGCACCCGAGTCCGCGCCTGAACCGCCGAAGGCCGCCCTCCGAACCGGCACGACCGACCGGGCGAACGCCCGCAGCGTCCACCCGGAGAACCCCCGACGCACGCACCACGCCAGTAGCCCCGGCCCGCGAGCAGCCGTCACCCCAGCCCTGCCCTCCGCAGCTCCCCCGCCACCGCCTCCCACGTCGGCTCGACGGGGCGCAGAGGGCGCTCGCCGACACCGAGGTCCTTGAAGCCGCTCGACGTCGAGAGGCACACCACGGGCCCGTCGAACTGCGTCACCGCACGCAGCTGGCGGTAGCCCGCGAGCCCGGCCGCGGAGGACGTCTCGACCCACAGCCCGTCGGCGCCCAACTCGGTTTGGGCGGAGGCCATTTCGTCGTCGGTGACGAGCAAGGCGCCACCGCCGCTCTCCCGCACGGCGCGCACTCCGCGGTGGCCCCCCGCCGTGCAGTTGACGCCGTACGCGCGGGAGGCGCCGGGCGGTACGACCGCCGCGGGCGCCCCGGAGCGGAGGGCGGCGGCGAGCGGTCCCCCTGCCGACGGCTCGCACGCGTACATCCGCGGCAGCCGGTCGGTCACCCCGAGGAGCCGCAGCTCCCGGAATCCCTTCCAGACACCGTAGAGGAGTTCGCCGTACCCGGTGGGCACGAACACGGCGGCGGGGACGCCGAGTTGGCCGTGGAGTTCGTAGGCGACGCTCTTGTACCCCTCCGGCCCGAAGCCGTGGCCCGTGTGCGTGCGCGTCTGGTTGCTCACGGGATGCAGGCCGAGCCGCTCGCTGATCCGCGAGAGCAGCGGCCACCGCGTCTCGACGGGCACCGGGAGCACGACCGCACCGTAGGCCCGCAGGAACGAGGCGACGGCCGGCGGCGCCTCCGCGGAGGCGAGGACGACGCACCGCAGTCCTGACCGGGCCGCGAAGGCGGCTGCCGAGGCCCCGTGGTTGCCGGAGGAGGCGACCACCACGCCGGGCGCGCCCTCGTGGACGGCTGCGGACGCGGTGATCCGGTTGAGCCGGTCCTTGTGGCTCCACGTGGGGTTCTGCGACTCGTCCTTGAGCCAGACGCCGCCGCCGAGGTCGAGCAGCGGCGTCCCTCCCTCGCCCAGGCCCGGCGCGGTGAGCGGGGGCAGCAGCGGCGCCCACCGGTCGAGCCCGGGGGCCGGTGCGGCTGCCCCGTCGAAGAGGCCGCGCGGGACCTCCTCGTAGGCGTAGTCCACCTCCACGGGATAGACGACGTCGTCCGTCGCCGTACGGGGGCAGCCGCGCACCTGGGGAGGCCACAGCGGGTACGTGAACTCCGGGTCGCCGAGGGAGCGTTGGCAGCGGGCCGTGGAGCGGGTGTCGGGGGCCATGGCGGGAG
>NZ_AJTQ01000115.1 GCF_000262345.1 Streptomyces xiaopingdaonensis | reverse complement strand
GGGCCCCGGCGCCGTACCGCTTCGCTGGTGCGGCGCCGGGGCCCGTGCGGGTCAGTCGAGCAGTTCCTCGATGAGTTCCACGGCCCTCCGCGTGCCGCCCGAGGCACGGGACTCGCGCTTCAATTCCTCGCACCTGCGGGCGACTTCGGGGTCGTCCGTGAGCGCGAGGAGCGCGGCGCGGAGCCGTTCGGGTGTGGCCTCCTCGGTGTCGATCCTGCGGGCCACGCCCAACTCCGCGAGCCGGTCGGCGTTGACGGGCTGGTCGACGTCCTGCGGCACCGCGATCATCGGGGTGCCGGTGTAGAGGCCCTCGGCGCTGCCGCCCATGCCGGCGTGCGTGACGAACGCGTCGGCCTCCTCCAGAATCGCCAACTGCGGTACCCACTGCCGGACTTCGACGTTCGCCGGCACCTCGCCGAGCTCCTCGGGCTCGACGTACTTCCCGATCTGGAGCACCACGTGCCAGCCGGGCAGCCCGCCGAAAGCGGCCACGCAGCTTCGGTAGAACTCCGGCTGCCTCGTGTACGCGGAGCCGAGCGAGACCAGCAGCACCCGCTCCGCACCCTCGGGCCGCCGCCACTCCCCCTGCCCCGCACGGGCGGAGAAGCACGAGCCGACGAAGCTCACCCGCTGCTCGTCGACGCGCTCGGCGTGCGGCTGCATCGCGCGCGGGATCATCGCGAGGACCCTCGGCGGGAGGCTCATGAACTCTTCGGTTTCGGTGGTCGCCGCACCCGAATCCGCGAGCCAGGCGGCGAACTTGGCGAGGTAGGCGTCGGCGCCCGGAAGCTGCCACAGGTACGCGCCGACCTCCGCCGCATACCCTTCCCAGGCGACGTAGGTCGGGGAGAGTTGGACCTGCGGTCGGCCCTGCACCTCGGCGAGGAGGCGGCCGACGAACCCACCGATGTCGTAGAGGTAGACGTCGGCGGGGTTCTCCTCGTAGAAGGGGCGCAGTTGCGGGAGGGCGTTCCTCGCGTCGTCGAGGAAGACCTCCATCGCGCCGATGGCGTCGTCGGGCCAGTCGTTGTCGGTGACAGGGAGGGTGGAGGCGAAGGGCACGAGCTCCGCGCCGGTCTCCTCGATCAGGTCGCGTACGACGGGGTCGTTGGCGTAGGTGACGCGGTGGCCGCGGGCGACCAGCTCCCTGATCACCTCGAGGCTGGGCAGGACGTGGCTGACGGCCGGGACGCCGACCATCGCGATGTGGGCAGGGCCCCGGGGGGTACGGGCGGTCATGGACGCTCACTCGTTTCGTGTCTCGTTACTGACGGTGGGGGCGCACCGGCAGCGCCGACCGCCGCGCCGGCAGGGCCGGGGCGGTCGCGCCGTGTCCTCGGTGCGTCGGCGGGGCGGGCGAGGCCCGTCGCCGTCAGTGGTAGAGCGGGAGGAAGTCCATGGCGCCGACCGTACTCGAGCCGTGACGCCGGACGCCAACAGGTTTTCGCGCGCCCGCTGCGCACGCACACCCGCGCGGTGGAGGTCACCCGGCCGTGCGAGAAGTCACAGACAACCGGTGAACACTGTGGGAGCTTCAACTACGTTACTCGCCAGTGAAGTTGAGGAAACCGAGCCGCCGTTCCGCGGAAGGAAGCCATGAGCACTGCCGAAGCAGCGACGCTCCAGCGAGTGGTCGACACGGGGCGCTACCCGCTCACCGAGCCGGACTCCCCCGCCCGCCGCCGCCTCGTCGAGCAGGCGAGGCACGAACTCGCCGAGAGCGGCTGCACCGTCCTGCGCGACTTCGTCCGCGCCGAGCTCCACGAGGAGCTGCGCGCCGAGTGCGCGGGGCTCGCGCCCCGGGCGCACTTCGACGTGGAGACGGTCAACGTCTACAACATCGCCGTCGACGACGACCTCCCCGCCGACCATCCGGGACGCATCCCCTTCCGCCGCGGCAACGCGTTCGTACCGCGCGACCGCATCCCACCCGAGACCCTCATCAGCGTCCTCTACGGGGACGCAACCTTCCGAACCTTCCTCGCCGAGTGCTTCGAGCTCCCCCGCCTCCACGAACTCGCCGACCCGCTCTCGGCTCTCGTCCTCAACGTCGTCGAGCCGGGCATGGAGCACCCCTGGCACTTCGACACCAACGAGTTCACGGTCAGCATGCTCACCCAAGAGGCGCCGGACGGCGGGGAGTTCGAGTACTGTCCCGGCATACGCACCGCGCAGGACGAGCACTTCGACGACGTCAGGGACGTCGTCGAGGGGAACGGCGAGCGGCTCGTCCACCGGCTGCCGCTGCGCCCCGGGGATCTCCAGCTCTTCAAGGGGCGCTTCTCGCTCCACCGGGTGAGCCCCGTCGCGGGGACGACCCCCAGGCACTCCGCGATCTTCGCCTACAGCGAGCGCCCAGGGGTCGTCGGCAGCGTCGCCCGCACCAGACAGCTCTTCGGCCGCGCGCTCCCCGAGCACCTCGACGCCGAACGCCGCGTGCGCGGCGACGAGTTGCTGGACTGATCCCCTTCCGCCCTCCCGTCAGGAGCGCAGCCCCGTGCACTTCGACCGAACAGGCAAGGTCTCGCTCGACCGCATCTACGACCGCCCGGACCCCGTCGAGTTCTTCCGCGTCCTGCGCGCACTCGACTACTGCGTACCGCAGTCGGCGAAGCCGTACTTCGCCAAGCTCCTCACCGAGCACCGCGAGGCACACCCCGGCTCCGTACCGCAGGTGCTCGACCTCGGATGCGGCTACGGCGTCAACGCGGCGCTCCTCCAGTTCGACACCACCATGGACGAGCTCTACGACCGGTACGCGGCCCCCGGCACCCCTTCCGGACGCCCTCGGCTGCTGGCACGCGACCGTGACTTCGCCCGCGCGCGGCAGCCGGCCGAACACACCCGGTTCGTCGGCCTCGACACCGCGGGCGAGGCGCTCGCCTACGCCCTGGACGCCGGTTTCCTCCACGACGCCGTCCACGCGGACCTCGAGTCGCACGATCCGACGCCGGAGCAGCGGGCCGCCCTGGCCGGCGCCGACCTCGTGATCTCCACCGGCTGCCTCGGCTACGTCACCGAGCGCACCCTGGCCCGCGTCGTGCGGGCGCAGGGCGAACACCGCCCGCCCATGGCCCACTTCGTCCTGCGGATGTTCCCCTTCGCCCCCGTCGAGCAGGCGCTCGACGAACTCGGGTACCGCACCAACCGCCTCCCCGGCGTCTTCCGCCAACGGCGCTTCGCGTCGCCGCGGGAGCAGGAACAGATGCTCGACACGATGACGGCGGCCGGCGTCTCGCCCGACGGCCTGGAGGCAGAAGGCTGGCTCTACGCCGAACTCTTCCTCTCCCGCGCCGCATGACCACACCGGAGAACCGACCCACCCCGGAAGAGGACGAGTTGAACACACCCCAGGACGCACAGCGCCCGACCTTCGCGCACGAGGACCGCCTCCCCAGGGTCCCGCTGCCGCCCCTGGAGCAGAGCTGCGCCAGGTTCCTCGAATGGTGCGGCCCGCTCCTCACCGCAGACGAACGCGCCGCGACCGAGGCCGAGGTGGCGGCCTTCCTCGCCCCCGGCAGCGCGGGCCGCACCCTTCAGGCCGCGCTGGAGGAGTACGACGCGACGCCGGGCGTGCACAGCTGGCTCGACACCTTCTGGCCGTACCGCTACCTCGGCCGCAGGGACCGCATCGCGCTCAACGCCAACTTCTTCTTCCTCTTCGAGGAGACCGGCGAGGCCCAACTGGACCGCGCAGCCGGGCTCGTGGCCTCCGCCGTCGGCTACAAGCTCCGGGTCGACGAGGAGCGGCTGCCGCCGGTCTCGCAGCGCGGACAGCCGCAGACCATGGAGCAGCACAAGCATCTCTTCTCCACCACCCGCATCCCGGGCACCGAGCAGGACACCGTCCGCACGCCGTACACGCCCGAGTGGCCCGGCCCGTCGACGGCACGGCACATCGTCGTCTTCCACCGCGGGGGCCTGTTCCGCCTCGACGTCCTCGGACCGGACGGCACCCCGTACGCCCTCGACGACCTCCGCGCCGGACTCGACGCCGCCCTCGAGGCAGGCGCCGGACGCCCCGGCGCCGGAGGCCCGGGCGACACCCCGGCGGGCCACCTCACCACGATGGCGCGCGCCGAATGGGCCGCGGCACGGGAGCGCCTGCGCACCTGCGCCCCCGGCAACGCGGAGGCCCTCGACGACCTGGAGACCGCCCTCTTCTGCGTCAGTCTGGAAGAGTCGGCGCCCACCGGCACGCAGCACGCCTGCGACGAACTCCTCCACGGCGACCGCGGCAACCGCTGGTTCGACAAGGCGCTCACCTTCGTCGTCTTCGCCGACGGCACGGCCGGCATCAACGTCGAGCACTGCGAACTCGACGGCACCACCGTCCTCGCCTTCGTGGACGACCTCCTCGGCACCCCCGCCGACGAGCATTCCCACGCCTCCGGCGCCCGCAAGCAGGGCACTCCGCCGCTCCGTCCGCTGCCGCTCACCCTCGACGAACAGCTCGCCACCCAGGCGCGCAACGCAGCCGCCGCGTTCGAGGCGTACGGCGCCGCCGCCACCACCCGCGCCCTCGCCTTCGAGGACTTCGGCAGCACCACCGCGAAGTCCCTCGGCTGCTCTCCCGACGCCTTCGTCCAACTCGCCTTCCAGCTCGCCCACTTGCGCGCCAAGGGCCGCCTCGGCGCCACCTACGAGTCGATCGCGACGAGGCAGTGGCAGTGGGGCCGCACCGAGGCGATGCGCGTCATCACCCCGGAGATCCGCCGGTTCGTGGCGGCCATGGACGACCCCACGGTCGACGACGCGGGCCGACGCGAGGCGTTCCACGCGGCCGCACGGGCGCACACCACCCGCGCCAAGCAGTGCCAGTCCGGCGACGCACCCGAACAACACCTCTGGGAACTGGAGTTGATCGCCAAACGCCGCCCGGAACTCGGCGTCACCGAACAACCCTCGCTCTACCGCACCCCCGGCTGGCAGACGATGCGCAGCGACTACCTCTCCACCAGCTCGGCCCCCTCCGAACACATCCAGTACTTCGGCTTCGGCTCGACGAGCCCCCAGTGCATCGGAGTCGCCTACGTACTCCTCCCCGACCGCTTCCACCTCTACCTGAGCACCCCGCAGACGGTCGCGGAACAGATGCACACCTTCGCCGACCGCCTCGGCCAGGCCCTCACCGAACTGCGGACGCTGCTGGGCGACGGGGGGTGAAACGCCCCGTCCCGCCGGCGCGTTCGCGTCGGCGGGACGGCGGCTCCTTCATCGAGGCGGCTCGGCCTTGCCCGGTCACCCGAAACCGGGCGTAGCGTGGTGGAACATCCACCTGGCGGGGGTGACCGTGAGCGACGAGTACGCGGCGAGCATCGGAGACCGGATCGGCCGGCTCCGTGCACGTCGGGAGATGACGCAGGAAGGTCTGGCCGAGACCGCTGGCGTGTCGGTCGACACGGTGCGGAAACTGGAGCAGAACCGACGGCTGACTGCCCGCATGTCCACGCTGAACCAGCTTGCTCGTGCCCTCGATGTCGACGTGTCGGCTCTTGTGGGAGCCCCCACGACGTTCGAAGCGCGACCGCACGGTGATTCCCCTTCCGTGCTCGCGCTGCGACAGGCCGTCTCGCCCGTTTCCGATCTCCTCGGCGAGGACGACGACCCTGAAGAGCCGCCCTCCGCGGACAGCCTGCGCGCAGCGTTGCGTTCGATCGAACGAGTCCGGCGAGAAGGGCGGTTGGGGACCATCGGTGGTGTTCTGCCGCAGCTCATTCGTGACGCGCGCACAGCGGCACACCACCACCAGGGCGATGATCGACGGGCAGCATACGCGGTGCTCGCCGAGGCATATCAAGTAGCGGCAACCACACTCGCCGCACTGCGGAAAGAGGACGCCGCGTTCACCGCGATGGAACGCGCCGCCGTCGCCGCGCACCACGCTGACGAGCCGCGTCTGAAAACCATCGGGGCTTCGACCCTCGCGTGGGTCTTCACCAAGCAGGGCCGTCTTGAGGACGCACGGCGCGTCGCCCTCGCCCATGCGGACAGAGTCGAACCGGGCTTTCGCGCGGCCCCTGTTGATCTGTCCTTGTGGGGGATTCTGCTGTTGCGAGCGGCTACCGCTACCGTGAGGCAGGGCGCCGCTCAGTACGACCGGGTCGAGGAGCTGCTGAGACTGGCGACGGGTGCCGCAGCGAGCATCGGCGCGGACAGAACGGACTACGCGACTCCGTTCGGCCCATCCAACGCGGGCGTGGCAAAAGTCAACTTCCTTGTGGAGATGGAGAGGAACGCGGAGGCCGTAGCGGCTGCCCGCCTCGTTCCGGGGCTCGGAGAACTGCCTCCGACGTGGAGAGCACGCTTCCACGTCGACCGGGCGCTCGCCTTTTCGGACCTTGAGCGAGACGAATCGGCGGTCCGGGCTCTGCTCACCGCCGAACAGGCGGCTCCGGAGTGGATGCGGTACCACGCCACGGCCCGGCGGCTCGTCGGTGAATTGCGGGGCCGGGAGCGGCGCCGCACCTCGCCGGTCACAGACCTTGCGGGGCGCCTGCGTCTCGACTGATAGGACACTGCGCCCTACCGCGCTCCGAAAGTGGGACAAGCCGCCCCTGTGTCATTCGCCGAAGGGCTCGTACTTTTCCGTCGATGGACGGCAGCGGTCCTCGGTTCCTGTCGGGACGTGGCCCCTGCCGTGTACCCACGACACAAAGCGGGTGGCGCCGAAAGTGACTCAAGCCGAGACGGGACCGCGGGCCGAAACGGATTCGTCCGTACGCCCGACGCGGGTTGCGGAGGCGGCCTCCCGCGCCGAGTCCGAGCGTTTCCGACGGGCGCGGAGCATCGTGCCGTGGACCGCAGGGGGCGGGTCATGAGCCCAAGTGAGATGACCATCCGCGTGTCCAGGGACGGCGGACGGACGTGGACCCGGACGAGGCTTGTCGCTCCGGAGGAGGGACAAACCGAACCGCCGGCACGCCCCATGGCCTATCCACCGTGCCGATGCGAACGCTGTCAACGCCCCAACCGAGGTGTTGGAAGGGACTGTCCACCGGATCACCCGGCGAAGCCGCCCCCGCCAGGGAGGGATGACGACCGCAACCGCTGAACTCGACGGCGTTCCGGCCGCACCCGCCAGGCGGATGCGGCCGGTGACGCGAGAGGCTCAGTTCAGCCCTGCGAGCGCCTCGTTGAGGGTCTTCGACGGCCGCATGACGGCGCCGGCCTTGGCGTCGTCCGGGCGGTAGTAGCCGCCGAGGTCGGTCGGGGAGCCCTGGACGCCGACGAGTTCGCCGACGATGGTCTCCTCCTGGTCGCCGAGCTTCTCGGCGAGGCCGCCGAACGCCTCGGCGAGCTGCGCGTCCTCCATCTGCCGCGCCAGCTCCCTGGCCCAGTAGAGGGCGAGGTAGAAGTGGCTGCCGCGGTTGTCGAGGCCGCCGACCCTGCGGCTCGGCGACTTGTTCTCGTGGAGGAAGGTGCCGGTGGCGCGGTCCAGGGTGTCGGCGAGGATCTGGGCGCGCGCGTTCCCCGTCTTCTGCGCGAGGTGCTCGAAGCTCACCGCCAGCGCGAGGAACTCGCCGAGGCTGTCCCAGCGCAGGTAGTTCTCCTCGAGCAGCTGCTGGACGTGCTTGGGCGCCGAGCCGCCCGCGCCCGTCTCGAAGAGGCCGCCGCCGTTGATGAGCGGGACCACCGAGAGCATCTTGGCGCTGGTGCCGAGCTCCAGGATCGGGAAGAGGTCGGTGAGGTAGTCGCGGAGCACGTTGCCGGTGACCGAGATGGTGTTCTCGCCGCGGCGGATGCGGTCGAGGGAGAACCGCGTCGCCTCGACCGGCGACATGATCTCGATCTGCAGGCCCTCCGTGTCGTGCTCGGGGAGGTAGGTGCGGACCTTCTCGATGAGGTTGGCGTCGTGCGCGCGGTCCTCGTCGAGCCAGAAGACGACCGGGTCGCCGGTGGCGCGGGCGCGGCTGACGGCGAGCTTGACCCAGTCGCGGATCGGCACGTCCTTGGTCTGGCACATGCGGAAGATGTCGCCCTCGGCGACGGCCTGTTCGAGGACGAGCTCGCCCGCGCCGTCGAGGACCCGCACCTGTCCCGTGGTCGGGATCTCGAAGGTCTTGTCGTGGCTGCCGTACTCCTCGGCCTTCTGCGCCATCAGGCCGACGTTGGGCACGGAGCCCATCGTCGACGGGTCGAACGCGCCGCGGGCGCGGCAGTCGTCGATGACGACCTGGTAGACGTCCGCGTAGCTGCTGTCCGGGATGACGGCGAGGGCGTCCTGCTCCTGGTCGTCCTTGTTCCACATGTGCCCCGAGGTGCGGATCATCGCCGGCATGGAGGCGTCGACGATCACGTCGCTCGGCACGTGCAGGTTGCTGATGCCGCGGTGCGAGTCGACCATGGCGAGGTCCGGGCCCTCGGCGAGCTCCGCCTCGAAGGACGCCTTGATCTCGGCACCGTCGGGGAGCGACTCCAGGCCCTTGAAGATGCCGCCGAGCCCGTCGTTCGGGGTGAGCCCCGCCGCGGCGAGCTTGTCACCGTACGTGGCGAAGGTCTTGGGGAAGAACGCGCGCACCGCGTGCCCGAAGATGATCGGGTCGGAGACCTTCATCATCGTCGCCTTGAGGTGGACGGAGAAGAGCACGCCCTCCGCCTTGGCGCGTGCGACCTGCGCGGTGAGGAACTCGCGCAGCGCGGCGACGCGGAGCACGGCCGCGTCGACGACCTCGCCGGCGAGGACCGGGACGGCGGCGCGGAGCAGGGTGGTGCTGCCGTCGTCGCCGACGAGCTCGATCCGGAGCGAGTCGTCCTTCTCCAGGACGGCGGACTTCTCGGTGGAGCGGAAGTCGTCGCCGTCCATGTGCGCGACGTTGGTCTTGGACTCCGGCGTCCACGCGCCCATGCGGTGCGGGTTCGCCTTGGCGTAGTTCTTCACCGAGGCGGGGGCGCGGCGGTCGGAGTTGCCCTCGCGCAGGACGGGGTTGACGGCGCTGCCCTTGACCTTGTCGTAGCGGGCGCGGATGTCGCGCTCCTCGTCGGTCTGCGGGTCGTCGGGGTAGTCGGGCAGTGCGTAGCCGTGCTCCTGGAGCTCGGCCACGGCCGCCTTGAGCTGCGGGATGGACGCCGAGATGTTCGGCAGCTTGATGATGTTGGCCTCGGGCGTCTTGGCCAGCTCTCCGAGCTGGGCGAGCGCGTCCTCGACCCGCTGGTCCTCGCGGAGCCACTCGGGGAACTGGGAGATGATCCGCCCGGAAAGGGAGATGTCCCTGCTCTCCACGGCAACGCCTGCGGTCGAGGCGTACGCCTCGATCACGGGGAGGAACGAGTACGTCGCCAGGGCCGGGGCCTCGTCGGTCTGCGTATAGATGATGGTCGAGTCAGTCACCGGTACTCCGCTTCGCGTCTACATCGTCTCGATATCAAGATATCTCCTCCGCCGAGACTTCCGGCCACCAACCCCCGCCCGCGCCCGGACCATCCTCCGCCGCCCCGGGCCCGGGCGCACGGGGAGGGGGCGCGGCGGGCGGGGTGCCGCGCAACTTCCGTACCGCCGAGGCGAGTTCGCCGCTCCCCGCGCCATACCCCCGCCGGGTACGCAGCCAGGCCGCCCCGCCCTTGCATCGCATACCCCCGAGGGGTATACATGACAGCGACGGTTTCCACACCGCTCGCCTGTCCACGAGACCCCAGGAGTCGCCATGGCCCCGCCCTGCCTCAGCCCCCGCCCCGGCTCGGGGCCGACCGGCCCGGCACCCACCACCCCACGCGAGGAGCACCCATGACCAGCCCGACGACCAGCGCCCCCTCCCGGGTCGAACTCGCCATCGGCGGCATGACCTGCGCCTCGTGCGCGACCCGGGTGGAGAAGAAGCTCAACCGCATGGAGGGCGTCGAGGCGAGCGTCAACTACGCAACCGAGCAGGCCAGGGTCGTCTACGGGGAGGGGGTCTCCGTGGACGACCTGATCTCCACCGTCGAGGCGACGGGCTACAGCGCGCGCCGCCCCGAGAAGCGGGGCACGGACGACGGCGGCGAGGAGTCCGCGGCCGACGCGGAGCTGCGCACGCTCCGGCAGCGTCTGCTCACCGCCGTCGTGCTCGCGGTCCCCGTGATCGCGATGGCGATGATCCCTCCGCTCCAGTTCGAGTACTGGCAGTGGCTCTCGCTCACGCTCGCCGCCCCCGTCGTCGTCTACGGCGGATGGCCCTTCCACCGCGCCGCCTGGACCAACGCACGGCACGGCGCCGCGACCATGGACACCCTTGTCTCGGTGGGCACTTCGGCCGCGTTCCTCTGGTCGCTCTGGGCGCTCTTCTTCGGGACGGCCGGCATGCCGGGCATGGTGCACCCCTTCGAGCTGACGATCGCCAGGACCGACGGCGCGGGCAACATCTACCTGGAGGCGGCGGCCGGCGTCACCGCGTTCCTCCTCGCCGGCCGGTACTTCGAGGCGCGCTCGAAGCGCAGGGCGGGGGACGCGCTCAGGACGCTCCTGGAGCTCGGCGCCAAGGAGGTCACCGTCCTGCGCGGGGGCCGCGAGGAGCGGGTCCCGACGGACCGGCTCGCCGTCGGTGACCGCTTCCTCGTGCGGCCGGGCGAGAAGATCGCCACGGACGGCACCGTCGCCGAGGGCGCCTCCGCCGTCGACGCCTCGATGCTCACGGGAGAGTCGGTGCCGGTCGAGGTCGCCGAGGGCGACGCGGTCACGGGGGCGACGCTCAACGCGGGCGGACGCCTCGTCGTCGAGGCCACCAGGGTCGGCTCCGACACCCGGCTCGCCAGGATGGCCGAGCTGGTGGAGGAGGCGCAGAACGGCAAGGCGGCGGCGCAGCGCCTCGCCGACCGGATCTCCGCGGTCTTCGTCCCCGCCGTGATCGTGCTGGCGCTCGGAACGTTCGGGGTCTGGCTCGGCACGGGCGCCGGGCTCACCGCGGCCTTCACGGCAGCCGTCGCCGTGCTGATCATCGCCTGCCCCTGCGCGCTCGGCCTCGCGACGCCCACGGCCCTCATGGTCGGCACCGGGCGCGGGGCGCAGCTCGGCATCCTCATCAAGGGGCCCGAGGTGCTGGAGTCCACCCGCAGGGTCGACACCGTCGTCCTCGACAAGACCGGCACCGTCACCACGGGACGGATGGCCCTCTCGGGCGTGCACGCGGCGGAAGGCGCGGAGGAGGAGCAGTTGTTGCGGCTCGCGGGCGCGCTGGAGGACGCCTCCGAGCACCCCGTCGCGCGCGCGGTGGCCGCCGGCGCGAAGGAGCGCGCGGGTGCGCTGCCGACTCCCGAGCAGTTCGCCAACGTCCCGGGGCTCGGCGTCCAGGGCGTCGTGGAGGGGCACGCCGTCCTCGTCGGTCGGGAGCAGCTCCTCGCCGAATGGGCGATCGAGGTTCCGGAGGCGCTCCGGGAGGCCAAGTCGGCTGCGCAGCAGGCCGGTCGCACCGTCGTCGCGGTCGCCTGGGACGGCGAGGCGCGCGGCCTCCTGGAGGTCGCCGACGCGGTGAAGGAGACGAGCGCCGAGGCGATCGAACGGCTGAAGGGCCTCGGGCTCACGCCCGTCCTGCTCACCGGCGACAACCGCGCCGTCGCCGAAGCCGTAGCGGCGGAGGTCGGCGTCGACGAGGTGACCGCAGAGGTGCTGCCCGAGGAGAAGGTGGAGGTCGTCAAGCGCCTTCAGCAGCAGGGTCGTTCGGTCGCGATGGTCGGGGACGGCGTCAACGACGCCGCCGCGCTCGCCCAGGCCGACCTGGGGCTCGCGATGGGCACGGGGACCGACGCGGCGATCGAGGCGGGCGACCTCACCCTCGTCCGCGGCGACCTGCGCGCCGCGGCCGACGCCATCCGCCTCTCCCGGCGCACTCTGGGCACCATCAAGTCCAACCTGTTCTGGGCCTTCGCCTACAACGTCGCCGCGCTTCCGCTGGCGGCGGCGGGGCTGCTCAACCCGATGATCGCGGGCGCCGCCATGGCCTTCTCCTCGGTCTTCGTCGTCGGGAACTCGCTGCGGCTGCGCCGGTTCCGCGCGGCGGCCTGATCCCCCGCCCCTCGCCTCCCTCCTGCCGCCCGCGCGGGAGGGAGGCGGCGCGTGGACAGTCGTACGCGACGGCGGTGCACGCCCGCGCCGGCCGCCCGCAGCCACGCACCGATACGGCGGCGCGACGCCGAACCTCCCGTAACACAGGCGCAATCCAGCAGGTCAGCCGCGTACGCCGGCGCTGTCCCGACTCTTGCCATGCCGCCTTCCAGCGCATACGTTCGGCCGCACTCGATCACCGAGGAGCCCCGAACTCACCGGGAGGTGGGCCCACTTGCGTACCCCACCGCGCCATCGCCGACGCACGGCAGCCGGCGTCGCGGCCGCCGTGCTCGCCCTCCTCGGCTCGGCGTGCGCCCCGCTCAGCACCGCCGCGACCGAGGTCGGTCCCGTCCGCATGGCCGACGACCGGCCGGTCGCCGACGGCGGAACGCTCACCGTCGCCCTCAAGTCCGACCCGGACAAGCTCGATCCGAGCCTCGGCAGCACGCTCGTCGGCCGCTCCGTCTTCGCCTCGATGTGCGAGAAGCTCTACGACACCGACGCGCACAACCGCATACGTCCCCAACTCGCCGCCGGAATGCCCGAGGTGAGCCGCGGCGGCCGGCTGGTCACGATCCCCGTGCGCGAGGGCGTCCGCTTCAGCGACGGCACCCGGCTCGACGCCGAAGCCGTCCGCACCTCCCTGCTCCGCCACCGCAACCTTCCCGCGTCCGCACGCGCCAGCGAACTCGAGCCCGTCACCGCCGTCGAGGCACGCGGCGACACCGTCCGCATCCACCTGAAGAAGAGTTACGAACCGCTCCTCGGCGCGCTCGCCGACCGCTCCGGCATGGTGATGTCGCCCCGCGCCCTGCGCAAGCACGGGAAGAACTTCGCCGCTCACCCGTCCTGCGTCGGCCCCTTCCGCTTCGTCGAGCGGGTGACGGGCGACCGGATCGTGCTGGAGCGGGACCCGCGCTACTACGACGCGAAGAAGGTCCGCCTCGACCGCGTCGTCTTCCGGACGATCGTCGACGGCAACGTCCGCCTCGCCAACGTGCGTTCCGGCGAAGCCCAGTTGAGCGACCAGACGGCGCCGCTCGAGGTGCAGAGCGCACTCACCGAGAAGGGACTGCGCGTCTTCAACTCGCCGACGCTCGGCTACCAGGGCATCACCGTCAACCTGGCCAACACCCGCGGCGTCGGCGAGAAGCCGGGCGATCCGAAGGACGTCGGCGGTGCCCTCGCGGGCGACGCGAAGCTGCGCGAGGCGTTCGAGCTCTCCCTCGACCGCGACCTCATCAACCAGATCGTCTTCCAGGGCATGTACGACACCGCCTGCGGGCCCGTGGCCCCTTCCAGCCAACTCGGCACCCGCGCCGACTGCTCCGGACGCGACCTGGACCGCGCGCGCCAACTGGTGCGCGAGGCACGGTCGGAGGGGAGGGTGAAGGGCGAAGTGCCCGTCGAACTCACCATCTCCACCACCGCCGAGCACCTGCGGCTCGGGCAGGTCGTCCAAGCCATGGCGGGCGAGGCAGGGTTCGACGTCACCCTCCGCCCCACCGAGTTCGCCACCCTTCTCGAACACGCCGACCGCGGCGACTTCCAGGCCGCGGCGCTCGGCTGGTCGGGGCGGCTCGATCCGGCGGGCAACGTCGACGCGTTCGTCGGCAGCGGCGGCTCGGAGAACCGGTCGGCGTTCAGCGACCCGCGTGTCGACCGCCTCGTGAGCGAGGGCAGCAGCACCTCGGACCCGGCGGAACGCAAGCGCATCTACCGCCGACTCACCGCGGCGGCGGGCGAGAAGCGCCCCGTCATCTACCTCTACCGCGAGCGCAACTACGTGGTCGCCTCCGAGGACGTGGCGGGCCTGCGCGTCTACGGGGACGGGTTGATCCGCCTCGACCGTGCCGGCTACGTCCGGGGAGGCGGGGAGTGACCCGCTACCTGCTGCGCAGGCTCGGCCAGTCAGGCGTGACGCTCGTCCTCGTCAGCATCGTCGTCTTCGTCGGCGTCCGCGCCATGCCGGGGGACACCGCGCGGGCCCTGGCGGGCGAGGAGACGACGCCCGAGGCGCTCGCCGCGATCCGCGCGGAGTACGGCCTCGACGACAACATCGCCGTCCAGTACG
This sequence comes from Streptomyces xiaopingdaonensis, assembly GCF_000262345.1. Classification (GTDB taxonomy): domain Bacteria; phylum Actinomycetota; class Actinomycetes; order Streptomycetales; family Streptomycetaceae; genus Streptomyces; species Streptomyces xiaopingdaonensis. The sequence goes on along the minus strand of NZ_AJTQ01000115.1, from coordinate 36,722 downwards.
CACGGTACGTCCAGCACGCGCTGACGGGCGACCTCGGCACCTCCGCACGCACCGGACTGCCCGTCCTCGACGCGATCCTCGACGCGCTCCCCGTCACCCTCGAACTCGCCCTGTTCTCCCTGCTGTTCGCCGTGGTGCTCGGCATCGGCGCCGGCGTCGTCGCGGCCGTCAGAAGGGGGAAGCCGGCGGAGTGGGCGGCGAGCACCGTGGCGCTGCTCGGGCTCTCCGTGCCGAACTTCTGGCTCGGCATCGTGCTCATCCTCGGCTTCGCCATCGCCCTCCCGCTCTTCCCCGCTTCGGGGTTCGTGCCGTTCGGCACGGACCCGGCGGAGAACCTGCGGCGGATGGTCCTGCCCGCCGTCGTCCTCGGCACCGGGCTCGCCGCCGTCGTGATGCGGCAGACGCGGGCGGCGATGCTCGAATCGCTCTCCGCCGACTACGTGCGCACCGCGCGCGCCAAAGGGCTCTCGCCCTGGCAGGTGACGGGCGGACACGCGCTGCGCAACTCCCTGATCACCGTCGTCACCGTGCTCGGCCTCCAGCTCGGGCAGCTCATCTCGGGGGCCGTCGTCACCGAGCAGATCTTCGTCCTTCCCGGGTTCGGGAAGCTGATGATCGACGCCGTCTTCACGCGGGACTACGCCATGGTCCAGGGCGTCGTCCTCTTCACCGCCACCGCCTACATCCTCGTCAACCTCGCCGTCGACCTCCTCTACTCCCTCATCGACCCGCGCATACGGCTGGGAGGCGCCCGGTGAACACGCAACTCGCCGCCGGCCGCGACACGCCGCTGTGGCGCCGACTGGCAGGAAACGGACCGGTGTTGGCGGGCGGCACGGTCGCTGTCGTCTTCGTGCTCGCCGCCGCGGCCGCGCCGCTCCTCGCGCCGTACGACCCAGCGCGCGCCGACTTCCAGGCCGCCCTCCAGGGCCCCGGCTGGTCGCATTGGCTCGGCACCGACGACCTCGGGCGCGACCAGCTCTCCCGCGTCATCCACGGGGCACGCGCGTCGATGCAGGTAGGCGTCCTCGCCGTGGTCCTCGCCTTCCTCGTGGGGGTGCCGCTGGGACTCGTCGCCGGCTACTACGAGCGGTTCACCGACTCCGTCGTCTCCCGCGTCACGGACACGCTCCTCGCCTTTCCCTTCCTCGTGCTCGCCGTCGGCCTCGCCGCCGTGCTCGGGCCCTCGCTGCTCAACGCCACCATCGCCATCGGGGTCTCGCTCGTCCCCCAAGTGGTGCGCGTGGCAAGGGCGGAGACGTTGCGGCTCAAGCATCTCGACTACGTGCAGGCGGCGTTGGCGTCGGGCGGCGGCCCCGGAACCGTCCTCTTCCGGCACGTGCTGCCGAACGCGACGTCCGCGCTGCTCGTTCAGGCGACCGTCGGCATCCCGGCGGCCATCATCAGCGAAGCGCTGCTCAGCTTCCTCGGCCTCGGCGTCCAACCGCCCGATCCCTCGCTCGGGGTCATGCTCTCCGGCGCCCAGCCGTACATCGCCGCCGCACCGTGGATGGCGGTCTTCCCCGGCATCGCCATCGTCGCCGCCACGCTCGCCTTCAACCTCCTCGGCGACGGCGTACGCGACGTACTCGACCCCAAGGGCCCCAAGAGAGGCGGCAGATGATCGACACCGAGCCGGTGCTCCGGGTGCGGGACCTCGCCGTCACCTTCGCGGGCGAGCGGACCGTGCACGCCGTCGACGGCGTCTCCTTCGACGTGCGGGCGGGCGAAGTCCTCGCCGTCGTCGGGGAGTCGGGGTGCGGGAAGTCCGTCACCTCGCTCGCCGTGCTGGGACTGCTGCCGGAGGCCGCGAAGGTCACGGGCTCGGTCCGTCTCGGCGGGCGGGAGCTCGCCGGCGCGAGCGAGGCGGAGCTGCGTGCCGTGCGCGGCAGCGAGCTGTCGATGGTCTTCCAGGAACCCATGACCTCGCTCAACCCCGTCCTCACCGTCGGGCGGCAGATCACCGAAGTCCTGCGCAGGCACCAGAAGTTGGGACGGCGCGAGGCGCGGGAGCGGGCCGTCGAACTGCTCTCGCTCGTCGGGATACCCGCACCGCGCCGACGCGTCGACGAGTACCCGCACCAGCTCTCGGGCGGCATGCGCCAACGCGTCGTGATCGCCGTCGCCGTCGCCTGCGATCCCGCCGTCCTCATCGCGGACGAGCCCACCACGGCGCTCGACGTCACCGTCCAGGCCGGCGTCCTCGACGTCCTCGACTCGCTCCGCACGAGGCTCGGCACGGCCGTCGTCCTCATCACGCACGACCTCGGCGTCGTGGCGCACACCGCCGACCGCGTCCTCGTGATGTACGCGGGGCGGCCCGTCGAACACGCCACCGCGGACGAGCTGTTCGCCTCGCCCCGCCACCCGTACACCCGCGGCCTCCTCGCCGCCGTACCGAGGCCGGGCACGCCGCCGGAGGGCGGACGGCTCACGGAGATCCCCGGCATGGTCCCCGCCCTGACCGAACGCGCCGACCACTGCACGTTCGCGCCCCGCTGCGACCGGGCCGACGAGCGGTGCACCACGGCACGCCCGCACCCCGAAGGCGAGCGCCACCTCGTCGCCTGCTGGCACCCGGAACCGGAGGGGACGCCATGACCCACGCACCGTCGGCACCCGTTGCCCCGTCCGCACTCGAACTCGACGGGCTCGTACGGCACTTCGCCGTACGCGGCGGGACCGTCCGTGCCGTCGACGGCGTCAGCCTCGCCGTCGCGCGGGGCGAAGTCCTCGGGCTCGTGGGCGAATCGGGGTCGGGCAAGTCGACCGTCGGGCAGTGCGCCGTGCGGCTGGACCGGCCGACGGAGGGCACGGTCCGCGTCGACGGGACGGACATCACACGGCTCTCCCGGCGGGCGCTGCGTCCGCTGCGTCGCGGGTTCCACCTCGTCTTCCAGGACCCGTCCGCCTCCCTCGACCCGCGGATGACCGTCGAGCGCATCGTGGCGGAGCCGCTGCGGCTCCACCGTCTCGCGCACGGTGAAGAGTTGCAGGGCCGCGTCTCCGAACTCCTCCGACTCGTCGGGCTGCGCCCCGAGTCGGCGAGGCGGCGGCCGCACGAGCTCTCCGGGGGCCAGCGGCAGCGCGTCTCCCTCGCCCGTGCGCTCTCCGTCGAACCGCGGCTCCTCGTCGCCGACGAGCCGACCTCGGCGCTGGACGTTTCGGTACAGGCCGCCGTCCTCAACCTCTTCTCCGACCTCCAGCGGGACCGCGGCTTCGGCTGCCTCTTCATCACGCACGACCTCTCCGCCGTCGAGTTCGTCGCCGACCGGATCGCGGTGATGTACCTCGGCGAGATCGTCGAACAGGCACCGACCGCCGACCTGTTCGCCTCCCCGCGACACCCCTACACCGCGGCGCTGCTCTCCGCCGTCCCCGTGCCCGACCCCGCCGTCGAGCGCTCCCGCCGGCGCGTCGTGCTCCAGGGCGACCCGCCGAGCCCGCTTGCGCCCCCCGCCGGCTGCCGCTTCCACGAGCGGTGCCCCGCGGCCGTCGACCGCTGCCGCGTCGAACCGCCGGCCCTGCGCACGCTGCCGGGCCCGGTCCCGCGCCAGGTCGCCTGCCACCGCGTCGACGAGGACGGCACACCGCCGCAGTTGTAGCCCACCCGCAACCCCCGACCAGGAGGCCACGCACCCGTGTTCACCACCCGCCCCACCCTCCAGGGCACTTTCGGCATGGCCTCGTCCACCCACTGGCTCGCCTCGCAGACCGCCATGGCGATCCTGGAGGACGGCGGCAACGCCTACGACGCGGCAGTCGCCGCCGGCTTCGTCCTCCACGTCGCCGAACCGCACCTCAACGGTCCCGCGGGAGAAGTGCCCGCGCTCCTCGCACCCGCCGGCGGCCCCGTCCGCGTCCTCTGCGGGCAGGGCGTCGCGCCCCAGGGGGCGACCGTCGCGCACTACACCTCGCTCGGCCTCTCCCTCGTCCCGGGGACGGGCCCGCTCGCCGCCGCGGTGCCCGGTGCCTTCGACGCCTGGATGCTCCTCCTCCGCGACCACGGAACCCGCAGCCTGCGCACCGTGCTCGACTACGCCGTCGGCTACGCGGAACGCGGCGTCCCCGCCGTCGAACGCATCGGTGAAACCGTCTCGACGGTACGGGAGTTGTTCACGACCGAGTGGACCGACTCCGCCTCCGTCTACCTCCCGCACGGCCGCCCGCCCGCACCCGGCGAACTGCTCAAAAACCCGGCACTCGCGTCGACTTGGCGCCGCCTACTCGCCGAGGCCGAGGCCGCGGGGCCCGACCGCGAGGAGCAGATCGAGGCCGCACGCCGCGTCTGGCGCGAGGGCTTCGTGGCCGAGGCGCTGCTCGGCGCCGCGGCCCGCCCCACGCTCGACACCTTGGGCGAACGGCACACGGGCACGCTCACCGGGGACGACCTCGCGGCCTGGCGCGCCACGTACGAGGAACCCGCCAGCCTCGACGCGGGCGACTGGACGGTCTGCAAGCCGGGCGCCTGGTCCCAGGGGCCGAGCCTCCTCCAGCAACTCGCCCTCCTGCCCGAGGACTTCGCCTACGACCCGGAGGACCCCGCCTGCGTCCACCGCCTCGTGGAGGGGACCAAGCTCGCGATGGCCGACCGGGAGGCGTGGTACGGGGACGCCTCGCCGGCCCCGCTCGACGCGCTCCTCTCCCCCGAGTACGCCGCTGCCCGCCGCGCCCTGATCGACGAGACGGCCTCCGCGCGGCTGCGCCCCGGCACCCCCGTCCCCGGCACGGAACCGCGGCTGCCTCCCTACACCGTCCCGGGCCCCGACGTCCCCGTCGAAGCGGCGGGCGCGGGCGAGCCGACGGTCGGCCGGAACGGCGCCACGCGCGGGGACACCTGCCACATCGACGTCGTCGACCGCTGGGGCAACATGATCAGCGCAACGCCGAGCGGAGGCTGGCTCCACTCCAACCCCGTCATACCCGAGCTGGGCTTCCCCCTCGGGACGAGGCTCCAAATGACGTGGCTGACACCCGGGCTGCCCGGCACCCTCACCCCGGGCAGGCGCCCCCGCACCACCCTCAGCCCGTCCCTTGCGCTGCGTGACGGGGAGCCGGTGCTCGCCTTCGGGACCCCCGGCGGCGACCAGCAGGATCAGTGGCAGCTCACCTTCCTCCTCGGCGCCATGAGCCGCCCCGCCGTCCGCGGAAGCCTCGACCTGCAGGGCGCCATCGACGCGCCGAACTGGCACACCGAGTCCTTTCCCGGCTCCTTCTACCCGCGCACCATGCGTCCGGCGTCCGTCACCGTCGAGGGACGTATGCGCGGGGACGTCGTCGAGGGGCTGCGGGAGCGGGGGCACGAGGTCACCGTGGGCCCCGCGTGGTCGGAGGGGCGGCTCTGCGCCGTCGCGCGGGACCCGAGGACCGGGGTCCTCGCGGCGGCGGCGAACCCGCGCGGGATGCAGGGGTACGCGGTGGGGCGCTGACGCCGCGACTCCCCGCGGACCTGCGGCCGCCTGTACGGAGTGTCGCCGTGTACCGCCGTTACGTACACGGGAGTTACGGGGTCGGGCCCCACCGTGCTACTGTCGAGGACAGTTGCAGTTTTGACTCCCATAGCTTGAAGTGCTTCGTTCGGGGACCGTCTGGAAAAGGCGTCTTCGAGAGGCGGACTTTTACATCCGGTACCTCCGGACGGGTTGATCATCGCGGCAACACGGAGCGCACAGTGCTCTCCGGTTACTGCCCCGAAGGAGAAAAGTTTTGGCTACCGGCACCGTAAAGTGGTTCAACTCGGAAAAGGGCTACGGCTTCATCGAGCAGGAAGACGGCGGCGCAGACGTCTTCGCCCACTACTCGAACATCAACGCCACCGGCTTCCGTGAGCTGCTTGAGGGCCAGAAGGTGACCTTCGACGTCACCCAGGGCCAGAAGGGTCCGCAGGCGGAGAACATCACTGCCGTCTGACGCCCCGGTTCGACGAGTGTGGCCCGCGCCCCAGGGTGCGGGCCACATTCTGTGCGGCGCACGCGGCGCCGCCCGCCCGGAGAGCCGGCACCGCCCGTCGCCTCCCGGGCCCACTCCCCCGCGGGCGCGGGACGTCCGGCCGCACCGAAGAGCCGGCCCGGCGAAGACGCCGCCTCCAACCCCCGCCCCGCTGGCCGCTGTTGTACCTCGGCTCGATCCTGCGAACCTCCGCACCGCGCAAAGGCGCCCCCGGACTTCCTCGATACGCGCCGCATCGAGAAGGGTTCCGCATTGAACCAGCCGCCCCGCAAGAACACCCGGTCCCCGCGCGGCGCCGGCCGCAGCCGCCGGCCGCAGCAGGCAGTTGCCGACCGGCGCCCTGCGCAGGGACGCCGGCCCGCCCCGGCCTCCGGCGAGTTCGCACCCCCCGAGACCCGCACCCCCGCGCTCCCGCCCGTCGCCTCCTTCTCCGAGCTCGACATACCGGCCCCCCTCCTCAAGACGCTCGCGCACCGCGGGATGGAGGCCCCGTTCCCCATCCAGGCGGCGACGCTGCCCAACTCCCTCACAGGCCGGGACGTGTTGGGGCGTGGACGCACCGGCTCGGGGAAGACGCTCGCCTTCGGACTCGCACTGCTCGCCCGTACCGCGGGCCAACGGGCGGAGCCGCGGCGGCCGTTGGGCCTCGTGCTCGCGCCGACGCGTGAACTCGCCCACCAGATCGCCGAGGCGCTCGCGCCGTACGCCAAGTCGCTGAAGCTGCGCACGGCGACCGTCGTGGGCGGGCTGTCGATCAACCGGCAGGCCGACGCGCTCCGAGGCGGAGCCGAACTCGTCATCGCCACCCCCGGCCGCCTCAAGGACCTCGTCGACCGCGGCGACTGCGAACTGGGGAGCGTCGCCGTCACCGTCCTCGACGAGGCCGACCAGATGTGCGACATGGGGTTCCTGCCCCAGGTCACCGGACTCCTCGACCAGGTCGACCCGGAAGGCCAGCGGATGCTCTTCTCCGCGACGCTCGACCGCAACGTCGACCGCCTCGTCCGCCGCTACCTCGACGACCCCACGGTGCACTCCGTCGACCCCTCGGCCGGCGCCGTCACCACCATGGACCACCACCTGCTCCACGTCCGCGACGAGGAGAAGCGCACGGTGGCCACCGAGATCGCTGCACGCGACGGCCGCGTCATCCTCTTCGTCGACACCAAGCGCTCCGCTGACCGCTTCGCCAAGCACCTGCTCAAGAGCGGAGTCCGCGCCGCCGCACTCCACGGCGGCCGCTCGCAGCCCCAACGCAACCGCACCCTCGCGCAGTTCAAGAACTCCGAGGTGACCGCCCTCGTGGCGACCAACGTCGCGGCGCGCGGCATCGACATCGCCGACCTCGACCTCGTCGTCAACATCGACCCGCCGACCGACCACAAGGACTACCTCCACCGCGCCGGCCGCACCGCGCGCGCCGGCGCCTCGGGCAACGTCGTCACCCTCCTCCTGCCGGAGCAGCGGCGGGAGATGACGCGCCTGATGTCGACGGCCGGCATCACGCCCCAGACGGCACGCGTCGCCCCCGGAGAGGACGCTCTCGCGCGCATCACCGGGGCACGCACGCCCAGCGGCGTCCCGGTGCCCGCGCCGACCGCCCCCGCGCCGGCCGCGCCGTCGGCGGCATCCGCCTCCGCTTCCGCGTCCGCGTCCGCTTCGAAGCCGCGCAACAGCCGCAGCAGGCGGGGCCGTTCGTCCCGCAGGCCGCACAGGCAGCCGCGGCAGGGCGCGGGAAGGTGACGTCCTCGGCGGACGGGACGACGCAGCACACACCGGGAGGGCGCGCCATGGGCGACTACCGGCTGCAGGCGGGCGTACCCACCGTCGAGGTCTTCCGGCGCCTGCGTACCGACGCCGGCCTCTCCGACAAGGCGCCCGAGGCCGCCGCCCTCGCACTGCCCCGAACCTGGTACGGCGTCGTCCTCCACCACGAGGGCGAGCCGATCGGCATGGGGCGGATCGTCGGCGACGGCGGCACCGCGTTCCAGATCGTCGACGTTTGCGTGCACCCCGCGCACCAGGGCAGGGGGCTCGGCAAGCGCATCATGGCCGCGCTCGCCGAGGAGTTGGAGCGGCGGGCCCCGGCGACGGCGTACGTCACCCTCGTCGCGGACGGCCCGGCCCGCTTCCTCTACGAGAAGTTCGGCTTCGCCGACACCGCGGTCCACGGCTCCGTCGGCATGTACCGGGTGATGGGCGCCGGATCCTGACGCGCTCCGGCGGCCGGCCGTGGCCGACTGCCCGCTTCCGGGCGCCGGTCGGCCACGGCCGTTCGCCGGAAGCGGTCAGACGACGGCCGGGTACGTCGGGTACTCCGCGTTGGAGACGTACTGCACGACGCGGACGACCTGGCACGAGTAGCCGAACTCGTTGTCGTACCAGAGGTAGAGGATGGCGTTGTCCCCCTCGACCTTGGTGGCCCCCGCGTCGACGATCGCGGCGTGGCGCGAGCCGATGAAGTCGCTGGAGACCGCGTCGGGCGCGCTGATGTAGTCGATCTGGCGCTTGAGCGGCGAGGTGAGCGAGACGTTGCGGAGGTGGTCGAGAACCTCCGCGCGCTCCGCCTCGCGGCCGAGCTGCAGGTTGAGGATGGCGATAGAAACGTCCGGCACCGGGACGCGGATGGAACTCCCGGTGATCCTCGCTTGCAGGTCCGGAAGCGCCTTGGCGACGGCGGAGGCGGCGCCGGTCTCCGTGAGCACCATGTTGAGCGGTGCCGAGCGACCGCGTCGGTCCGAGTTGTGGTAATTGTCCAGCAGGTTCTGGTCGTTGGTGAACGAGTGCACCGTCTCCACATGGCCGCGGAGCACGCCGTACTCGTCGGCCATCGCCTTCAGCGGCGGGACGATCGCGTTGGTGGTGCACGAGGCGCACGAGATGATCTGCTCGTCCTGCTTGATCATGTCGTGGTTGACCCCGTGGACGACGTTGGGCACGTCCCCCTTGCCCGGGGCCGTGAGGACGACCTTGTCGATGCCGGGGCGGAGGTGTTTCGAAAGGCCCTCGCGGTCGCGCCACTTGCCGGTGTTGTCGATGAGGACGGCGTCCTTGATGCCGTACGCCGTGTAGTCGACCGCCGTCGGGTCGTCCGCGTAGATCATCTCGATCGCGTTGCCGTTGGCGATGATCCGGCCGTTCACCTCGTCGACGGTGATCGTGCCCTGGAACTGCCCGTGGATGGAGTCGCGGCGCAGCAGCGAGGCGCGCTTGACGATGTCCTGCTCACCGCCCCTGCGCACGACGATCGCGCGGAGTCGGAGCCCGTTGCCCGACCCCGCCTTCTCTATGAGCAGGCGTGCGATGAGGCGGCCGATGCGGCCGAAGCCGTAGAGGACGACGTCGCGGGACTCGCGGCGGTCGATCTTGTTCGCGCCCGTGGCGCCCGCGACGTGTTCGGCGGTGAACTCCTCCACCGGGAGCCCGCGGTCGTCGTCCTTGTAGGTGGCGGCGAGCATGCCGATGTCGATCTGCGCGGGGCCGAGGTCGAGCCTGGCGAGAGCCTGGAGGAACGGCAGCGTCTCGGTGACCGAGAGCTCCTCCCCGGCGATCTGCCGGGCCCACCGGTGAGTCTTGAGGATGCTGACCACCGACTTGTTCACCAGGGACCGGCTGTGCAGCAGGACCGTGACGTCCCGCTCCCGATGCAGCTTGCCGATGAGCGGGATCATCGACTCCGCGATCTCCTCGCGCTGCTTCCAGTTGGTGAACGCGTCCTCATTGACAGTCACAGGATTCTCTTTCGAGCTAGGGGGTGCTCATATGCTAACCCTCCAACTCTCCCGGCCCGTACGTGCCTGCCGCCGGGGCCTCGACGGCATCGGCGCGCCTTCGTCAACCGGAGGGATTCCAGGGCGAGTTGCTCACGGCCCGGGGAGCGGAAACCGGACTGCCAAGGGTCATGAATCGGACGGAATGCTTCGACGGACCAGGAATCGTCACGTTTCTCCACGAGGATGGCCTACGAGAGACCGACAGAACCAGGAGGTGGGATGGGAAAGCAGGCGAAATGCGGATCGACCCGAACCAAGACCGGTAAACCCTGCCAGAGGCCGGCGATGATCGGCTACTCCCGCTGTCAGTGCCACCGGGGCGAGTGGACCCCGCGGCAGCGGAAGAAGACCAAGAAGCGCTGACCGACCCCGGGCCCCGTACCCGCCTCCGCCCCGCGGGGCCCCGCGCCTTCTGCATTCCGAGGACAGACCCCCGTGCCGCCCCGTACGACTCGCACATGAACGCGCACCCCTTGAGTAGCCCCCAGGTACGACGCGTTGACCAGCACCAGGGCTGATTCCACAGCCACCTGCACGCCCCTAACGTCGGTCCGGCAAGACGGAAACAGGTGTACGTGGCGGTGGATCGAATGACACAGGTGGCCCAGGAACCCGCGACAGGGGGCAACGGTGCACGAGGCAAGGCGTTCGCCCCCGAGTACCAGGGCGCCCTCGGCTCGCTCTCCGTGAACTCGTCCCTCGACGACGTGCTGGCGAAGGGCGTCGAAGAGTTGCGGGCCGCCGAAGAGGCCGGCGAACAGGCGGAGATGGCGCGCTGCGGAGTCGCCGTCGCGGAGGCGTACCGGCGGCTCGGAAGGATCGCGGAGGCCGACCGGACGTGGAAGGCGAGCTACCGGGCGGCCCGCTCGGCCGACGACGTCGGCGCCATGGCATGGGCCGTGTGGAGCGGCGGCACGCTCGCGCGCCAGCGGGGCGCCTTCTCGCTCGCGTACCGACTGCTGGGTCTCGCAGCCGAGTTGGGCGAACAGGGGGACGACGTGGTGGCCCGCGGCTACTCGCTCGCCGGCCTCGCCGAGACCGGCCGCATCCAGGGCGACTACCGGGCCGTCGGCGAACTCCACGAGCAACTCCTCGCGGAGGCCCGCAGCCGCGGCGAGGCCCGCCACACGGTCTGGGCACTGGAAGGCATCGCGCAGATGCACCGCAACACCGGCTCCTACGACACCGCGCTCGCCCTTTTCGAGGAGGCGGCCGGGACCGCCCGAACAGCCGACGACGTGCGGGGCCGCGCATGGGCGCTGCGCGGCATCGCCGACGTGGTGTCCGTACGCGACGGCGACGACGAGCGCGCCCTGGCCCTGCTCTCCGAAGCCGAACTCGACTGCCGCCGCATGAACTTGCCGAGCGCCCTGGCGTACAACCACAAGATGCGCGGCAACGTCCTCTACCGCGCCGGCCGTTACCCGGAGGCCCGCGACACGTACACGCAGGCGCTCGACGAGTTCGCCTCGATGGACGAGCCGCGGGGCACGGCGCTCTCCCGGCTGGGACTCGCCAAGTCGCTCGCCCGACTCGGCAGGGACCGGTCCGAGACCGCCGCCGAACTCGCCGCGCTCCGCGACGCGTTGGAAGGTATCGGTCTGCGACACGCACGGGAGATGGTCGGCAAGGCCGCCGCCGAACTGGGCGTCGGCCCGCTGCCCGAGGCGACGCCCGCCGCGGAGACCCCTCGATGAGCGCGCCCGGCACCGTACTCGACGGGTCCGGGACCACCTCGGCAGCCGACGTCCTGCGCCGCTGCCGCGAGTTGGTGCGCCCCGGACTGGCCACAGCCGTCGGCGAACTCCATCCCTGGACCGGCGAGATGGCCGCCTTCTCCCTCGGCTGGCGCGATGCGGACGGCACACCGGCGCCCGACGCCTCCGAGGGCAAGGGCGTACGCCAGGCCCTCGCGGTACTCGGCGCCGAGGCCGCCGGAGCGCACGGCAGCGTCGCGGTCCCCGGAGCGGTCGCCGTCGAACTGATCCACACCTTCTCCCTCCTCCACGACGACGTCATGGACGGCGACACCACACGACGCCGCCGGGACACCGTCTGGAAGGCGTACGGCACGGGCCCCGCCGTCCTCGCCGGGGACGCGCTCTTCGCCCTCGCGGTGCGGACCCTCGCCGAAGCGCCGACGGCCGCCACCGGCGCCGCAGTACGCCAACTCTCCACGACCCTCACCGAACTCGTCCGCGGCCAGGCGGAGGACCTCTCCTTCGAGGCACGCCCCTGGACGGGCCCTGATGCGGTCCACCCGGAGGAGTACCGCTCCATGGCGGAGCGCAAGACCGGCGCGCTCCTCGGCTGCGCCACCGCCCTCGGCGCACTCCTCGGCGGCGCCCCCGCGGAGACCGTCACCGCACTCGACCGCGTCGGACGCCACCTCGGCCTCGCCTTCCAGGCCGTGGACGACCTCCTCGGCATCTGGGGCGACCCGGCCGTCACCGGCAAACCCGTCCACAGCGACCTCCGCAACCGGAAGAAGACCCACCCCGTCCTCACCGCGCTCACCACCGACGACCGCGCCTCCCGCGAACTCGCCGCACTCCTGAACTCCCCCACTCCACTCGACGACCGCTCCCTCCTCCACGCCTCCCGCCTGATCGACGAGTCCGGCGGCCGCGCCGCGGCCCTGGACGAGACCCGCGAGCAACTCGCCGCCGCGCACGCCTGCTTGCACGACGTCGCCCTGCACCCGGCCACTGCACGGGAGTTGGAGACACTGATGGGCTTCCTGCTGCACCGGACGGTGTGACGACACCCGTACTCGATCAGAATCCGAGAAGCACCCGCCCCGTTCGTACCTCTAACGTGCAAGGCCGGCCGACACACGAACGGGGCGCGGAACCCATGAACACCACACCGAACTCCGACGCCTCCTCCTCGGAGAACCTCTCAGAAGAGGAGCGCGCCGCCGTACGAGAGCGCGCCGCGGAGTCGAAATCAGCCACCCGCCGCAGCCGCACCGCCGACAAAGCAGCAGCCGACGAAAGAGACGTACTCACAAAGATCGCGGAAATGCCCCAACCCGACCGCTCCCTGGCCGAACGCGTCCACACGCTCGTCACCACCGCGGCCCCGGAGCTGTCACCGAAACTCTGGTACGGCCAGCCCGCCTACGCCAAAAACGGCAAGGTCCTCTGCTTCTTCCGGAGCGCCCAGAAGGACAAGGCCCGCTACTTCGACCCTCGGCTTCACCGAGGAGGCCACCCTCGACGACGACACGGGCCTGTGGCCGACGTCGTACGCCCTGACCGAGACGAGCCCGGCGGCGGAGGCGAGGATCAGCGAACTGGTCGAGCGGGCGGTGGGGTGAGGAGAGCACTTTTTCCTGCCGGCGACCACCGACTCAATTCCCACTCGCAGCACGAGGCAGCGAAAATTACTTTGACCGAAAAGAGAAGCGGCCCTCACTTTTCTGTCGCCATCTCGGAACCGCCGACCAGCCTCCGGCACGGCCTGGAGAGTTGCGGGACAAGTGATAGGTGACCGGCACGATGATGCGCCGCCTTCCGAAGCGGGGTGCCGGCGGCTCTTGTTCTTGCGACCAGTTCGCGGGCTGTCTCGACCCGGCCGTGCTCAGCGGCACCGCTCGCCGACTTGCCACGCAACCAAGTGGTTGCCAGTTTCAGAGTGAGGGGCGGGATGACATGGACGAGGTGTTCAAGGCACTAGCGGACGCGAGCCGCAGGCGACTGCTGGACCGGCTGAACGAGCGGAACGGACAGAGCCTGCGCGAGGTGGCTACGGGGCTGGAGATGACCAGGCAGGCAGTGTCCAAGCACTTGACGATCTTGGAGAGGGCGGGCCTGGTCACGGCGCTCCGGCGCGGCCGGGAAAGGCTCCACTACCTCGACCCCGTGCCCATCCACAAGATCACCGACCGCTGGATCGGCCAGTACGAGCGGGGCCGGATGACCGCGCTCAGCAATCCGAAGCACGCCCTGGAAGGAACGGCGATGAGCAAGCCCGAGTTCGTCTATACGATCTACATCCACACCACGCCCGAGAAGCTCTGGGAGGGCCTGACCAGTCCGGAGTTTCTGCAGCAGTACCACGGCGACTGGGCGCCCTCCTCGGACTGGCGGGTCGGGTCGAAGGTGCTGTGGCCGGTCGAGGACGGCGGCGAGCCGCAGGACCTCGGGCAGGTGGTCACCGAGTCGGAGCCGGGCAAGCGGCTTGCGTACACCTGGCACACGCTGCAGCCGATGCATCAGGAGATGTTCGGCATGAGCGATGCGGAGTTCGCCGAGGCCGTCAAGGAACGCTCGAAGGTCGCCTTCGACATCGAGCCGGCCGAGGAGCCGGAACTCGGCGTCAAGCTCACCATCACCCACGACGGCTTCACCTCTGCCGACTTGAAGATGCTCGAAGGCGTCAGCGGAGGCTGGGTCATGATGATGTCCGAGCTGAAGACGATCCTCGAAAAGGCCTGATCCACCGGCCGCGAAGCCGAGGGCTCCGTCAATGTCGTCGCGCTGTTACCGGCGGATTCGAAGTCGGCGAAAGCCGAACAGCCAGGGAAGCCTGTGTCCTCCTCGAAACGGGCGATCGGCCGTGCCCGACGGATCGCCTAGGTGATCGTCTCCACCGGCCATGAAATTCGCCGCTTGGCAGCTCGCGCGACCTTCACCAGGGAAGCCCGGTGCGCCCCGCTCAACTGACATCCCAAGAGCCTCGGTTGCCCTTTCTGCCAGTCGGACGCACGAACAAAAGGAGCACCCCTGTGCCGCGGGTGCTCCTCTTGTGTTCCTTCGATTACTCGACATCAGCCATTCCCTGAGCCGGACGGCGAGCCGGACAAAAAGGGCCGCCGACCTGAACTGAGACGGATGAGTCGGACGAAGACAGAAACTGGACCCTACCGCTTCCCCTGCCGTCATGCGTCGCTCCCAGGCACCCGGCACACCTCACACTGAGCGGCTTTGCAGGAGGCAGCGGAGGAGTGGTCTTTTCGCTTCCCGCTCCACACGGTGACGCAGGACGGTGATGCCCTGCGGGGCGACCGCCTGTGCACGGGCCAGGGCGGCACGGGCATCGGCCACAAGGGGCTTGCGCTGGCGCGCAGCCCAGCGGAGGGTCAGACCCCACATGCGAGGGCATACGGGCACCCTGGAGGCCTTTGCGGATTTCGCTCGTCCATGACGGGGAGGGTGTGGATCAGTGACACAGGAACCGTGGATGGCGGATCGACTCCGGATGGCCCTGTGGATGGCTGGCGCAGTGACCGCGTTCGGCGTGGTCGGGCTCGTGCTGTCCGCCCTGAAGGCGCCGCCCACACTCACCTGGGCGGCCGCCGCCGGGGCCGCCGGGGCGGGCGGATGGGGCGCCACCCGGCTCACGGAGCGCTACATCCAACGCCCTTGAGGAGTTGCGTTAGCCGCCGAGTGCGGGCCGCAGGCGGCCGGAGATGAAGAAGCCGTCCCCGCCTGAAACGTCTTCCATCCTCCGGCCCGGCAGAGGGCAACCGAGGCACTCAGGCAGGGCCCCCGATTGAGACGCCATGTCATTCGGTGATGCGGCGGTGGCACCGCCCATCTCCTCGTCCAGATCGAAGACGACGGAGGTGGCAGCGGGGAAGAACCAGCACGGGCCGATGTTAGAGATGTGGCCGTCCGACTCGACCTTGTTCAGCGCCATCAGCGTGGCCGTTGCTGCGCGGCCGGTTCCCCGACGAATGTGCGGGCCTCTTCCTCGAGGGCGGCCGGTAGGCGCTCGTACCAGCCAGGGGCTGGTGTCAGTCAACGCTGATGTGAAAGTATCAGCGCATGATGACGTCAGCCAGCACTGAGGTGTCCCCGCCGGATGCAGACCTGCTCCGGGTGCTCGCGGACCCGCTCCGGCTCCGGATCGTGACTCTGCTCGCGCGCGAGACGCTGTGCACGACGCACCTTGTGGAGGAGACCGGTGCGCGGCAGACCAATCTGTCCAACCATCTGCGGGTGCTGCGCGAGGCCGGGGTGGTGGAGACCGCGCCGTGCGGACGGTTCACCTACTACACGCTGCGGCCCGATGTCCTCGCGGCGCTGGCCGGCTCGTTCACCGAGCTGGCCGAGGCTGCCCGCACCACGTACGAGAACGACCGGAAGAGGCCCTGCCCGTGACCCGCACCGAACCCGACACCCCGGCGGGGACCGCCACCGGTGAAGCTCCCGCCGAGGCCGGGGTCGTCGCGAAGCTGTCCGCCCTCGACCGCTTCCTGGCGCTGTGGATCCTGCTCGCCATGACCCTCGGCCTCGGCCTCGGACACGCCGTCCCGGGGCTGGGAGAGGCATTGAGCAAGGTCGAGATCGGCGGCATCTCGCTGCCCATCGCGCTCGGCCTGCTGGTCATGATGTACCCGGTGCTGGCCAAGGTCCGCTACGACCGGCTCGACACCGTCACCGGCGACAAGAAGCTGATGGCCTCCTCGCTGGTCATCAACTGGCTGGTCGGCCCCGCCGTCATGTTCACGCTCGCGTGGATCTTCCTGCCGGACCTGCCCGAGTACCGCACCGGGCTCATCATCGTCGGCCTCGCCCGCTGCATCGCCATGGTGATCATCTGGAACGACCTGGCCTGCGGCGACCGCGAGGCCGCCGCCGTCCTCGTCGCCCTCAACTCCGTCTTCCAGGTCATCGCCTTCGGCCTGCTGGGCTGGTTCTACCTGGACCTGCTGCCGCAGTGGCTCGGCCTCGGCGACGGGCAGGGCTTGGACGTGCCGGTGTGGCACATCGCCCTCAACGTGATCGTCTTCCTCGGCGTCCCGCTGCTGGCCGGGTTCCTCACCCGCCGCCTGGGGGAGAGGAAGCTGGGCCGCGAGCGCTACGAGAACCGCTTCCTACCCCGCATCGGCCCCTTCGGCCTGTACGGGCTGCTGTTCACGATCGTCGTCCTCTTCGCCCTGCAGGGGAAGACGATCACCTCGCAGCCGCTGGACGTGGCCCGCATCGCGCTGCCGCTGCTGGTGTACTTCACCGTCATGTGGGCGGGCGCCTTCCTGCTGGGCAAGGGCATCGGACTGCCCTACGACCGCACCGCTACCCTCGCCTTCACCGCCGCAGGAAACAACTTCGAACTCGCCATCGCCGTCGCCATCGCCACCTTCGGTGTCACCAGCGGCCAGGCCCTCTCCGGCGTCGTCGGCCCGCTCATCGAGGTCCCCGTACTGGTGGCCCTGGTGTACGTATCGCTGGGCTGGCGACGGAAGTTCACGCCGCAGGCCATCCACTAGCCGCCGCACCGTCCACGTGATTCGGGCCGCCCCGCTTCGCGGGGCGGCCGCACTGCGTCTCGTACAACGGGTCCTGGATCATGCTGCCTACGAAGCGGTTCCGTCGGTTGCTTCGATCTCCGCACTGGTGCCGGGGTGCGCAAGGAAGGTGGCCAAGCGGTCCGTCGCTTCCGGCAGCAGTCGGTAGTACACCCACGTCCCGCGCCGCTCGGAGGCGATCAGCCCGGCCTGCTTCAGCAGCTTGAGGTGGTGCGAGACGGTCGGCTGGGTCAGGTCGAACGCGGGCGTCAGCTCGCACACGCAGATCTCCCCGCCCTCCCGCGCGGCGATCAGCGACAGCAACCGCAGCCGCACCGGGTCGCCCAGCGCCTTGAAGACCTGGGACAGCTCCGCGGCCTCGTCCGGGTTCATCGGGGCGGCGAGGGGCGTGCAGCAGCCGCTCGTGTCCTGGCCGGTCGCCACCGGCTCGTACTTAGACATACCTCTATGTTGACGAACGTCTATCCAAGGAGCAAGCTGCCTGCATCGACAGCCATCAATGCAGAGCCGGCCCCGGGTGCCGTTCCGGAGCCGGGAGGAGGAAACGTCATGAGCGATCAGTCCACCGAGCTGCGCGAGACCGTCCGCCGCAGCTACGCCGCAGCGGCGGCCCAGGTCGCCGACGGCGACACCGCCTGCTGCGGCCCGCAGCCCGTAGAGATCGACGAAAACTTCGGTCAGACCCTCTACGCCGAGGACGAGCGCGACACGTTGCCCGCCGAAGCCGTCGCCGCCTCGCTAGGCTGCGGCAACCCCACCGCCGTCGCCGACCTGCACGAGGGCGAAAGCGTCCTGGACCTCGGCTCCGGCGGCGGCATCGACGTCCTGCTCTCCGCCCGCCGGGTCGGTGCCACCGGCAAGGCGTACGGCCTCGACATGACCGAGGAGATGCTCGCGCTCGCCCTGGCCAACCAGAAGAAGTCCGGCGCGACCAACGTGGAGTTCCTCAAGGGCACCATCGAGGACATCCCCCTGCCCGCGAACACTATCGACGTGGTCATCTCCAACTGCGTCATCAACCTCTCCACCGACAAGCCCGCCGTCTTCGCCGAGATGCACCGCGTTCTCACCCCCGGCGCATCTCCGACGTCCTCGCCGACGACGACCTCACCCCAGCCCAACGGGCCGAACGCGGCGATTACGTCGGCTGCATCGCCGGTGCCCTCTCCTTCGCCGAATACCGGCAGGGCCTGGAGGCCGCCGGCTTCACCGGCATCGAGATCACACCGACCCACGCGGTCGCGGACGGCATGCACTCCGCCATCGTCCGCGCGGCCAAGCACGCCAACGCAGCAGAAGCCGACGACGCAGCCACCAGCACTGGCGACTGCCGCGGCGTCACCGCCTGCTGCACCTCCACCGACTAAGCCGTCGCCTCGAACACAGTCGTCGCCGAGGCCAAGACCGCATCCGGCTGCGGCTGCCAGCACTAAGGAGAAGGCCATCGACGGTGCCCGGCGCCGGCAGTCCGCAGCGCACCGACCCGGCCCATCACTTGGAGACCGAGAAGCACGCATGAGGGCGGCTGTCCCATCGCTTGGATGGGACAGTCGCCCTCTTTGCCTCTGACGAGGCGTCAGCGCGCTCGGCTCCCGGTGCACACCCGGTGCACAAGGGCCTGGGAAACCGGGGTGATCCGCGAGAACCACCGAGAAGCGTTCCCGCAGGTCACGAGCCCTCTCCAGGGCTCACCCCAAGTCACCGGACCCCGACTCTTAAATGTCGAAGTAAAGCTCGAACTCGTGCGGATGCGGCCGCAGTTGCATCGGGGCGATCTCGTTGGTGCGCTTGTAGTCGATCCAGGTTTCGATGAGGTCGGCGGTGAAGACGCCGCCCGCCTGGAGGTATTCGTTGTCGGCTTCGAGGGCGTCGAGGACCGCGGGGAGGGAGGTGGGGACCTGGGGGACGCCCGCGTGCTCCTCGGGGGCGAGTTCGTAGAGGTCCTTGTCGATCGGCTCGGCGGGCTCGATCTTGTTCTTGACGCCGTCGAGGCCCGCCATCAGCAGCGCCGCGAAGGCGAGGTACGGGTTGGAGGACGGGTCGGGGGCGCGGAACTCGACGCGCTTCGCCTTCGGGTTGGAGCCCGTGATCGGGATGCGCATCGCGGCGGAGCGGTTGCGCTGCGAGTAGACGAGGTTGACCGGTGCCTCGAAGCCGGGGACCAGGCGGTGGTAGGAGTTCACCGTCGGGTTGGTGAAGGCGAGGAGCGAGGCGGCGTGCTTGAGGATGCCGCCGATGTAGTAGCGGGCGGTGTCCGAGAGGCCCGCGTAGCCCTGCTCGTCGTAGAAGAGCGGGGAGCCGTCGCTCCAGAGGGACTGGTGGACGTGCATGCCGGAACCGTTGTCGCCGAAGATCGGCTTGGGCATGAAGGTCGCGGTCTTGCCGTTGCGCCAGACGGTGTTCTTCACGATGTACTTGAAGAGCATCAGGTCGTCGGCGGCGGCGAGCAGGGTGTTGAACTTGTAGTTGATCTCGGCCTGGCCCGCGGTGCCGACCTCGTGGTGCTGGCGCTCGATCTCCAGGCCGGCGTTGGTGAGTTCGGTGGAGATCTCGGCGCGCAGGTCGGCGAAGTGGTCGACCGGGGGCGCCGGGAAGTAGCCGCCCTTGTAGCGCACCTTGTAACCGCGGTTGCCGCCGTCCTCGATGGCGCCGGTGTTCCAGGCGCCGGCTTCCGAATCGATGTGGTAATAGCCGGCGTTGGCCTTGGTCTCGAAGCGGACGTCGTCGAAGACGTAGAACTCGGCCTCGGGGCCGAAGAACGCGGTGTCGGCGATGCCGGAGGAAGCGAGGTACGCCTCGGCCTTCTTCGCCACGTTCCGCGGGTCGCGGCTGTACTGCTCGCCGGTGATCGGGTCGTGGATGAAGAAGTTGATGTTCAGGTGCTTCTCTGTCCGGAACGGGTCGACGCGCGCCGTCCTCAGGTCCGGGACGAGGGCCATGTCCGACTCGTGGATCGCCTGGAAACCGCGGATGGAGGACCCGTCGAACATCAGGTTCTCGGAGGGGTCGAACGTCGCGGCCGGCACCGTGAAGTGCTGCATGATGCCCGGCAGGTCGCAGAAACGGACGTCGATGTACTTCACATCGTTGTCCGCGATGAACTTTTTGGCCTCGTCGGCGTTCTGGAACATCCAACTCCTCCTAGTCCCGCCGCGAGGGGACGGGAATTGCTCCGGGGCACGAGCCAGTGCGGTGGCGCGTTGCTGCTCGACCATAAGCAGAGGCCATTTCTCAAGCATGACCCATTTGTTTCGCTGATGTTAACCGGACGGAGCGCCTTCTCCGGGCGCCCGCGCGTGGGCGCATCGGCCGCCGCGCTACCGTGAAGGGGTGGAGAACAGGGAAGCAATCGGGTCCTGGCTGTCCGGTCCGAGGGCCGCAGCGCAGGAGATGGGCACGGACTTCGGGTACCCCGGAGAGCGCCTCGGACTGCCGAAGACGGGCACGGGTTCCCTCGCGCCGATGGGCCGCCGGTTCGCCGCGGTCTTCGTCGACTGGGCGCTGGCCTTGGTGATCTCGTTCGGGCTGCTGGCCGGGCGCAACGTGCACGCGACCAACGACTGGGCGCTGCCGGTCTTCCTCGTGATGAGCGTGGTGCTGGTCGGGACGGTCGGCTGCACCATGGGGAAGCGACTGCTCGGACTGCGCGTCGTCTCCGTCGACGGACTGGGACGGCTGCCGCTGTGGCGGACGCTCGTGCGCACCGTACTGCTCGGTCTCGCGATCCCCGCGCTGATCTGGGACCGCGACAACCGCGGCCTCCACGACAGGCTCTCGGGCGCCGTCCAGGTCCGTATCTGAGCCGCTCCCGCAGGGCGTCAACTCCCCGCGGCGTCCGACGGCTCACCCGCACGGGCCGCGTGCGCCGTTTCGTATACGGACGCTTACACAGCACACACCGCCCCCGGCCCGCCGCGGCAGGCCGGGGGCGCACGTCCCCGAGCGGAGGCTCAGCGGCCGCGCATGCCCTTCGGCATCCGCATGCCCTTGGGCATCGGGCCCTTCGGCACCGGCATGTTGCTCATCAGGTCACCGAGCGCGCGCAGGCGGTCGTTGACCTCGGTGACCTGGCCGCCCTGGAGCGTACGCGGCAGCTTCAGCATCTTGGTGCGGAGCTTGCGGAGCGGGACCTGGCCCTCGTCGTTGCCGACGACGATGTCGTGGACGGGGACGTCGCCGACGACGCGGGTCATGCGCTTCTTCTCCGAACCCAGCAGGGAGCGCAGGCGGTTCGGGTTGCCCTCACCGATCAGGACGATGCCGGCCTTGCCGACGGCGCGGTGCACGACGTCCTGGCTGCGGTTCATCGCCACCGCCTGGTCGATGTGCCACCCCTTGCCCATGCGGTCGAGCACGGCGGCCGCGGCGCCCAACTGGCCTTCCATCTGCCCGAATGCGGCCTTCTCCGCGCGGCGTCCGAAGACGATCGCCGCCGCGAGCAGCGCCAGCACGAAGCCGAGGATGCCGAGGTAGACGGGGTGGCCGACCAGGAAGCCGATCGCGAGGAGGACACCGAAGGTGACAAGCCCCACGCCGGCCAGAATCCAGCCGATCCACCGGTCCGTGCGCCGGGTCATCGTGTATGTCTGGGCGATCTGCTTGAGCCGCCCAGGTTCCGCTGATTTTTCCTTCCTCGCCATGGGAGGAAGTTTACGTGGAGTGCGCGCCGCGCGTTCCCTCGGGCCGGTGTACGCGCCGGACGTCAGGTGGCGGGGGTGCCGGCGCGGGGCGCCGAGGCGGCGCGGAGCACGCGTTCCGCCTCGTCCCTGCCGCGCGCCCGGCGGCGGTCCTCGAGGACAGCCGTCCAGGCGTTCCGCCTCGCGCGCTGCTGACCGCTGGCGAGCAGCAGCGCCTCCAGGCTCTCCAGTGCGCGCAACCCGGTCCGCAAGGTGATCCCCTCCAAGTCGCCGTCGGACGTGAGCGGTGCGTAAGGCAACTGTCACGCACAGGTGTTACCAGGGGATGTCCGCCGGGTCAAAACCGTCGGAACGCGCTCCCCCGCGACGCGGCTCAGGCGACGCGGGTGGTCTCGCGGGCCTCGACGGCCTGCTTGTAGAGGCGGCCGGCCCGGTAGGAGGAGCGGACGAGCGGGCCCGACATCACGCCGGCGTAGCCGATCTCGGTCGCCTCCTGCTGGAGCTCGACGAACTCCTGCGGCTTCACCCAGCGCTCGACGGGGTGGTGCCGGGGCGACGGCCTGAGGTACTGCGTGATGGTGATCAACTCGCAGCCGGCCGCGTGGAGATCGCGCAGCGCCTCGCTCACCTCCTCGCGGGTCTCGCCCATGCCGAGGATCAGGTTCGACTTGGTGACGAGGCCGTCCTCGCGTGCCCTGGTGAGGACTTCGAGGGAGCGCTCGTACCGGAAGCCGGGGCGGATGCGCTTGAAGATCCGCGGCACCGTCTCGACGTTGTGCGCCAGCACCTCGGGTCGCGAGGAGAAGACCTCGGCGAGCTGCTCGGGGACGGCGTTGAAGTCGGGGATGAGCAACTCGACGCCGGTGTCCGGCATCAGGGCGTGGATCTGGCGGACCGTCTCCGCGTAGAGCCAGGCGCCGCCGTCCTCCAGGTCGTCGCGGGCGACGCCGGTGATGGTGGCGTAGCGCAGTTCCATGGTGCGCACCGACTCGGCCACGCGGCGGGGCTCGTCGCGGTCGAGCTCGGCCGGCCTGCCGGTGTCGATCTGGCAGAAGTCGCAGCGCCTGGTGCACTGCTCGCCTCCGATGAGGAAGGTCGCCTCGCGGTCCTCCCAGCACTCGAAGATGTTGGGGCAGCCCGCCTCCTGGCAGACCGTGTGCAGACCCTCGCTCTTCACCAGGTTCTGGAGTGCGTTGTACTCGGGTCCCATCTTCGCCCGGGTCTTGATCCACTCGGGCTTGCGCTCGATCGGAGTCTCGCTGTTGCGGACCTCCAGGCGCAGCAGCTTTCGACCATCGGGTGCGACAGCGGACACGTCCGGCTCCCTCAGTACTTTCGATTCCTCGACGGTTATCAGACTACGCCTGCGCTTCCCTGGCGCAGACCCCCGGTCTTCCGACGAGCGGCGCTCCTCAGGCGCGGGCGCCGAACTCGGCCTCCAGGTGCCGCTCGACGACCGGGAGCACCTCCTCGACCGTGACGTCGCGGCCGAGCTCCTCCGCGAGCGACGCGACGCCCGCGTCCCTGATCCCGCAGGGGACGATGCGGTCGAACCAGGTGTTGTCCGGGTTGCAGTTGAGCGAGAAGCCGTGCATCGTCACGCCCTTGGAGATGCGGACGCCGATCGCGGCGAGCTTGCGGTCCTCGCCTCGCTGGCCGGCGTTGGAAGGCGCGTACTCGGGGCCGCGCAGGCGCGCGTCGTACTCCTGCTGCTCGACGCCGGCCGGCGGGGACGCGAGGCCCCCGCCGAGGTCGAGGGAGAGGCCGCCCGTCCCCGACGGCACAGGGGGCGCAGGGTCACCGAGGACCCAGACGCCGCTTCGGCCCTCGACCCGCGTCGTCTCCAGACCGAACTCGGCGCAGGCGCTGATGAGCGCCTCCTCCAGCCGGCGCACGTAGGCGATCACGTCGATCGGCTGCCCGAGGCGCAGGATCGGGTAGCCGACGAGCTGTCCCGGGCCGTGCCAGGTGATCTTTCCGCCGCGGTCGATGTCGATGACGGGGGTGCCGTCGAGGGGGCGTTCGTCGTCGGTGGTCCGGCGGCCGGCCGTGTAGACCGGGGGGTGCTCCAGGAGCAGGCAGGTGTCCGGGATCTCGTCGGCGGCGCGGGCCGTGTGCACCTCGCGCTGGAGCTCCCAGGCGCGGAGGTACTCGACCGCCTCGGCGCCGAATCCGACGCGGCGGAAGACGAGTCCGGCGGCCGGGTCCTGCTGCTTCGCCGCTGCTCCGGTCGTCTCGGTACCGACCACGGACTGCGCCATCACGGCCTCCTCCTCATCGCCCTACGAGCGCCGGCGTGCGGCCGCGGGGCTGCTCCTCGGACCGCTGCCACTCTACGGGCGCGGCTCTCCGTCGTGGCAGGCGGCCTTTCCTCACACGTACGGATGAATACCGGACGAAGCCGCAGATGCCCGGTGCGCGGACCGTTACATTCGCGCCGTTCCATGAGGGCGCCTCGGGCGTCTGCCGTAAGCCGCGAGGGCACCATGGGCGCCTTTCGCCGCCTGGTCGCCCCGCAGACGAGGAGGGGGTCGCGCGGTTCGCACTCCACGCTCGGCGCGGTGCGCCGCAGCTCCTGGCTGCTGCCCGCCCGCACACCGAACTTCCGCTGACTACCCGCCGTTTCCCGCCACTTCTCGTCACCGAGTGCCGTCCGGGAGGACTTCGGTTGAGGCCCACACCAACTCCGCAGGCAGACACCGCCGGCGCGGCGGCACCTCCGGGTGTGCCGCCGGTCCGAGGACGCCCCCATCCCCGCAACCGAAGCCGGCGGTACCCCGCTAGGAGTTTCCGATGACCCTGGAACGACCTGAGGACCCCGCACCCCAGTCCTCCGCACAACGCGTCCCCAACCGCCAACTCGCCACCCTCATCGCCGAGGCGGGGTTCTCCAACGCAGGACTCGCCAGGAGGGTCGACCAACTCGGCCTGGAGCACGGCCTCGACCTGCGCTACGACAAGACGTCCGTCACCCGCTGGCTCCGCGGCCAGCAGCCGCGCGGCACGACGCCCGCGCTCATCGCCGAGGTCTTCACCCGCCGCCTGGGCCGTCGACTCACCGCCCAGGACCTGGGGTTGGACGCGTGCGCCCCCGTCTACGCGGGCCTGGAGTTCGCCGCCACCCCCGCCGAGGCGGTGGAGATCGTCAGCGGCCTGTGGCGGAAGGACTCGGGGAGCCACGCGGAGCTGCGCAAGATCGCCTTCACGCCCGCGGGCCTCGTCGTGCCGAGCCGGGACTGGCTGATCGGCCGCGCGGACGAGCGGGTGGCACGCGGCCCGGATCCCGAGAGCGGAGCCAAGGGCGGCAAGAGCGGCGAGGCCGGACAGCCCGGACAGCAGGCCGCCGCGCCCCCGGCGCACCAGCGGAGCGGTCAACTCCCCGGCGGGCGCGGCCCCGTGGGGTACCCCCGCCGCCCGGGGCAGCCCGTCCGCGTCCCCGCGCAGGCCCGCCCGGCTCCGCAGCCGGGGCTGCCGCGCTCCCCCTCCGGCGCCCAACTCGCCGGTGCGACGGGGGCGCGGCTCGACCGTGTCGAGCGCGGTCCGGGGCAGAAGGTCACCGGTGGCGACGTCGCCGCGCTCCGCGCCGTCTGCGAACTCTTCCGCGCGCTCGACCACGCGTACGGCGGCGGCCACGCCCGGCAGGCCCTCGTGCGGTACCTGGAACACGAGGCCGAGCCGATGCTCCGCGGCGTCTACGGCGAGCAGGTCGGCCGCCGGCTCTTCGCGGCCGCCGCCGACCTGACGAGGCTCGCGGGGTGGACGTCGTACGACATCGCGGCGCACGGCCTGGCACAGCGGTACTTCGTGCAGGCGCTGCGGCTCACGCAGGCCGCGGGGGACCGCGCGTACGGCAGCTTCGTGCTCGTGACCATGAGCCGGCAGGCCGTCTACCTCGGACACGGCCGGGAGGCGGTGCAGTTGGCACGCGTCGCGCAGCAGGGCGTGGGCACCTCGGCCTCGCCCGTGGTGCAGGCGCTGCTGCACTCGGCGGAGGCGCGGGGGCACGCGGTCCTCGGCGAGGTGCGCGCGTGCACGGCCTCGCTGGCGCGCGCGGAGCGGGCGATGGAGGCGTCGCGCCCCGGCGAGGAGGCGCCGCAGTGGGCGCGCTCCTTCGACGAGGCGCAGCTCGCCGACGAGTTCGCGCACTCGCACCGCGACCTCCAGCAGTTCCGCCCCGCCGCCCAGCACGCGGAGCGCTCGCTCCAGCTCCGCGGCACCGGCTTCGCGCGCAGCCGGCTCTTCTGCCGGATCGTGCTCGCCACCGCCCGCCTCGGCCTCGGCGAGGTCGACCAGGCGTGCGCTCTCGCCGCCGAGGCCGCGGGGCAGGCGGCCGAGATGCGTTCGGTCCGGGCGCACGAGTACGTACGCGACTTCGAGCGGCGCCTCGAACCGTATCGGGACGCGGCGCCTGTGAAGGGGTACCGCGAGAAGGTCGCGGCGATGGGCTGAGCGCGGCCTGCGTCCCCCCGCTCCGGTGGCCGCCCGCCCGTTGCCGTCGCACCGGCCGCGCGCGTGCGCGGCCGGTGCGGGATCTCCCGCGGCCGGTACGGGCGGTGGCCTCTTCCGGCCGGGCGGGGCGCCTCCGTCGTTCCGGGGCGGGCGGGCAGCAGTGGTTCGATGCCGCCCGCCCGGCGCCTCAACCGACGCTCACGTCACGGAAGTCGACGAGGCCGCGACGCCCACTGCCCTCCCCGGCCGACGTCCTGAGCGACGGCCCGGCTCCCCCTCCACCGGCGCCAACGGCAACTCCCGTCCCGGGAGCAGCCGTTGCGGACGGCGGACCAGGCCGCACCGCACCGTCAACCGGCACGCAGATCACGGAACTCCACGAGGCCGCGCCGCCCCAAGCCGCCGTCGGTCGCTGTCATGAAGAGGCCGGCGTCCTGGGCGGAGCCGGCTGCGGGGAGGCGCACGGTCGCGACGGTGCGCCAGGTCCGGCCGTTGTCGCGGGAGAAGGCGCCGGTCCAGTCGCCTGCCTTGCGGGTGATCCGGAGCAGCACCGGGGCGTGGACTCCGGGGACGGCGCGGTAGGTGTCCAACTCGCCGTCGCCGTCGGCGTCGTGGGAGAGGACGACGCCGTGTCCGGGGGTGAGCGCGAGGTTGGCGAAGCCGGGGGACGTGGCGGAGGCGAGGTCGTTGCGGACGACGAGGCCGGCGCGGGCCCACTCGCTCGTGTTCTCCTGCGCGTCGACGCGGACCTGCACCGAGCCGCCGTCGCGGAGCGCCCCGCTGCGGTAGACGGCGCCGAACTCGGCGGTGGCCTTCCACAGGTCCCGCCCGCCGCCGTCGACGGCGAGGCGCGCGCCCGCCTGCCCGAAGACGGCGTCGTTGGTGCTGACGGTGCGCAGCCCGTCGTCGAGCGGGCCCGCCACGTAGACCTCGCCCTCGGAGCGCGCTTCGACGCGCTTCGCGCCGCGCGACCCGTACCGGACGCGCAGCCCGTAACGCAGCGGTTGCAGCGGACGGTCGAGTTTCTTCGGGGCCGTCAGGCGCCAGGTGACCTCGGCGCGGCCTGCGGGGGCCACCTCGGGGAAGGTGAGCGGGCCGCGGGGGTCCGCGTCGTCGAGTCCGGTGAGGGTGAAGTCGACGCGGCCCGTGGGCTCCAGGCCGTTCTCGTTGCGGAAGACGGCGGTCAACTCGCCGGTGGCGCCCGGCTTCAGGGCGCGCGGGTCCGAGGTGGCGCGGACGCTGCCCTGGTAGGGGGCCTTGGCGAGGGTGTCGCGGACCTTGGTGGCGAGGGCGTGCGCGTCGCCGACGGGGCGTTCGGGGTAGGCGGGCGCGTCGTTCACCCACTTCTCCTCGCGTGCGTACCAGTCGAAGGTCTTCGGTGAGCGCTTTTCGGCGAGTGCGTCGGCGAGCTCGTCGAGGTAGTCCCGCCACTCCGGGAGGTGGACGTCGGCGAGGAGGCCGTGCCAGTCGCGGTTGCTGTAGTTGGCGAGGCGGCCCTGGTCGGCGGTGTCGCGGCCGTCCCAGGTGGTGACGAGGGCGCGGGCCGTGCGCGCGAGGGCGGTGCGCTCCGCCGCGGTGCCCGCGGCGCGGGTCGCGTCGGCGATCCAGGGGCCGAGGAGGAAGCCGCGGTGGGCGCCCGCGGTCTCGTCGGCGAGTTGGAGGAGGCGGAGCCACAGGGTGCTCAACTCGCGGAAGGCGGTGGTGTCCTTGCGGGCGTAGGCGGCGTCGAGTTGGGCGATCAGCGTCCAGGAGCGGTTGGCGAGCGCCTGCCGTGCGAGGTCGGTGAGGTCGTAGCGGTAGGTGTCGGTGGTGCGGACGCGCTCGGGGAGGCCGAGGAGCGCGTCGAGGGCGGCGTCGAAGGCGGGCAGGTCGTAGCCGGGGGACTTGGTGGCGTAGTGGGAGCCGGAGCGGGCCTTGAGGTCGGGGCGGGCGGAGAAGATGCTGTCGTGCGGGCGGCCGTCGGTGGTCTCCAGGTGGTAGGCGGTGTCGCGGAGGGCGGCGAGGGCCTTCTCGCCGGAGCCCTGCGCGGCGCGGGCCGCGTCGGCGCCGTAGCGGACGCGGGCGTACTCGCGGAACCAGTCGGTGCGGTCGATCGCCTCGCGGCGCCAGGCGAGTTCGCTGAAGAGCTCGAAGGCGGCGGGATCGC
Organism: Streptomyces xiaopingdaonensis; assembly: GCF_000262345.1. GTDB lineage: Bacteria > Actinomycetota > Actinomycetes > Streptomycetales > Streptomycetaceae > Streptomyces > Streptomyces xiaopingdaonensis. The sequence goes on along the minus strand of NZ_AJTQ01000115.1, from coordinate 8,510 downwards.
GGTCGGCGGCCTCGGGCATGTAGGCGGTGCCGGCGAGTGTGCTGCCCTTCTTGTCGCGCCACTCGGCGAAACGGTCGGTCCACATGTGGCACTTGGCGCCGAGGGTGGTGCGGCCGCCGAAGTTGGGGATGGTGCCGAAGGCGTACGGGGTGCCGTTCCAGTCGCTCTCCCGGTCGCTCGTCGCCTCCAGGTCGGAGAGGCCGTCGACGATGAGCACCTGGTTCTTGCGGGAGATGCCCTGGAGGATCTCGGGGCGCGGGTTGCTCTGCCAGCCGAGGATCACCCAGACGGCGTCCGGCTTCGCCTTCCGCATCGCCTGCTCGACGCCGTGCGCGGCCTCGGCGACGGGGACGTCGCCCGGGTCCCCGCCCTCGTGGAGCAGGTCCATCTTGAAGTGGTCCGCTTCGCCGAGGAGTTCGCGCTGGTGGCGGTAGTAGGCGGCGGCCGCGGTGCGGAAGTGGGGGGTGCGTGGGTCGAGCCAGGCGGGGCGCTCCAGGCCGTGCCAGTCGCCTTGCGGGACGGTGCGGGCGCCCTGGTTGCGTTCGGCGAAGTCGGCGGGGACGGAGCCGAAGTAGCCGGGGAGGACGGGGTGCATGCCGAGTTCGCGCAGGCGTGAGGTGATGCGCCGGCCCAACTCGGTGCGGCGGCGCAGTTGGTGGGGGGTGAGGGGGCCGCCGTACGCGGAGAGGTTCTGGAGGAGCCACCACGGCTGGTGGCTGGGTGCGGGGATCCACGCGCGCGCCTCGGCGTCGGAGTAGCCGAAGTCCTGGAGGAACCGGTGGTAGACGCCGTCGGCTCCGACGGTGACGAGGACCTCGTTGCAGCCGTGGAGCGCGAGGACGTCGAGGAAACGCTCCCACTGCGGCCAGTCCGCGTAGGCGCCGGCGTAGCCGTCGTGGGTGTCGTTGAGGACGAACCTGTGGGGTACGGTCGCGCGTTGCTCGTACGTACTGCTCGGCGCGGGGAGGGTCGCGGGGAGGTCGAGCCGCGTTCCGGCCCAGGAGATGTGGGCGTGGCAGGTGTACTTGAGGTACCAGTGGACGCCGGTGAGCATCGCCGCGGGGGTGGTGCCGGCGACGCGGATGTCGCCCCGGCTGCCCGTGACGCGGAAGCGGTCGTCGGCCCCCGCGTCGAGCAGGGTGAGGGTGAACTGCTCGGCGTGGTCGGGGAGTAGCCGTGCGAGGGCGGCGCCGGCGGGGTCCGGGGCCGCGCGGGAGGGGTCGGCTTCCCCGCCGCTGCCGCCTCCTCCGGCCGGGCCGCGTGCCGCGGCCGCCGCGGGGGGTCCGTACGCCGTCGCCGTGCCGGCGCCGAGGGCGCCTGCCGTGCCGAGAAGCCTGCGTCTGCTGATTCCGCTCACCGTACGCCCCACTCGTCGAGACTTATATGTCCGTTCTGTCGTGAGCGAGACGGTATCGGAGGGTTTAGCCTCGGTCGAGGTATGCGAGCACGGCGAGTACGCGTCTGTTGTCGTCGTCCGAGGGCGCCAGATCGAGCTTCCCGAAGATGTTCGACGTGTGCTTGGCGACGGCGCGTTCGGTGACGAAGAGCTGCGCAGCGATGGCCGTGTTCGACCGGCCCTGCGCCATCAGCTCCAACACCTCGCGCTCGCGCGACGTCAGGTTCCCCATCGGCTCGTCGGCCGCGCGGCGGGAGAGGAGCTGCTGGATCACCTGCGGGTCCATCGCCGTCCCGCCGGCAGCGACGCGGCGGACGGCGTCGACGAACTGGTCGGCGTCGAAGACGCGGTCCTTGAGGAGGTACCCGACCCCGCCGGCGCCGTCCGCCAACAGCTCGCGCGCGTACAACTGCTCGACGTGCTGCGAGAGCACCAGCACCGGCAGCCCGGGGCGCCGGCGGCGGGCCCGGAGCGCGCACTGGAGCCCCTCGTCGCTGAAGGAGGGCGGCAGCCGGACGTCGACGACGGCGACGTCCGGCTCCAACTCGGCGAACACGCGGTCGAGTTCGGGCCCGGTGCCGACGGCGGCCGCGATCTCGAAGTCGAAGGCGTCCAGCATGCGCACGAGGCCGTCGCGGAGAAGGAAGAGGTCTTCGGCGATCACTACGCGCATGGCGAAGGCTCCGGGGACGGGCGGCGCGGGGGCACCGCGCCGCTGCGGCTCAGCGGGCGAGTTCCGCCTCGGCGCGCGCGAGGACGCGCGTGACGTCCTCGGCGAAGAACGCGTCGCACGGGTGGCGCGGACCGCCGCCCGCCGCCGTCAACAGGGCGTCGACGGCGCGGAGGTACGCCTCCCCCGCGCCGTCCTGCGACTCGGGGAGCGCGACGTGCCCGGCCGCACCGTGGAGTTCGACCTGCGCCCCGTGGTCGCCGGGCGGCAGCGAGTGGCTGAGGAGCGAGGAGCCGACGGCGCCGCTCGCGTGCACCGTCGAGAGCTGCACCGCGTCCCCCGGGCCCGCCACCGCGCGGACCTCCTCGACCGCACCGAGCACCGGAACCAGCACCGAGAGCGCGTGCGGCCCCAGATCCCAGAGGGCGCCCTTCTCGTACCGCCACGGTGAGGTGTCGTACGGGACGCCGACGCCGCCGAAGAGGTCGGAGAGCCAGTCGGCACGTCCGGCCATCCAGCCCTGGCGCGCGGCCTGTTGGTCGATCCACGCGGCGGAGGCGCCGAACCGGAGCGTGAAGAAGACGACGGAGGCCGCGCCCGAACCGCGGAGCGCCTCGGTCACCGCCGCGGCGCCCTCGGGCGTCGTGGCCACCGGCTTGTCCAGGAGCAGATGGCAGCCGGCCGCGGCGGCGCGCGCCGCCAACGGCGCCTGGACGTCGGGCGGCAGGGCGGCGGCTACGGCGTCGCAGTCCGCGAAGAGCGCGTCGGGGGTGGCGTACGCGCGGGCGTCGAGTGCGGTGGCGAGCTCCTCGGCGGCGTCCGCGCGCCGTCCCCATACGCCGACGAGGTCGACGTCCGGGTGGGCGGCGAGCGCGGGACCGTGGGTGCGGGCCGCCCATGCCCCGGTCCCGAGGAGGCCGAAGCGTATGCGGTCCGTCACACGGCACCTCCGGCGGCGGCTGCCCCGGATGTACTCGGCGTGAACGCCCCTGCTGTGGCGTGGAGTTGGCGCATGGACGGAAGCGTATCCGCTCCCCCCGCGCGCTGCCCAGGCGCGGGCGGGCAGGGCCTCGACCGCCCGCCGGGCGGGCCGCGTCGCCCGTGCCCTCCAGGCCGCGGGTGACCCCGGGCGGGTTCGCTCGTTCAGCCGTGTGTGGCCCTTCCGGAAGTACAGTCCGCCAACTCGCCCGCCCCCTGGACCCCGTCCTCGGCGCCGCTCGACACCGAGGAAGCCGAATCGGTCCTGCGGGAGTACTACCCGCGGCTGGTGCGGTTCGCCTACGTGCAGTCGTCGCCGGCGCTCGGCCGCCAGCGCCGGGTGCTCGCCGCCCACTCGGCGGTGCAGCGGGCGCTTCCCAAGGGCAGGCTCCCGGCCGACGCGGCACCGCTGCCCGCGCAGCGCGACGCCCCCGACGCCGGCGCGGCGCCCGACCCGGCGTACGCCGCGCTCCGCCTCCGGGTGCTCACCACCGTCCTCGCGGACGAGCGCCGCCGCCTCGGGCGGCTGCGCCGCCTGCTCCCCGCCGCGCTGCCGCCCCTCCCCCGCGTCTGGGGGCTGCGCCTGCTGACCCGCCCCGGCGGCACCGACGAACTCGCGCTGGACCAGGCGCTCGGCGAACTCTCCCGGCAGGCACGCGCCGCCTACGCGCTCTCCCGCCTGGAGGGGCTCTCCGCCGGCGACGTCGAACGCACCCTGCGCGCCGCGGGTGTCGAGGAGCCGGCGCGTGCGCAGCGCGAGGCCGAAGGCGTGCCCGAACCCGCCGGCAGCCGGGACCGGCACCTGCTCCTCGCGCCCGAGTTCGACGCGTGCACACTCCAGGCGCGGCCGACGGACCTCGTCCGGCGCCGGCAGCACACGCGCGCCGGCCTCGCCGCGCTCGCGGCGCTCGCCGCCTGCGGCGCGCTGCTCGGCCTCCCCGGGGACGGCTGGGGCCCCGAAGGGGCCGCGGCCCCGCCGTACTCCCGCAACCCCGCGTCCGAACGGGCCCTCGACCCGGCCGCGTTGACGGTCTCGGCGCCCGACGCCTGGGAGGAGTCGAGCCGCCGCGACCTCTCCGTGTGGCCGGCGCGGGGCGAGCGGGTGCGGGACGAGGCGCTGCTGCGCCGCGCCCTCGCCGTGTGGGCGCGTCCCGGTTCCGAGGTCCGCGTCGCCACCGTGCGGGGGACCTCGGCCGCGCCACCGGCCGGCGCACCCAAGCTCCTCTACGCCGGCGAGGTCGACGGCGCCTCCGTCGTCCTCCTCTACGACGGCCTCCGCGTCGCGCGGTACGCGGAGCCGGCCGGCGCCGACGGCGGTCCCGCCGCCCTCGACCTCGTCCGCACGGACGGCGCAGACGCCGCCTCTTCCGCCGCGCTGGTGCTGGGCCGCAGCGACAGCAACGTCCGCTACCTGACGGCCCCTTGGATCTCCTCGGCCGCCACGGTCGACCTGCGCTCCCCGACGGCCGAAGAGCGCCCCCTCGGACTCGACGAGGGCGTCACCCGCACGCTCACCTCGCCGACGGCGGGCGCGAAGAGCCGGGACGAGGGCGACTGCCGAAGGTGGACCGGCCTCGTCCTGCACGAGAAGGACGGTGCCCCCGTTTTCCTCACGGACCTCGGCGAACTCACCCCGGTACACCTGACGTCGGGCCCGCCGCCGAGGCCCGACGGCACCCCCGCCGCGACGGCGGACGCCGCGCGCTCCGCGAGCCCCGGGAGCCCGGGGCGGCGCGCGCTGGCGCAGAGCGTCTGCCGGCTCCAGGGCCTCGTGGGCGGCGGCGTGCGGTCCGTCAACACCTGGGCGTTCGCGTACCAGCAGCTTCCGGACGGCGCCGGCACCGGGACCTGGCTCTGCACCCGCGCGGAGACCTGGCGGGGCCGGGGCACGCAGGCGATGGTGCAGTTCCGGCCGCCGCGCCGGCCGGACGAGGACGGTCCGGGGGACGCCGCGGTGACGGCGCGCGCGTCGGATTCGCCCGCGTGCGGACCGCGGGAGCGGCAGGTCGTCGGCGGTGTGCTGTGGAAGTCGCCGGCCGGCGAGTCCTACGTCCTCGCGGCGGGGAGCGCGGGCGTCACCGGCATCGACGCGCGCGGGGGTGTGCGCGCCACGGTCGCGGGGCGCACGGCGGAGCTTCACGCCGAGCCGAGCTCCCGGGTGAAGTTGACCGCACGCCTCGCCGACGGCGACGAGCTGCGCGCGCTCGGCTCCTGACGAGCGCCCCAAGTCGGCATGTTCGCAACGGAATCGAGCGCGCGCCCACGGCGCCCGGGCCCGCGCCGGAAGCCCCCTCACAGGAGGGGCAGACGCGACTGCCCCTGACCGGCGGCGGCCGACGCTGGTTAGGGTTGGCCCATGACAACCGGGGTGCGGCGCCGGATGGGTGTCGAGGAGCGCAGGCAGCAACTGATCGAGGTGGCGCTGGAGCTCTTCAGCCACCGCTCCCCAGAGAAGGTGTCGATCGACGACATCGCGACGGCGGCGGGGATCTCGCGCCCGCTCGTCTACCACTACTTCCCCGGCAAGCACAGCCTCTACGAGGAGGCGGTCAGAAGAGCGGCGGACGAGCTCACGGCCCGCTTCTCCGAGCCGGCCGAAGGCCCCCTCGGCGCCCGCCTGTTGCGGGTGATGGGCCGCTACTTCGACTTCGTCGAGGAGCACGGCCCCGGCTTCTCCGCACTGCTGCGCGGCGGTTCGGCGGCCGGCTCGCCGCACGCCAACGCGGTCATCGACGAGGTGCGCAGTACCGCGTACGAGCAGGTCCTCCACCACCTCGGCATCGAGGGTCCGGGGCCGCGCCTGGCCCTGGTGATCAGGTCGTGGGTCGGCCTCGCCGAGACGACGGCGCTGAGCTGGCTCGACGGCCGCGAAATCCCCCGCGCCGAGCTGGAGTTGCAGCTCGTCCACGACTTCGTCGCGCTCGCCGCCGTCGCCGCCGTCTCGGACGAGGAGACCCGCCTGCACGTCCGCCGCATCGCCGAGCACGAATCACCCGACGGACCGATCGGCGACCTGTTCGTCCGCCTCGGGGAACTGGCGGTGCCGGAGCAGGAAGGGTGAACCGGGGGTTGCCGGGGGCCGGTTGGGGCGCTCCGTCAGGCTGCGGGCGGCGCGGTGCGTCCGAGGCGCACGGCCGGCCTGTCGCCGACCTGCGGCCCGTCCCCGGTGCACCAGCACGCGCCGGCGGGGCCCCGGCAGTCTAACGGCCCCTGATCCGCCCGGAGCTGTTGCCGCGTCGGCCGCCTGGCAACGGGTGCGGGAAGGGTTGCGCCGCTGCGTCGGACGAGGCTGCCGAGCCGACCCGAAAACGCGGCAACTCCCCGCCGTACGGGCCGTCCTGGACGACCCCGGCACCGGCGACCGCGGTGAGCGCACCGTCCCGGCGGTGTCCGACGGCGGGAGCACCGGTCAGCCCGCAGCCACCCGCTTCGCCCGGAGCGCGCGTCAGCGATGGCTCAACACGTTGACCACCCGTCCATCGGGGTCGTGCACGAAGAACCGGCGCACGCCCCACTCCTCGTCCTGCAACGGGTGCACGATCTCCGCGCCGCCGGCGCGCACGGCCGCGTAGGCCGCGTCCACGTCGTCCACCTCGACGCTCATGTCGGGGACGACCGGCGCGGTCTTGTCGTCGGTCATGATGCCGACCTGGGCCGCCGGTTGGGAAGGAGAGGCGAGCGTCATGATCCACCCGTGGTTCATGACCTCCTCGAATCCGAGCAGGCCGTAGAACTCCCGGCTCTCCTGCACGGCTTCCGACCGGACATTGGGAACGGCACGGCGCACGGTCATCGACACCTCCACGCGAGAACAGAACCTCCAGAGGTACTACGGCGCAGCAGTCGCCGCACGCACTTTCCGCATCGACGGCCGCACGGCGCACATTTCCCGACCCGTTACTGCGCCCGTCCGGGCAAGGTGAGGATCTCGGCTCCGTCGTCCGTGATGGCGATCGTGTGCTCGGTGTGTGCTGTTCGGCAGCCCGTCGCGCTGCGGAGCGTCCATCCGTCGGCGTCGGTGACGAGTTCGGCGGTGTCCGCCATCACCCACGGCTCCAGTGCCAGCAGCAGCCCGGGGCGCAGCTTGTAACCACGGCCCGGACGGCCGGTGTTGGGGACGTGCGGGTCCTGGTGCATCGTCGAGCCGATGCCGTGGCCGCCGAACTGGGTGTTGATCGGGTAGCCCGCCTCGCTGAGGACCGTGCCGATGGCGTGGGAGAGGTCGCCGATGCGCGCTCCGGGCCCGGCGGCCGCGATGCCTGCGGCGAGCGCGCGTTCGGTCGCACTGATCATCTCGACGCTCTCCGGGGGCTTTTCGTCGCCCACGAGGAAGCTGATGGCGGCGTCCGCGGCGACTCCGTCCTTGGAGACGGCGAGGTCGAGGGTGAGCAGGTCGCCGTCGGCGAGCGTGTAGTCGCGCGGCAGGCCGTGGAGGACGGCGTCGTTGACGGCCGTGCAGATGTAGTGGCCGAACGCGCCGCGGCCGAAGGAGGGTGCGTAGTCGACGTAGCAGGACTGCGCGCCCGCCTCGTCGATCATGGACTTGGTCCACCGGTCGATGTCGAGCAGGCTCGTGCCGACCGCGCTGCGCCCCCTCAACGTGTGCAGGATGCGCCCCACCAGAGCACCGGTCTCCCGTGCTCTGGCCAGCAGGGTGGGGTTCAGGATCTCGATCATGCGGCGACCTTTTTCATGCGACCAATAACTATACCGGCCTTACTTTACCGGTACTAGAATCGGCGCCATGGTCAGGTTGCCGCTCACTCCCGAAGAGGTCGAGCGCGGACAGCGCCTCGGCGCCCTCCTACGTAGAGCGAGGGGAGAACGCTCGATGCTCGACACCGCGCTGGAGGCAGGCGTCTCGCCGGAGACCTACCGGAAGATCGAGTCGGGCCGCGTGGCCACCCCCGCCTTCCCCACCATCGCGTCGATCGCCGACGTCCTCGGCCTCTCCCTCGACGCGGTGTGGGCCGAGATCAACCGGCCGGAAACCGCGCTCGGGCGGGGATCAAGTCGCCGCGCACGTGGGCAGTTGGCCTCGTAGGTCCAGGTCGGGGGGCTCGTCGGCGGGGGTCGCGAAGAGCGTCGCGCCGCTCGCACGCCTCACGTTCACCCGGCCGTTGAGGCTGAGCGGGGAGGCGGCGGCGCGCTGAGCGGTCAACCTGCCCTTGCCGTCGGTATTTTGGGGACACTTCTGCGCTTCGGAGTCGGTCGCGGCCAGGTCCGACTCCGGTGCCCCAGCGGGACCCGCCAAGCGACTCTTGCCGACCGGCAAGCATCACCGCGCACCCGTCACCGACGCACGAACACCACCGGCCGAATCACGCGAAGTCAGCGACAACACTCGGGCGACGGGGCCACCTCACCGACGCAAGCCACCCTCCACCTGCGCACGCTCGCCCCACCGGCGCGAGCGGCCGCCACGAGACCGGAGGGTGCGCGGAGATCTGCCGCCGCCTCGACGGC
>NZ_AJTQ01000114.1 GCF_000262345.1 Streptomyces xiaopingdaonensis | reverse complement strand
CCCGCCAGCTCGTCGACCGGCTCGACGACACGGGATGGTAGGGCAGGTCCGTGCCCACCTACCCGCGAGTATCGTGGGCGGGAGGTGTACGAGCCTGGGGCGGGCCGGGGTCGGTCGGCTCGGCTGGTTGCCTGCTGTACTCGCCGCGCACGATTATCCGTTCGTGATCGAGCCCTCTGAGGAGCTGCGCGCCCGCGTCTCCGAGCTTGCTGGTCGCCTGGGGGTCTGTGCTGGTCGGGGTTGAGGGTAAGGGGGTGCTGTTGTGGTGCGGCACGGCTAACGGGGGTGCGTGGGCGGTAGGTTGGGGTGCGGAGGTTTGCGGGGGGTCGGGGTGTGTGGCTGAGTGGTGCTCGGTGATCTGTTGAGAGCGGGTGCGAGGTGAAGCAAATTCCGGTTACTCGCTCGTAGGAGTGCAGGTCGGGAAGTGTGGTCCCCGCGCACGCGGGGGTGGTCCGTGCGCGACCTGCCCGTCGGCCTCGGGCAAGCTGTGGTCCCCGCGCACGCGGGGGTGGTCCACGCACCCTGCATCCCTCCCCACCGTCGGGGGTGTGGTCCCCGCGCACGCGGGGGTGGTCCGGCCCGCGCCGACGAGGAGATGTGGAAGGGCATGTGGTCCCCGCGCACGCGGGGGTGGTCCGGGGACGCCGTGCCCTACACCCAGCCCGGACGGGTGGTCCCCGCGCACGCGGGGATGGTCCCGCCTGCTGTCGCCGCGCGAGTACCGGCAGGCCGTGGTCCCCGCGCACGCGGGGGTGGTCCGTCGACGCCGTCGAGCGGGTACGCGAGGGTGTGGTGGTCCCCGCGCACGCGGGGGTGGTCCGGAGCCGGGCAGCTCTTCCCTGCGGCCGGCTTCGTGGTCCCCGCGCACGCGGGGGTGGTCCGGGGATGCCCTTCAGCCCGACCAAGCCCGAGGCGTGGTCCCCGCGCACGCGGGGGTGGTCCCTTCGGCTGCATGAGCTTGGCCTTGGTGCCCCAGTGGTCCCCCCGCACGTGGGGGTGGTCCGGACAGTCCAGACAACCACCGGCCGGCCGTTCTGTGGTCCCCGCGCACGCGGGGGTGGTCCGACGGCGACGATGGTCGCCGGTGCGATGGAGCTGTGGTCCCCGCGCAGGCGGGGGTGGGTCGCTGAGCTCGCCGCCCTGCCGGGCGCCGGCCAGCGGTCCCCGCGCATGCCGGGCCGGTCCAACCCCCGTAGGAAACCAAGCAAAAACGCACCCCTCCCCGACTGCGCACCCGCCCCCGTCGAACCGTCAACCCCAGCCGCTCACTTGACCAACACGGCCGACAGCCCGATTACCCGAGTGGACGCACGCCTGCGCGGGACACGTCGTTCGGGCGCCGCGCGGCCGCGCCGTGGGTACCCGGAGGCATTCTGCTCCCTCTCTTGGGCGCGGCCCGCACCGGGCGCCGGGCGCGTACGGAACCGGCCCGCCCGGACGGGGCGCGCGGACTCCGCAGGGGCGGAGCCGCCGTTCGGGCGGGCCGGAGCACGGGGAACGTAACAGCTTGCAGAAAGATGTGGAAGAGTTTTCGCGGGGCTCGCCGCATCCCGACCGGCCGCATTCCGGGGGGAGTTGAGACATGCGGAGACGGCGCGCCGGCCACGCTCGGCCGACGCGCCCCTGCGGCGCCCTCAGCCGCCCGCCGACGCCTGCGCCGTCGAGCCGCGTACGACGAGCTCGGGCTGGAAGACGAACTCCGTGCGCTGCACCGGCGTGCCGCCCAGCTCCTCCAGTAGCGCGTTGACCGCGGCGGCGGCCATCGCGCGCACCGGCTGGCGGACGGTGGTGAGCGGAGGGTCGGTGAAGGCGTTGAGCTCCGAGTCGTCGTAGCCGACGACCGAGACGTCCTCCGGCACGCGCAGGCCGCGCCCCCGCACCGCGCGCACCGCGCCGAGCGCCATGAGGTCGCTGCCGCAGACGATGCCGGTGCAGCCCTCGTCGAGGAGCGCGCCGGCCGCCGCGTGCCCGCCCTCGACGGTGAACAGGGTGTGCTGCACGAAGGGTCTCGCGCCCACCGCGTCCGTACCGAGCGCCTCGGCGAACCCGGCTGCCTTCCGGCGGGCCGGCACGAACCGGTCGGGGCCGACGGCGAGTCCGATCCGCTCGTGGCCCAACTGCCGCAAGTGGCGCACGGCCATCACGGCGGCCGCGTGGTCGTCGGGCGAGACGAAGGGGGCCTCGATCCGGTCGTTGTAGCCGTTGACGAGGACGAACGGCACGCCGCGGCCCGCGAGTCGGGCGTACCTCGCCGGGTCGGCCGTGAGGTCGGCGTGGAGCCCGGAGAGGAAGATGACGCCGTTGACGCCGCGTTCCACGAGCTGCTCGACGAGTTCGTCCTCCGTCGCGCCGCCCGGCATCTGGGTGCCGAGCACCGGGGTGTAGCCGTACCCGGAGAGGGAGGCTTCGATCACCTGCGCGAAGGCCGGGAAGATCGGGTTGGTCAACTCCGGGATCACCAGTCCGACGAGCCCTGCGCTGCGCCGCCGCAAGCGGACGGGGCGCTCGTAGCCGAGCACGTCGAGCGCTGCGAGGACCCGCTGCCGAGTCCCGGCCGCCACACCGGACTTGCCGTTGAGGACGCGGCTGACCGTCGCTTCGCTCACCTTCGCCTGTGCCGCTATGTCGGAGAGCCTCGCCGTGCCCTGCGCCTCCCGTTCGCCGACGGCGGCGTCCACCGGGACGCCGCCGTCCGCATCCGGTCGGGGACTCATGCTCCGGTCCCCTCTGTGCCCTCGGCCTGCCACCACACGACCGTGTCGCCCGGAAGCTCGCCGCCGGCGTACGGCGCGCTCGCGAGCAGGACGCGCCCGTGCGCGGGTTCCCAGGCGACGGGCTCCGCACGGGTGTTGGCCGCGCAGACGAGGCCGCCGCGGCGGAAGGCGAGGACGCCGTCGGGCGCCTCGATCCACTCCAGGGCGGAGCCGGCGCCGAGGTCGTCGTGGTCGCGGCGGAGGCGGAGCGCCGCGCGGTAGAACTCGAGGGTCGACTCGGGGTCGCCCGTCTGCACCGCCACCGAGAGCGCCCCCCAACCGTCGGGCTGGGGCAGCCAGCTTCCGTCGGGGCCGAAGCCGTAGGAGGGGCCGTGCTCCTCCCACGGGATCGGGACGCGGCAGCCGTCGCGGAGCCCGTCCTGGCCGTTGTCGCGGAAGAACGACGGGTCCTGCCGTGCCTCGTCGGGGAGTTCGAGCACCTCGGGGAGGCCGAGCTCCTCGCCCTGGTAGACGTAGGCGGAGCCGGGGAGCGCGAGCATCAGCAGCGTGGCCGCGCGGGCGCGGCGCAGGCCGCCGCCGAGGCGGGTGCGGTGGCGTACGACGTCGTGGTTGGAGAGCACCCACGTCGCCGGGGCGCCGACGGCGCCGAGCGAAGTGAGGGACTCGTCGATCGCCGCGCGGAGCTGTTCGTCGTCCCAATCGGTGCCGAGGTAGTGGAAGTTGAACGCCTGGTGGAGCTCGTCCGGGCGGACGTAGAGCGCGGTGCGCTCGGGGCTCGGCGTCCACGCCTCGGCGACGCCGATCCGCGGCCCCGGGTACTCGTCGAGGACGCGGCGCCAGTCGCGGTAGATCTCGTGCACGCCGTCCTGGTCGAAGAAGGGGAGCTGCTGCGTGCCGAGGAGCTTCAACTGGCCCGCGCTGCCCATGTCGGGGAGGCCCTCCGCCTTGACGAGGCCGTGCGCGACGTCGATCCGGAAGCCGTCGACGCCGGTGTCGAGCCAGAAGCGGAGCACCGAGCGGAACTCGTCGTGGACGGCGGGGTGCTGCCAGTTGAAGTCGGGCTGCTCCGGCGCGAAGAGGTGGAGATACCACTCCCCCGGGGTGCCGTCGGGGGTCTCCGTCCGTGTCCACGCAGGGCCGCCGAAGATCGACTCCCAGTCGTTCGGGGGGAGTTCGCCGTGCTCGCCGCGGCCGGCGCGGAAGTGGTAGCGGTCTCGCAGCGGGGAGCCGGGGCCCTCGCGGAGCGCCCTGCGGAACCACTCGTGGCGGTCGGAGGAGTGGTTGGGGACGAGGTCCACGATGACGCGGAGGCCGAGCGCGTGCGCCTCGTCGACGAGCGCCTCCGCGTCGGGGAGCGAGCCGAACATCGGGTCGATGGTGCGGTAGTCGGCGACGTCGTAGCCGCCGTCCGCCTGGGGCGAGGCGTAGAAGGGGCTGAGCCAGACGGCGTCGACGCCGAGCTCGGCGAGGTACGGGAGGCGGGCGCGGATGCCGGGGAGGTCGCCCATGCCGTCGCCGTCCGCGTCGGCGAAGGAGCGGGGGTAGACCTGGTAGATCACGGCGTCGCGCCACCAGTCGGCGCTGCGGGCGTGGTCGTCGGCGGGTGCGGGCTGCGGGCGGTCGGCGCGGAGGGCGCTCTCGGCGTGCTGCGTCATGTCGTCCCTGGGTGAGGTCGGATGGGTGTCAGGGCCGCCCTCGGGGGCGGGT
>NZ_AJTQ01000113.1 GCF_000262345.1 Streptomyces xiaopingdaonensis | reverse complement strand
CCCGGCGGGTGGCCGCGCGGGGCGGGCCCGCGGCGGCGGTCGAGGAGGGTGCGCTCTTCAGGACTTCGTCGCACCCGCGGTGAGCCCGGAGACGAGGTGCCGCTGCGCGAACCCGAAGACCACGGCGGCCGGTACGGCGATGATCACCGCGGCGGCCGTCATCGAACCCCAGTCGGAGCCGTAACGGTTGACGAAGGTCTGGAGGCCCCCGGCGAGGGTCAGGTTCTCCTCGCCCGTCATGAAGGCCGTGGCGTACGCGACTTCGGCCCAGGCGGTGACGAAGGAGTAGAACCCCGTCACGGCTATGCCGGGCTTGGCGAGCGGGAGCACCAGCCGCCAGAAGGTCCCGAAGGGGGTGAGGCCGTCGACTCTGCCCGACTCGTCGATGTCGATCGGGATGGTGTCGAAGAAGCCCTTCATCATCCAGGCGCAGAACGGCACCGCGATGGTGAGGTACGTGATGATCAGGCCGACCGGCTGGTTGAGGAGACCGAGGGTGGCCATCGTGTTGTAGAGGGGGACGATGAGGACGGCCATCGGGAACATCTGAGTGATCAGCAGCACCCACATCAGGGGCCGCATCCCGGGGAACCGGAAGCGGCTGATCGCGTAGCCGGTCGTGGCGGCGATGAAGACGCCGATCAGCGTGGTGCCGAGGACGACGACGAGCGAGTTGCCGAACCAGGTGAGGAAGTAGGTGTCCTGCACCACGTGCGTGTAGTTGGCGAGGGTGAACTCCTTCACCAGCGCCGTGGAGAAAGCCTCGCTCTTCGGCTTGAAGGAGGTGACCAGCAGCCAGAGCGGCGGGAAGAGTGCCACGGCGGTGCCGAGCACCAGCCCCGTGTGGAGCCCGAACGAGGCGAGCGGGGAGCGCTTGCGCGTCTGCATCGTCACCACACCTCTCCCTGGCGGCGCAGTGCCCGCCGGTAGACCATCGTGAAGAGGACGAGCAGCAGGAGGATCAGCACGCCCCAGGTCGCCGAAGTGGCGAAGTCCCGCGGGCTGTTGATGAAGGAGAGCCGGTACGCGTAGGTCACCAGGATCTCCGTGGAGTCCTCCGGGCCGCCCTTGGTGAGCAGGAAGATCACGGGGAACATGTTGAACGTCCAGATGGTGCTGAGCAGGATCACGGTGCTGCTCACCGAACGCACGCCGGGGAGCGTGATGTTGCGGAACCGCTGCCACGGGCCCGCGCCGTCCATCTCCGCCGCCTCGTAGAGCTCGCCCGGTATCGACTGGAGGGCTCCGAGCATCGCGACGATCATGAAGGGGACGCCGAGCCAGACGTTCACCGCGATCACCGCGAGCTTCGCCCAGGTCGGGTCGCCGAGCCACGGAACCGCCTCGATGCCGCCGCCGTCGAGCACCTTGTTGAGGAGTCCGTCGCGCTCGTTGAAGAGCATCCGCCAGGCGAAGACGGAGACGAACGCGGGAATGCCCCAGGGCACGATCATCGCGACCCGGTAGAACGAGCGGCCGTGCACCTTGCGGTTGAGCATGTTGGCGAGGGTGAGGCCGAGCGCGAAGGTGAGCGCCACGCAGCCGACCGTCCAGAACGCCGTCCAGCCGAGGCGGCTCCAGAAGACCGAGTCGCCGAGGACGGCCGCGTAGTTGTCGAGGCCGACGAAGGAGTAGGTCGCCGGGATGTGGTTGACGCCGATGTCACGCGCGACGTTGGCCTCGTCCGCGTCGGTGAGCGAGAGCCAGACGCCGCGCCCGAGCGGGTAACCGATGATCACCCCGATGACGAGGACGACGGGCGCCACCATCGTCCACGCGTACCAGTGCCGGGAGAACGCGCGGCGCAGCGGCCCCGGCGCGCCCGCGTCGCGCCGCTGCGGGCGGGGGCTGCCCGCTCCGGCGCCCGATCCCGCGCGCTGCCGCGGTGGTTGCTTTCTCGCCGGCCCGTGCCCGCGGCCGGGGACGGGGCCCTCCTCGGTCCCGTCCGCCGGTCCCGGCACCGGCCGGCTGCTCTGCGCCGCCATGTCAGCTCGGCCCGTCCCCTCGGTTACTTGTAGTCCTTGAGCAGCTTGCGGAACTCGTCGCCCGTCTTCTTCGCCGCCTCCTGCGGCGTCCTGCCGCCGCCGAGGACGCCGTCGACGCCGACCCGGATCGGCTCGAAGAGGGAGTTGCCCTCGGCGATCCAGGGGCGCTGCCTCGCCTTGTCGACGGCGGGCTTGAAGAACTCGACCATCTCGTTCTTCCGCACGGCCTCGTCCTCGTAGACCGAGGTGCGGGTGGGCAGCAGGCTCAGCTCCTTCGTGGTGCGCTTCTGCACCTCGGCCGAGCTCATGTACTTGACGAACTCCTGCGCCGCGCGCATGTTCCCCGTGCCCGCGTAGATGCCGAGGTTCCAGCCGCCCTGCGGGGAGCCCTGGGCCTGGGAGCCGCCGGGGACGGCCGCGACGCCGAGGTTGTCCTTGTCGTCCTTGAACTCCTTGCCCTGCTGGGCTCCTGCGATGTCCCAGGGGCCGTCGATGATCATCGCGACCTTGCCCGACTGGAACGCCTTGAGGCCGTTCTCCTGGCCGTCGCTGGAGTCGGTGAGCGCAGCCCCGGAGTCGACGAGGTCCTTCATCGTGGCGAAGGCCCGCTCGCCCGGCTTCTCGTCGACGGTGACCTTCTTCGCCTTGGTGTCGAGCAGGTCGCCGCCCTCGGCGTAGAGGTAGGGGAGGTACCAGTACGGGTCGTCGCCGCGGAGGTAGAGCGCGGTGGCGCCCGTCTCGTCCTTGATCTTCTTCGCGTTCTTCTTCAACTCGGCGAAGGTCTCGGGGACTTCGACGCCGGCCTCCTTCAGCAGCCTCTTGTTGTAGAAGAGCCCGAGGGTGTCCGTCACCTGGGGCGCGGCGTAGGTCTTGCCCTCGTACCTGCCGCTGCCCGCGGCGGTGGTGAGGTAGTCGGACTCCTTCTCCAACGCGGGGGTGTCGTCGAGCGGCGCGAGGTAGCCGAGGTGGGCGAAGTCGGCGACCCAGGCGACCTCGGTGCGCATGACGTCGGGGGCGCCGGAGTTGCCGCCCGCGGCGTTCTTGAACTTCTGGTTGGCGTCGCCGAAGTTGACGTGCACGTACTTGACGTTCACCTCAGGGTGCTTCTTCTCGAAGTCCTCGGCGATCTTCTTGTACGTGCCCTTCTCGGCGTCGTTGGACGTGTCCCAGTAGGTGACCGTTCCCGAGATCCCGCCGCCGGCGTCGTCCTGCTCGTCGCCTCCTCCGCCGCAAGCCGTTGCCGCAACCGCCAGTGCCACCAGGGCCGCCGAGGCGCCTATGCCACGCCGCATCTCCTGATCCCTCCCGAAGTAAGCGCCCGTCACGTCGTCAAAGCCGCGGGCTGCGAAGGAAGTTAACAGCGTTGCAACCGCCGCGAAAGACCTTTCCGCAATTTTCTGCAAGCCACCGGGGCACCCGCCATGCAGGCGCGTACGCCCCCGGAGCGCGAGCGCGTACGACCGCACCGGCGCGCACGACCACGCCCAACCATCGGGACACAAACGGCATCCGGAAGCATTGCGGCAAGTTCGCACACCAGGTGGGCGCCTGCACAAAGAGACCGGTACAGTCCCGTACGTGACCACACGGCTAGCTGACATCGCGGCACAGGCGGGGGTCAGCGAAGCCACCGTCAGCAGAGTGCTCAACGGCCGCCCGGGGGTGGCCGAGCCCACCCGCGAGTCCGTGCTCGCCTCGCTCGACGTCCTCGGATACGAGCGCCCCGTCCGGCTGCGCAGGCGCAGCGCCGGGCTCGTCGGACTGATCACCCCGGAGCTGGAGAACCCCATATTCCCGGCGTTCGCGCAGGTGATCGCGCAGGCCCTCACGCGGCAGGGCTACACCCCCGTCCTCGCCACCCAGACCCCGGGCGGCTCCACGGAGGACGAGCTCACCGGCATGCTCGTCGACCGCGGCGTCGCGGGCATCATCTTCGTCTCCGGACTCCACGCCGACACGACGCAGGACACCGGCAGGTACGAGCAACTCCGCGGCCAGGGCGTCCCGTTCGTCCTGATGAACGGCTACTCCCCCCGCATACACGCCCCGTCCGTCTCGCCGGACGACGCCGCCGCGATGCGCCTTGCCGTGAGCCACCTCGTCTCCCTCGGGCACCGGCGGATAGGGCTCGCGCTCGGGCCGGAACGGTTCGTCCCCGTGCAGCGGAAGATCGAGGGGTTCGAACGCACCGTCGTGGAGCAGCTCGGCGAGGACCCGGGGCCGCTGGTGCGGCACTCGCTCTTCACTCTGGAGGGCGGTCAGGCCGCGACCTCGGCGCTCCTCGACGAGGAGTGCACGGCGATCGTCTGCGCCAGCGACATGATGGCGCTCGGCGCCATCCGGGCAGCGCGGCAGCGGGCGTTGGCCGTTCCGCACGAGGTCTCCGTCATCGGCTTCGACGACTCCCCGCTCATACCGTTCACCGATCCGCCGCTCACCACCATCCGCCAGCCCGTCGCCGCAATGGGCCAGGCAGCGGTCCGCGCCCTGCTGGAGGAGATCGCCGGAACCCCGGCCCCGCACAGCGAGTTCGTCTTCCATCCCGAGCTGGTCGTCAGGGGATCGACGGCGTCGGCGCCCTCTGTCTGAAGAGGGAGAAGAGCCCCTCGGCGCCCTCTGCCCAAGGGTGGAGAACGCCCGATTCGAACCCGACTTCAGGATGATCGGCTGATGGCCGCTGTCTGGCAGACTGATGGCTTATGGGGGCACCGACACCGAGGACCGCAAAGGCAGGCCGGACCGGCTCCGCACGAGGAGCGGAAAGCGGAGAGGACGCGGCCGGGACGACCCGTACGCCGGCGCAGGAACCCGTCCTCCTCAGCCCTGAGGACGGCCCGACCCCCGCAGCCACGACCGCGCCGACGCCGCCCGAACCCGGTCACGCGGCGCCGCCCGCGGAGCGTCCGGGCGCCGCCGACCGCGCCCGTACCGCACTCGGCCGCATGCGCACCCCGCGGCATCCCCGCATCTGGTTCGAAGTCCTGCTGATCGCCGTCAGCTACTGGGTCTACTCCCTCATCCGCAACGCCGTCCCCGAGCAGCGCTCCGCCGCCCTGCGGAACGCCGACTGGATCTGGGAGACGGAGCGGACGCTCGGCATCGCCGTCGAGCAGACGGTCAACCATGCGGTCAACGGCGTCACCTGGCTCATCGTGTCGATGAACTACTACTACGCGACACTGCACTTCGTCGTCACGATCGGCGTGCTCGTCTGGCTCTACCGCCGCCACCCCGGCCGGTACGCGGCGACCCGCCTCGTCCTCTTCGCCACGACCGCGGTCGCCCTCGCCGGCTACTACCTCTTCCCGCTGGCACCCCCGCGGCTCATGCCGGGCGGCGGTTTCGTCGACACCGTGCAGGTCCACGAGACCTGGGGCTCGATGGCGTCGGGGAACCTGGCGGAGATGTCCAACCAGTACGCGGCGATGCCCTCGATGCACATAGGCTGGTCGGCCTGGTGCGGGATCACCCTCGCGGTGCTCGCCCGGCCGCTGTGGGTGAAGGTGCTCGGCGCGCTCTACCCGCTCACCACCCTCCTGGTGATCGTCGCCACCGCCAACCACTTCTGGCTCGACGCCGTCGGCGGCCTCCTCTGCCTCGCGTTCGGCTTCGCCGTCTCCCTCGCCTGGTACCGGCGCCTCGCCTACCGGCTCCCCCGCACGGCACCCGCCCGAGCGAACCCGGCTCGCCTCCGGGATCAGTCCTCGTCGTAGAAGAGGCGCTCCATCACCCCGCGGGCGCGGCGCGTGATGCGGCGGTAGTCGTCGAGCAACTCGCCGACGTGGCCCGGTTCGTAGCCGAGGTAGCGGGCGACACCGCCGAGTTCGCGCGGGTCCGAAGGGAAGGTGTCGCTCGGGGTGCCGCGGACGAGCATCGCCGCGTTGCGCACCCGCGTCGCCAGCATCCACGCCTCGTCGAGGGTCTCGGCGTCCTCTCCGTCGAGCAGTCCGGCGGCGCGCGCCGCTGCGAGGGCCCTGCGGGTGCGGGTGGTGCGCAGCTCGGGCACTTCGGCAGCGTGCCGTAGCTGGAGAAGCTGGACCGTCCACTCGACGTCGGTGAGGCCGCCGCGTCCCAACTTGGTGTGGGTGGTGGGGTCGGCGCCCCGCGGCAGCCGCTCGTTCTCCATCCGGGCCTTGAGTCTGCGGACCTCGCGCAGGCCGTCCTCGTCGAGCCCGCCGGCCGGGTACCGCAGCGGGTCGACGAGCTCGACGAACCGCTCGCCGAGCCCCCTGTCCCCCGCGATCGGCTCGGCCCGCAGCAGCGCCTGGCTCTCCCACACCTGCGCCCACCTGCGGTAGTACGCGGCGTAGGAGGTGAGCGAGCGGGCGAGGGTGCCCGTCTTGCCCTCCGGGCGCAGGTCGGTGTCGAGCACCAGCGGCGGGTCGGTCGACGGCAGCTCCAGCAGCCGGCGCATCTCGGTGGCGACGGCGAACGCCGCCTTGCCCGCCTCGTGTTCGCTGACGCCCTCGCGCGACTCGTGGACGAAGAGGATGTCGGCGTCCGAGCCGTAACCCATCTCGTGGCCGCCGAACCTGCCCATGGCGATCACGGCGAACCGCGTCGGCAGCTCGTCGCCCCACGCCGCCCGCACGGCCGCCCGGAGCGCACCGGCGAGGGCTGCCGCGTTGATGTCGGTGAGGGAGTCGCCGAGCCGGTCGAGTCCGACGGCCGGGTCGCCGGGTGCGAGGTGCTCGGTGCCGTACGCGCCGATGATGTCGGCCGCCGCGGTGCGGAACAACTCGCGCCTGCGCACCCCACGCACGGCGGCGACCGCCTGCTCGCTGCCGTCGGCCCGGCCCACGGCGGCGAGCGCCTCCTGTTCGAGGGAGGCGCGGGAGCGGGGGCGGAGCCCGTCGTCGTCGCCGAGGAGCGCGACCGCCTCGGGGGCGCGCAGCAGCAGATCGGGGGCGAGGCGCCCGGCCGAGAGCACCCTGGCGAGGTTCTCGGCCGCCGCGCCCTCGTCCCGCAGCAGACGGAGGTACCAGGGGGTCTTGCCGAGCGCGTCGGAGACCTTGCGGAAGTTGAGGAGTCCTGCGTCCGGGTCGGCCGAGTCGGCGAACCAGCCGAGCAGCACGGGCAGCAGCGTCCGCTGGATCGCGGCCTTGCGGCTGACCCCCGAGGCGAGGGCCTCCAGGTGGCGCAGAGCCGCGGCCGGGTCGGCGTAGCCGAGCGCCTCGAGACGCTCGCGCGCCGCCGAGGTGGAGAGCCGCACTTCGCCGACGTCGAGTTGGGCGACGGCGTCGAGCAGCGGGCGGTAGAAGAGCTTCTCGTGGAGGCGGCGCACGGCCGCGGCGTACCGGCGCCAGCTCTTGTGCAGCTCGGTGACGGGTTCGCTGCGGAACCCGAGGGAGCGGCCGAGGCGGCGCTGGTCGGACTCCGGTTCCGGCATGAGGTGGGTGCGGCGCATCTGGTGGAGCTGGATGCGGTGCTCCAGGGTGCGCAGGAAGCGGTAGGCGGCGTCGAGTTCGGAGGCGTCCTGGCGGCCGACGTAGCCGCCTTCGGCGAGCGCGGCGAGGGCGTCGAGCGTCGTGGGGCTGCGCAGCGAGGTGTCGGTGCGGCCGTGCACGAGTTGCAGCAGTTGGACGGCGAACTCGACGTCCCGCAGCCCGCCGGGGCCGAGCTTCAGCTCCCGATCGAGCTGCGCGCGGGGGATGTTGGCGACGACGCGGCGCCGCATCTGCTGCACGTCGCCGACGAAGTTCTCCCGCTCGGCCGCCTGCCAGACCATCGGCCCGACGGCGTCCAGGTACTCGTGGCCCAGCTCGGCGTCGCCCGCGACCGGGCGGGCCTTCAGCAGCGCCTGGAACTCCCAGGTCTTCGCCCAGCGCTGGTAGTAGACGAGGTGGCTGCTGAGGGTACGCACGAGCGGGCCGTTCCTGCCCTCGGGGCGGAGGTTGGCGTCGACCTCCCAGATGGTGCCCTCGGCCGTGGTGTCCGAGCAGATCCGCATCATCCGCGAGGCGAGCCGCGTCGCCGCCTGGAGCGCGGCGTCCTCCTCGGCGCCGCCCGCGGGCTCGGCGACGAAGACGAC
Organism: Streptomyces xiaopingdaonensis; assembly: GCF_000262345.1. GTDB lineage: Bacteria > Actinomycetota > Actinomycetes > Streptomycetales > Streptomycetaceae > Streptomyces > Streptomyces xiaopingdaonensis. Next base: position 22,827 of record NZ_AJTQ01000113.1, on the reverse strand, counting down.
GTCCACGTCGGAGACGTAGTTGAGTTCGCGACCGCCGCACTTGCCGAGCCCGACGACGGCGAGCCGGCAGGCGGCCGCGTCCTCGGGGGCCTCGGCGGAGGCGAGACGCAGGGCCGCGCGGAGCGTGGCGGTGGCGAGGTCGGCGAGTTCGGCTGCGGTCTCCGCGAGGTCGCTCGTGCCGCACAGGTCGCGGGCGGCGATGGTGAGGACGCAGCGGCGGTAGAGGGCGCGGAGGCGGTCGGGTTCTGTGGCGGCGGCGAGTTCGGAGCCGAACTCCTCGATGCCGGGGTTGAGGTCGACCGACTCGTAGACCGCCAGCGTCTTCCAGTCGAGCGGGTGGCTCGCGAGGTGGTCGCCGAGCGCGTCGGAGGCTCCGAGGACACCGAGGAGGCGGTCGCGGAGGGGCTTCGCGGTGCGCAACGTGCCGAGGAACGTGCGGAGTTCGGCGTCGTCCACGGCTTCCAGCGCCTCGGTGAGGCGGACGAGCCCGAGGAGGGCGAGGTCGGGGTCGGCGGTGGCACCGAGCGCGTCGAGGAGCGGTGCGTCCCGGGAGAGGTCGACGAGCGCCGGCGCGTCCAGCAGCCGCTGCGCCGCGGCCGGGTCGGAGAACCCCCGTCGCACCAACTGCCCGAACATGCTGTCCCGTCGCCCGAACTGCGGCACATCAGCCTCCCGTTTCCGCCGTACTCGCCCGCCCCCATTCTCGCCGAGCGAGGGACGGCGCCGGCCGCGGGGCGCGACGGACGGGAGGCGCCGGGGGCGGCGTCCCGCCCGGCCCCCGGCGCGGCGGCTCACAGCACCGGCAGGCTCTTCCGCAGCTCGTACGGGGTGACCTCGGAGCGGTACTCCTCCCACTCCTGCTTCTTGTTGCGGAGGAAGAAGTCGAAGACGTGCTCCCCGAGGGTCTCGGCGACGAGTTCGCTCCGCTCCATCAGTTCGATCGCCTCGCCGAGGTTCTGCGGGAGCGGTTCGATGCCCATCGCGCGGCGCTCGCCGTCGGAGAGCGCCCAGACGTCGTCGTCGGCGCCAGGCGGGAGCTCGTCGCCCTCCTCGACCCCCTTCAGTCCCGCGGCGAGGGTCACGGCGTAGGCGAGGTAGGGGTTGCAGCCCGCGTCGAGGGAGCGGACCTCGATCCGGGTGGAGCCCGTCTTGCCGGGCTTGTACATGGGGACGCGGATGAGCGCGGAGCGGTTGTTGTGGCCCCAGCAGATGTACGCGGGCGACTCGCCACCCTCGCCCGCGGTGCGCTGGGCGCCGCCCCAGATCCGCTTGTACGAGTTGACCCACTGGTTGGTGACGGCGGAGATCTCGCTGGCGTGGCGCAGCAGTCCGGCGATGAACGAGCGGCCCACCTTGGAGAGTTGGTAGGGAGCGCCGGACTCGTAGAAGGCGTTGCGGTCGCCCTCGAAGAGCGAGAGGTGGGTGTGCATGCCGGAGCCCGGGTACTCGGAGAACGGCTTGGGCATGAAGGTGGCCTGCACGCCCTGCTCCAGCGCCACCTGCTTCATCACGAGCCGGAAGGTCATGATGTTGTCGGCGGTGGAGAGCGCGTCGGCGTACCGCAGGTCGATCTCCTGCTGGCCGGGGGCGCCCTCGTGGTGGGAGAACTCCACCGAGATGCCCATCGACTCCAGCATCGTGATGGCCTGGCGGCGGAAGTCCATGCCGACGTTCTGCGGAGTGTGGTCGAAGTAGCCGGAGGAGTCGGCGGGGACGGGACGTGTGCCGTCGACGGGCTTGTTCTTCAGCAGGAAGAACTCGATCTCCGGATGCGTGTAGAAGGTGAAGCCGAGTTCGGACGCCTTCGCGAGGGTGCGCTTGAGGACGAATCTGGGGTCGGCGAAGGAGGGCGAGCCGTCGGGCATCAGGATGTCGCAGAACATCCGGGCAGTGCCGGGGGCCTCCGCGCGCCACGGCAGTATCTGGAAGCTGCCCGGGTCCGGCTTGGCGATCATGTCGGACTCGTAGACGCGGGCGAAGCCCTCGATCGCGGAGCCGTCGAAGCCCATGCCCTCGTCGAATGCCTGCTCGAGTTCGGCGGGGGCGACAGCGACGGACTTCAGGAAGCCGAGGACGTCGGTGAACCAGAGCCGCACGAAGCGGATGTCGCGCTCTTCGAGCGTGCGGAGCACGAATTCCTGCTGCTTATCCATATCCACCCATCCTCGCTGGTACCGCCGTGCGCTGCCACGCCCGCCGCGTGGGCGGCCCGGGGGCCTGAGCGTCCCACCGCGCTGTTGCGCCCGGGTTGCACGTCCGTACCGGTACGTACCCGTCCGTCCCCCGGTACGCGCACCGGCGGGGGCGCGCGTACCGCTGGGCCCATGGTGCACCGAACCGGGGCACGGGCCCGCATCGACCCCTCGGCTGCGGGTACCCGGGCCACGGGTCGCCGACCCCGCGCGTCCGGCCCTCGTCCGGTGCGGGAATGTCGTGGGAGGCTGCGGCATTGAGGGGATAGTTGAATTGCGAACAATCAAGGGTACGCCCCGGCCCGACAGGGACGGGGCCGCCGCGCCGAGAGCGGTGCCCGCGACGGCGAAGGACGGATGACATGCAGTTCGGAATCTTCAGCGTCGGCGACGTCACGCCCGACCCGACCGACGGCTCGACGCCCACCGAGCACGAGCGGATCAAGGCCATCCTCCGGATCGCGCTCAAGGCGGAGGAGGTGGGACTCGACGTCTTCGCGACGGGCGAGCACCACAACCCGCCCTTCGTCCCCTCCTCCCCCACCACGATGCTCGGCTGGATCGCGGCGCACACCGAGCGCCTCGTCCTCTCCACCGCCACCACGCTGATCACCACCAACGACCCGGTGAAGATCGCCGAGGACTTCGCGATGCTCCAGCACGTCGCCGACGGACGCACCGACGTGATGCTGGGCCGCGGCAACACGGGGCCGGTCTATCCCTGGTTCGGCAAGGACATCCGCCAGGGCATCCCCCTCGCGATCGAGAACTACGCCCTCCTCCACCAGCTCTGGCGCGAGGACGTCGTCGACTGGCAGGGCAGGTTCCGCACACCGCTCCAGAGCTTCACCTCGACGCCCCGCCCCCTCGACGGCGTCCCCCCGTTCGTCTGGCACGGCTCGATCCGCAGCCCCGAGATCGCCGAGCAGGCCGCCTACTACGGGGACGGCTTCTTCGCCAACAACATCTTCTGGCCGAAGGACCACTTCAAGCGGCTCATCGGCCTCTACCGCCAGCGGTACGCGCACTACGGGCACGGCACGGCCGAGCAGGCGATCGTCGGGCTCGGCGGGCAGGCGTTCATGCGGAAGAACTCGCAGGACGCCGTCCGCGAGTTCCGCCCGTACTTCGACAACGCGCCCGTGTACGGGCACGGTCCGACGATGGAGGAGTTCACGGCCGAGACGCCGCTGACCGTCGGCAGCCCGCAGCAGGTGATCGAGCGGACGCTCTCCTTCCGGGAGGCGTTCGGCGACTACCAGCGCCAGCTCTTCCTCATGGACCACGCCGGGCTGCCGCTCAAGACCGTGCTGGAGCAGCTCGACCTCCTCGGCGAGGAGGTCGTGCCCGTGCTCCGCAGGGAGTTCGCCGCTCGGCGGCCCGCAGGCGTTCCGGAGGCGCCGACGCACGAGGACCTGCGCGCGCGCAAGCGCGAGGACGAAGCAGCACGCGTCGGTGCGGGCGTCGGCGAGCCCGGCGAGAACGCGGAGGAGAGCGCCTGAACCGGCGTACGCACGCGCAGCGTTCGGGCGCGCAGACCCCCACGGCACGCCGCCCGCACCGAACCAGGGAGGAACCCGCATGAGCACCGCACCCGTCAAACTGGCAGTCGTCTCGGCAGGGCTCAGCGAGCCCTCCTCGACCCGACTGCTCGCCGACCGCCTCGCCGCAGCCGCGTCGCGCGGCCTGGAGACGGCCGGGCGCGAGCCCCAGGTGCAGCACGTCGAACTCCGCGACCTGGCAACGGAGATCGCGCAGAACTTCGTCACCGGCTTCGCCGGCGAGGAGCTGAAGCAGGCCCTCGACGACGTCGCGCAGGCCGAAGGGCTCATCGCCGTGACACCGGTCTTCAGCGCTTCCTACAGCGGCCTGTTCAAGTCGTTCTTCGACGTCATGGAGAACACGGCGCTCACGGGGAAGCCGGTGCTGATCGGCGCGACCGGCGGCACCCCGCGCCACTCCCTCGTGCTGGACCACGCGCTCCGGCCGCTCTTCTCCTACCTGCGCGCCGTCGTCGTCCCCACCGCCGTCTACGCGGCGACGGACGACTGGGGCTCGGCCGACGACGGCCTCACCCCTTCGCTCCCCGGCCGGATCGAGTGCGCGGGTGCCGAACTCGCCCGGCTCACCCGGGCGTGCGGCCCGGCCGTGGCCGTCGCCGAGCCGGAGGCCGGCGCCGAGGACGAGGAGGCCGTGGGCGAGCAGGCGCCGCACCTGAAGGTCGTCGCGCAGGCACCGTCGGGCGACCCGTACGAGGATGTCGTCCCGTTCGCGCAGCAGTTGGCGGCGCTGCGCCCGGAGGAGTGAGCACCCGCCTGCCGCGGTACTGACGCGGAGGGCGCGGGCTGGGAACATGGACAGACAGCAGCCGCGGCCCGGTATGTGGGGTACCGGACCGCGGCTGTGCTGCTGGTCGGCCGAAGGCCGAGCCGGCGCCGGGAGGGCCCGGACTCCCCTGCCGGGGAAGGGGGGAAGGTCCGGGGCCCTCGGGTCCCGCCGCGTACCGCGGCGGGCCGCGCCGGTTCACAAGTGGTGCGTCACTCCACGACGTTGAGGAGCACGTTCGGCGAACCCGGGCCCGGGTTGCCGACGACGCCCTCGGAGCCGCCCTCCACGAGCGCGGAGCTCACGTCGGCCGGGGAGGCGTCGGTGTGCCCTGCGAGGTAGAGCGCGGCGGCACCGACGACGTGGGGGGTCGCCATGGAGGTGCCGGATATCGTGTCGGTGCCGGTGTCGCTGTCGTTCCAGGCACCGGTGATGTCGACGCCGGGCGCGTAGATGTCCAGGATCTCCCCGTAGTTGGAGAAGGAAGCCTGCGCGTCGGTGTCGTCGGTGGCGCCGACCGTGATCGCGTCCTCCACCCGGGCAGGCGAGCTGTTCCCGGCGTCGGTGCCTTCGTTACCGGCGGCCACACCGTAGGTGACGCCGGCGTCGATCGAGTTCTGGACGGCCTCGTCCAGGGCCTCGTCGGCGCCGCCGCCGAGGGACATGTTGGCGACGGCCGGGCCGCTGGCGTTCTCGGTGACCCAGTCGATGCCGTCGACGACCCCGGCGGTGGTGCCCGAGCCGTTGTCGTCGAGCACGCGGACGGCGACGACGTCGGCGCTCTTGGCGACGCCGTGCGCCTCACCGGCGACGGTGCTCGCCACGTGGGTGCCGTGGCCGTTGCCGTCGTCGGCGTCGTCGTCACCGTCGACGGCGTCGTAGCCGCTGGTGGCGCGCCCGCCGAAGTCCTCGTGGGTGGTGCGGACACCGGTGTCGATGATGTACGCCGTGACACCCTCGCCCGCGGAGTCCGGGTAGTTGTAGGTGTCGTCGAGGTCGAGTTCGGGCGTGTCGATGCGGTCCAGACCCCAGGAGGGCGGGTTGTCCTGCGACGCCGTCATCGTGTGCTTCTGGTTGGCGAAGACCTTGTCGACTGCCGGGTCGGCGGCGAGCTCCTTCGCCTCCTGCTCGGACATGCTCGCGGCGTATCCGTTGAGGGCGTGGCTGAAGGTCTTGCTCACCTTGCCGCCGTGCTCGGCGACGACGGACTTGCCGTCGGCCGAAGCAGCCTTCGCCGCACTCTCCTTGAGGGTGACGATGTAGCTGCCGTCGATCGCCGTCGACGAGCTGGCGCCGAGGATCTTGCCCTCCGCGGGGGCCGCGGTGGCCGGGAGAGCGGAGACCGTACCGATGGCTGCTGCCGCCACGGCGGCCGAGATGCCAAGGGCAACCTTCTTGCGCGTCACTGCCATTGCGAGGGTTCCTCCTCGTGTGGGGGGTGCGCTCTGGGGAGCGCGAGGGAGAGCTAAGCGCATTGACGCGAGCTGAACAAGGCCCCCCTTACTCCGGGCGAACCGGTCATTCCCCCTGGTTTACGAGCAGTTCGCCGGTCGGCTGGGCCACCCAGCCCAACTCCGCTGCCCTGGCACCGAGTTGAAAGCGCGTCGAGACGCCGAGACGCTGCATCAGCGCATGCAGCCGGCGCTGGAAGGTCCGGTAGCTCACCCCCAGGTGACGCGCCATCACCTGGTCCGTCATCCCCGTGGTGAGCAGCGCGAGAAGCCTCGCCTCCTGCGACGAGGGGCCGCCCACGGCGCGGTGCGGACGACCCGAGAGATACGCCGAAAGCGGCTGGGCACGGGCCCAGAGCACCTCGAAGAACTCGCAGAGCGCCTCCAGCAACCCGGAAGAGTGGACGAGGACGCTGCTCGCCAACTCGTGCGGCGTACCGCGGAGCGGAATCAGCGCCCTGCGGTCGTCCGCAATCAGGATCTTCATCGGCGCCTTCGCCATCACCCGTGCGTCCTCGCCGAGTTCGGCGGCGGCCTCGATGTCGGTGTCGAGGCGGTGGAAGGTGGCGAGCCCGTCCGTGTCGTAGATCACCCGGTAGCCGAGGCCGCGGCGGAGCATCTGCTGCTGTACCGGCATCATCCCCGTCTTCGGGTCGAAGCGGTCCGGGTCGCTGTTGGCGTACGGGGGGCGGTCGATGCCGCGGATCTGCCGGCGCGCGCTCCGCTGCAACTGGTCGACCTGACGGATCACCGCCGCCCTGCCCGTGACGATCTCCACGAGGTCGGCAGGGTCACGACCTGCACCGTTGGCTCTGAACCTGGCGGCGAGCTGCTGGATGTGGCGCCGCGCGCGATGGATCTCCTCCTCCCGCGCGAGCAGCGTCGACTCGAAAGCGGCCTCGGGCGCGACGGGCAAGAACCGCTCCTCGCCCCCGCGTTCGGCCGGGAACCGCCCCACGAGGCTGCGTTTCTCCAGGGACACCAGCGCGTCCCGGCACTCGGCCGCCCCCAGATCGAGGGTGGCGCGCATCTCGGCGACGGTGGCGGCGCCGTCCACCAGCGCCTCGTACACCTGCTGCTGGAGGGGGTCGAGATCGAGGGCATCCAACATAGGCCGCATCCTCGGCAAGTGGCGAGTTCGCGTCAATGTCACAAGCTCGCCAGTCAGGGAACAGAGTCACGCAAGACGGGCGGCACCGGGCGAATCGCCTTACGGGAAAAGGGAGTCGGGGCGCGGCCGGCCCGGCGCGCGCCGGGGTTCGCACAGGCAGGAGACGCGCCTCCCGCAGCACAGCCCCCGCGCCGGAACGCCACCGGCCCCGTCGTACGCGCACGCACGGGCACGGATACGCTGGACGGCCCGGCGCGGCCTTCCCTCCGCAAGACGCCGGGCGCACTAGCAGCAGGTGGACCATGAGGACGAGGAACGCGCAGGAGCGGCACGGCCCGGCAGCCGGCCACTGCGGACGGCTGCTGCTCTTCGCCGCGCTCGTCCTCGGCATCGCGCTCATGCACACCCTCGGCCACCCGTCGGGCGACGGCGAGGCGCACCGCACGGCGGCCGTCCAGCACACCTCCACCACCGCTCAGCACGCGCCCGCCGAGCGGGACGGCACGCCCGCGGACACCCGACTCGCCCCGCCCGCCCACCTGTCGGCGCCCGGCGGGCACGACGAGGGCGGCGGCACCGACCCGCTCTCCGTCTGCCTGGCGGTGCTCGGCGCCCTCGCGGCGGCCGGCCTCCTGGGCGCCGCCCTCGCCAGGGGACGCACTCCCCGCCTCCCGGCGGCCGCGTGCCTCGTCACCCCCGGACGCGCCCCGCCGCCGCCTCCCGAACCGCCGCCCCACGCGATACGCCTCGCCCAACTCTCGGTGCTGCGCACATAGGAGCGCCCGACCGCACTGCACCGGCCGCGCACACGCCCGGCCGGCCGACGGCGCACGCCCACGGCCGCGACCACCGCTCGCGACCGGGCGCGGTCCGCCGCCGCGCCCGAACTCCGTTCGCCGCCAGGCCGGTCGACGTAGGCCTGTCCGGCAGGAGGACGTCCCGAAGCGGACCGGAGTCCGCCGGTCCGAACGTGCAGCAGTGCGGTCCCCGGTCACCCGACCACCGCCTGGAGCCCCAGGCATCCACACCGAGGTACGCAACCATGCGCAATCCGCACAGCAACGATCCCGCACCCACCCGCCGCACGCTGCTCGGCGCCGGCACGGCGCTCGCCGCCGGCGGCCTCCTCACCGCCTGCGGGGGCGGCGACGGCCGCACGCAGCACGCCGACCGGAGCGCCCAACCGGTGCACGACGACGGCGGGTTCGTCGCGCCCGACGGGCCCGAGGTGCGCGCGGCGGAGGCGAAGCGGGCGGGCCGCGCCGCCGAGACCGTCGAGAAGGTCCGGCTCACCGCGGCCCGCGACCGAGTCGACCTCGGCGGCACCACCGTCGACACCTGGACGTACGGCGGCGAACTCCCGGGCAGGGAGGTGCGCCTCACCGCGGGGAGCACCCTCGCGCTCACCCTCGCCAACCACCTCCCCGAGCCGACCTCACTCCACTGGCACGGACTCGCCCTCCGCAACGACATGGACGGCGTCCCGAGACTGACGCAGCCCGCCGTCCGCGCCGGCGCCGCGTTCACCTACCGCTTCACCGTCCCGCACCCGGGCACCTACTGGTTCCACCCGCACACCGGCGTGCAGCAGGACCGCGGCCTCTACGCGCCGTTGATCGTCGAGGACCCCGACGAGCCGCTCTCCTACGACCGCGAGTGGACCGTCGTCCTCGACGACTGGCTCGACGGCGTCGACGGCTCCACCCCCGAGGCCGTCCTCGAGGAACTCGGCGACGGCATGGACCACTCGGGAGGCCGCGGCGGCCACACCATGTCCGGCTCGGGCGACGGCGGCGCGCCCCCGTCCCGTGCGGCGATGGGCGCCGAGAGCAAGCTCCTCGGCGGCGACGCGGGCGACGTCGCCCACCCCCACCACCTCCTCAACGGCCGCCTGCCGGACGCCCCTTCGACGATGCGCGCGAGGCCGGGCGAGCGCATCCGCATCCGCCTCGTCAACGCGGGCGGCGACACGGCCTTCCGCGTCGCCCTCGGCGGGCACACGATGACCGTCACCCACACCGACGGCTTCCCCGTGCGCCACCGCAGGGCCGAATCGCTGCTGCTCGGCATGGGCGAGCGGTACGACGTCCTCGTCACGGCCGGCGACGGCGCCTTCCCGCTCACCGCGCTCGCGGAGGGCAAGGGGCGCTCGGCGCTCGGCGTCCTGCGCACCGGAGGCGGGGCGCGGCCGTCGGCGAAGGCGCGTCCGGCGGAGCTGGCGAAGCGGCCGGTCACGGCCGAGGGGCTGCGCGCCGCCGACGAGGCCGCGCTGCCGAGCAAGGCGCCCGACCGCCGGCTGACGCTGCGGCTCACGGGCTCGATGGCGCAGTACGACTGGTCGCTCAACGGCGAGACCTACGACCCGGAGCGCCGGTACCCGCTGCGGGCCGGCGAGCGCGTCCGCCTCTCCTTCGTCAACGCGACGCACATGTGGCACCCCATGCACCTGCACGGCCACACCTTCGCGCTGACGGGCGGCGGCCCGCGGAAGGACACGGCGATCGTCCTCCCCGGCAGGCGGCTCGACGTCGACTTCGACGCGGACAACCCCGGGCTGTGGATGGCCCACTGCCACAACGTCTACCACGGTGAGGCCGGCATGATGACCGTCCTCGGCTACCGCAAGTAGCCCGCGCGGCACGCCGGTCGGGAGCGCCCGAGCGCCGTCCCGACCGGCGTGCCCCACCCGCGCCCGGGATCGCGTCAGCCCGACGATTAGGCGGAGGGCCGGCGCTTACACTGGAGGACGTGGCTCAACTACGACTCGCCCTGAACCAGATCGACGCGACCGTCGGCGACCTCGAAGGCAACACCGAGTCGGTGCTGCACTGGACCCGGCACTCCGTCGCGCAGGGGGCGCACCTCGTCGCGTTCCCCGAGATGATGCTGACCGGCTACCCGGTCGAGGACCTCGCGCTGCGCGCCTCGTTCGTCGAGGCGAGCCGCTCCGCGCTCGTCGCGCTCGCCAGGCGGCTCGCGGAGGAGGGCCTCGGTGAGACCCCCGTCGTCGTCGGCTACCTCGATCGCAGCGAGGAGACCACCTACCGCCTCGGGCAGCCCGTCGGCGCCCCGCAGAACGCCGCCGCCGTCCTCCACCGCGGCGAGCCCGTCCTCGCCTTCGCCAAGCACCACCTTCCCAACTACGGCGTCTTCGACGAGTTCCGGTACTTCGTTCCCGGCCAGACGCTGCCGATGGTCCGGGTGCACGGCGTCGACGTGGCCCTCGCCATCTGCGAGGACCTCTGGCAGGAAGGCGGCAGGGTCCCGGCGGCCCGCGAGGCCGGCGCGGGGCTGCTGCTCTCCGTCAACGCCTCGCCGTACGAGCGGGACAAGGACGACACCCGCCTGGAGCTGGTGCGCAAGCGCGCGCAGGAGGCGGGCTGCACCACCGCGTACCTCGCGATGATCGGCGGCCAGGACGAGCTCGTCTTCGACGGCGACTCCCTCGTCTGCGACCGCGACGGCGAAGTCCTCGCCAGGGCCCCGCAGTTCGAGCAGGGCTGCGTCGTCCTCGACCTCGACCTCCCCGCCGCGGCGCCCGAGCCGCCCTCGGGCACCGTCGACGACGGGCTGCGGATCGTGCACCGCACGCTCTCGGCCGAACCGCTGCCCGCGCGCGAGCCCGAGGTCGTCGGCGCGCAGGCCCCGCGCCTCGACGAGGAGGAGGAGATCTACACGGCGCTCGTCGTCGGGCTGCGCGCCTACGTTGCGAAGAACGGCTTCCGCTCGGTGCTCATCGGCCTCTCCGGCGGCATCGACTCGGCGCTCACGGCAGCGCTCGCCTGCGACGCCGTCGGCCCCGAGAACGTCCACGGCATCTCCATGCCGTCCCGCTACTCCTCCGAGCACTCCCGCTCCGACGCCGCGGCCCTCGCCGAACGCACGGGGCTCCACTACCGCTCCGTACCGATCGGCCCGATGTTCGACGCGTACATGGAGTCGCTCGGCCTCACGGGCACGGCGGAGGAGAACCTCCAGGCGCGGCTGCGGGGCACGGCGCTGATGGCCGTCTCCAACCAGGAGGGGCACATCGTCCTCGCGCCCGGCAACAAGTCCGAGCTGGCGGTGGGGTATTCGACCCTGTACGGCGACGCGGTGGGCGCGTACGGACCGATCAAGGACGTCTACAAGACCACCGTCTTCGCGCTCGCGCACTGGCGGAACCGGATCGCGGCCGAGCGGGGCCAGACGCCGCCGATCCCGGAGAACTCGCTGACCAAGCCGCCCAGCGCCGAGCTGCGCCCGGGCCAGGTGGACACCGACACGCTCCCCGACTACGACGTGCTCGACCGCATCCTCGCGCTCTACGTCGACCACGACGAGGACCGCTCCGAGATCGTCGCGCGCGGCTTCGACCGCGGGGTGGTCGAGAAGGTCCTGGGGATGACCGACGCCGCCGAGTACAAGCGGCGGCAGTACCCGCCGGGTGCCAAGATCTCCTCGAAGGGGTTCGGCAAGGACCGCCGGCTGCCCATCACGAACAGGTGGCGGGGAAGGGCGAGTTCGGCGGGCTGACCGGCGCCCGGGTCCGGCGTGCGGACCCGGGCGCGTGCGCCGTCAGGCGGGTGCGTCGCCGAGGAGGCGCGCGGTGATCGTCGCGAGCCGCTGGCCCTGGTAGCGGGCCGCGGTGAGGGTCTCCTCCTCGGGGGCGCCGGCGCCCGACGGGTGGGAGGTGCCGTAGGGGTTGCCGCCGGCGGCGAAGATCAACGGGTCGCTGTAGCCGGGCGAGACGATGAGCGAGCCCCAGTGGTGCATGGTGTTGTAGAGCGCGAGCAGCGTCGACTCGTTGCCGCCGTGCCTGTTGGCCGCGCTGACGAACCCGGTGACCGGCTTGTCGACGAAGGCGCCCCGCCCCCACATGCCGCCCGTGCCGTCGAGGAACTGCTTGAGCTGCGCGGTGACGTTGCCGTAGCGCGTGGGCGTGCCGAACGCGTAGGCGTCGGCCCACTCCAGGTCGTCGAGGGTCGCCAGCTCGATGTCCTTGGTGGCGTCGATGTGCGCGCGCCAGTCGGGGTTGGAGTCGATCGCGGACTCGGGCGCCAGTTCGGGCACCCGGCGCAGGCGCACCTCGGCGCCGGCCTTCTCCGCGCCCTCGGCGACGGCCTGGGCGAGCCGGTGGACGTTTCCGGTGGCCGAGTAGTAGATGACGGCGACCTTGGGGGCCATGTCGATCCTCCGTGACGAGACAGAGCGGACGGTACGGAAGTTGTTTCCGTTTCAACCATTGAAGCGGATAGCCATCCGCTTTGGCAAGCGCCGTCGTGCGTCCTGCCGTTCGCGCCCAACTCCCCCTCGATGCACGGTAGTTATCACAGCGGAAGGAAAGCGGCGACGTGGCGGGACGGAGTCCGTCAGAGCGCAGGGCTCCTCCTCGGCTATGCTCCCCGGGCGCCGCGGCACGGCGGGCGGGGCCCGCGCGGCGGCGGACGAGCAGCACAGGAGGAAGGCAGTGGCGGGAGACGGCCCGGCAGCGCCCGGCAGCGGCCCCCGCCGCGAACTGCCCCAGGCCGACGGCCGGTCCACCGAACGCGCCGACGCCGCGCGCAACCGCCGCCGCCTCCTCGACGCCGCCTCGCGCATCGTCGCCGAACAGGGCCCCGACGCCGTCACCATGAACGCCGTCGCGCGCGCCACCGGGACCGGCGTCGGCACCGTCTACCGGCGGTTCGGCAGCGTCGCGCAGTTGCTGCTCGCACTCCTCGACGAGCGGGAGCGGCAGTTGCAGGAGGCGTTCCTCAACGGCCCGCCCCCGCTCGGCCCCGACGCTCCCCCCGAGGAGCGGCTCCGTGCGTTCCTCCACGCCGTCGCCGACCACACCGTCGAGCAGCAACCGCTGCTGCTCGCCGCCGAGGCCGCCTCACCCGGTGCGCGCTACGCCGGCGCCCCGTACCGCACGATGCACACGCACGTCGCCGCGCTCCTCGCCGAGGTGCGCCCGGACGGCGACGCGCCGCTCCTCGCCCACCTGCTCCTCGCCCCGCTCGCCCCCTCGCTCGTCCACCACCTCGTGCGGGAGCAGGGCAGGACACCGCAGGAGCTCAAGTCCGGCATCGACCAACTCCTGGGCTGAGCGGGCGCGTCGGCGCCGTCAGAGGGTGATGCTCGCGGCGATCGGCAGGTGGTCGCTCCCCGCCCTGTCGAGGGTCCACGCGGACTCGGGCTCGACGCCCTTGACCATGATCTGGTCGATCCTCGCCATCGGGAAAGCGGCGGGCCAGCTGAAGCCGAACCCGTCGCCCGCTGCGCCCTGCGCCGAGCGCATCTGCGAGGTGATGGGGGCGAGCGAGCGGTCGTTCATCGTGCCGTTGAGGTCGCCGAGGAGGACGACCCGGTCCGCCTTCTCGTGGGAGATCGCCCTGCCGAGCGCCCTGACGCTGCCGTCCCGCTGCCCCGCCGTGAACCCGGACCTGAACTCGACGCGCACCGAGGGGAGATGGGCCACGTAGACGGCGAGCTCGCCCTGCGGCGCGTGGACGGTGGCGCGGAGCGCCCGCGGCCAACCCATCCGGATGTCGACCTCGCGGACGTCCGTCATCCGGTACTTGCTCCACAGACCGACGGTGCCGACGAGCTTGTGGTGCGGGTAGGCGCTGCGCAACCCCTCCTCGTACGCGTCGGCACGGGCAGCCGACACCTCCTCCAGCGCGACGATGTCGGCACCGGAGGCGGCGAGGCCGCGTACGGTCCCCGCGGGGTCGGGGTTCTCCGCATCGACGTTGTGCGTCGCCACCGTGACGTCCCCTCCCGTGCCCGAACCTCCCCCGACGAGGCCGCCGAAGAGCCCGAGCCAGGCGACGACGGGGAGGACGAGCGCCGCGAGCGCGGTCGCCGAGCGCCGCAGCAGGGCCCAGACGAAGAGCACGGGCACGAGGAGGCCGCCCCACGGCAGGAACGTCTCCCACAGCGAGCCGAGGTTGCCGATGGAGTTGGGGATGCGTGCGTGCCAGAAGAAGGCGAGCGCGAGGAGCACGGCGACCGCCGCGGGCACCAGACCGCGCCGCCAGATCCCCGGGCTGCGCCACCTGTCCCGCAGCCGGTTCATGCGTCCGCCGCCGCTCGAGTCCGACCGGCCGGCCTCGCCGCCTGCCCGGACCATGTACGCACGTGCCATCCGCCGTCCTCGCCTGCCTGTTCACGTCTGCCGATCATCGCCGAACCAGGGCGAAACGGAAACCATCGCCGCACACGGAACGCCCCGGCGAACCGGGATGCTCCGGACTCCTCTGATGCGGTGCGGGGCCGTCGACACGGTCGCCTTCCCCCGGTTCGCCCCAACGTTCCCGTACGCCTGGATCGGCATACACCGTGAACGACGTACCGCACGGCCGTGAGGTTCCGCTTCCCGCGCGATCTTCCTCCGCCGTGACGGAACACGCATCTCCGAGGGGTCCGGCGGCCGCCGCACCGGACTTCCGTCCGGGCCCGGCGCGTGTCAGCATGGCATCGGCCGACCTCGGCTCCGAAGGGGCCGCCGACGGTGCATCGCCGTACCGCAGCCCCACCGGGGGCGGCAGGCGGACGGCTGGCACAGGCACCCGAGGCTCCTCCGCCGCCGGGCGCGGGCCGCATCCGGGGACGCCGTCAGGGCGCCTCGAGACGACAACACAGGAGCCGGCGTCATGACGCACCCACAGCACACCTCTGCCTCCGCACCCCCTTCGCGTGAGCGCCCCGCGCTCTACGGCGGCACCCGCAGCCGCCGCAACACCGTGCGCGACGTCGCCGTCGCCAAGGAGCGCGGCGAGAAGTGGCCGATGCTCACCGCCTACGACGCGATGACCGCCTCCGTCTTCGACGAGGCCGGCATCCCCGTGCTGCTCGTCGGCGACTCGATGGGCAACTGCCACCTCGGCTACGAGACCACCGTGCCCGTCACGATGGACGAGATCGCGATGCTCTCCGCCGCCGTCGTACGCGGGACGCAGCGCGCACTCGTCGTGGCCGACCTGCCGTTCGGCGCCTACCAGGAGGGCTCGGTGCAGGCGCTGCGGAACGCCACGCGGCTGGTGAAGGAAGCCGGCGTCGGCGCGGTGAAGCTGGAGGGCGGGGAGCGCTCGGCCGAGCAGGTGGCGCTGCTGGTGGACTCCGGGATTCCGGTGATGGCGCACATCGGGCTCACCCCGCAGTCGGTCCACGCGATGGGCTACCGCGTGCAGGGCCGCGGGGAGGAGGCGGCGCAGCGGCTCCTTCGGGACGCCAAGGCCGTGCAGGACGCGGGTGCCTTCGCCGTGGTGCTGGAGATGGTCCCCGCCGAGGTCGCGGGCGAGGCGACGCGCTCCCTGCACATCCCCACCGTCGGCATCGGCGCGGGCCCCGACTGCGACGCGCAGGTGCTCGTCTGGACGGACATGGCCGGCCTCACCGGCGGGCGGGTCCCGCGGTTCACCAAGCAGTACGCGCAGCTTCGGGACGTCCTGGGGCAGGCGGCGAGGGACTACGGGGCCGACGTCGCTGGTGGGGTCTTTCCCGCGGCCGAGCACAGCTTCTCGTAGGCACGGCAGCCGACAGGCCGTCGACGAGTGACCGACAGCCGACCGACAGGGCCGCTCTACGCCTGTAGGTGAACTGTCGGTCGTCTGTCGGTGGTCGCTGACATCTTTGATGGCATGACGCGACAGCACACCACCGGACCGGGCCGCGGCTCCCACGCCGTCGAAGTACGCGGCCTGGTCAAACACTTCGGGGAAACCAAAGCGGTCGACGGCATCGACCTGGACGTCGACGAGGGCACCGTCCTGGGCGTCCTTGGCCCCAACGGAGCGGGCAAGACCACCCTGGTCCGCATGCTCTCGACCCTCCTCCAGCCCGACGCGGGCACGGCCACCGTCGCCGGTTACGACGTGGTGCGCCAGCCCCGCCAGCTCCGCCGCACCATCGGCCTCACCGGCCAGTACGCCTCCGTCGACGAGAAGCTCTCGGGCCGCGAGAACCTCTACATGATCGGCCGGCTCCTCGACCTCCCTCGCACGGAGGCCCGGCAGCGCGCCGACGAACTGCTGGAGCGGTTCTCGCTCACCGAGGCGGCCAAGCGCCCCGCCAGCAAGTATTCGGGCGGCATGCGCCGCAGGCTCGACCTCGCCGCCTCGATGATCGGCCGCCCCCGTGTCCTCTACCTCGACGAGCCGACCACGGGACTCGACCCCCGCACCCGCAACGAGGTCTGGGAAGAGGTGCAGTCGATCGTCGCCGAGGGCAACACCGTCCTCCTCACCACCCAGTACATGGAGGAGGCCGAGCAACTCGCCGACGAACTCACGGTGATCGACCGCGGCAAGGTGATCGCGGAGGGCCGGGTGCCCGAGCTGAAGGCGAAGGTCGGCGGCCGCACCATGGAGATCCGCCCCACCGACCGCGGCGACCTCCACCGCATCGTCGGCGCGCTGGCCGAGGCCCAGTTGGACGGCGTAGGCGGCGCCTCGGCCGACGAGGAGGCCGGCAGCGTCAGCGTCCCCATCCTCAGCGACGAGCAACTCACCGAGGTCGTCGCGCTCCTCGGCGCGCGCGGCTTCGCGCTCACCGACCTCGGCACCCATCTGCCCAGCCTGGACGAGGTGTTCCTCGCGCTCACCGGCCAGAAGGCCACGCACCAGGAGTCCGCGCCCGAGGAGGTCGCCGCATGAGCACCGAGACAGTACAGACCCAGACGGAGCCGAAGGAGCCGGTGCCCGTGCCGCGCCAGACTCCCCCGTCTCCCACGGACGACGGCCGGATCGGACTCCGCGCCAACCTCCGGCACATCGGCGCCCTCGTCCGGCGGAACGCCCTGCAGATCAAGCAGGACCCGGAGTCGATGATGGACGTGCTCCTGATGCCCATCATCTTCACCCTGCTCTTCGTCTACGTCTTCGGCGGAGCCATCGGAGCCGGCGGCGACCGGGACGGCTACACCAACTACCTGGTCCCCGGCATGATGGCGATGATGAGCATGAACATCGCCATGGCGGTCGGCACCGGCATCAACGAGGACTTCCGCAAGGGCGTCATGGACCGCTTTCGCTCCATGCCGATCGCCCGCTCCTCGGTGCTCCTCGCCAAGATCATGGTGGAGATAGCCAGGATGCTCATCTCCATCGTGGTGCTCCTCGTCGTCGGTTTCCTCGTCGGCTTCGACGTGGAGGGGCGGTGGCTCGGGCTGCTCGGCGGGATCGGACTCACCGTGCTCTTCGGTGCGTCGCTGCTGTGGATCTTCATGCTCCTGGGGCTCACCGTGCGGACGGCCCAGGCGGTCCAGGGTGTCTCCTTCCTGGTGCTGATGCCGCTCCAGTTCGGCTCCTCGATCTTCGTGCCGACGGAGACGATGCCCGGCTGGCTGGAGTCGTTCACCGACGTCAACCCACTCACCCAACTCGCGGACGCCTCCCGGGGGCTGGTGCTCGGACAGGGCGCGGTCGGCTCGCCCGTCCTCTGGACGATCGTCTGGTCGGTCGGCCTGACGATCGTCACGGCGCCGTTGGCGATCTCGAAGTTCCGCAAGAAGGTCTGACGGGCTCGGCCCCCGGCGCGGCACCTTCGCTCCGGGGCTCGCACCGTCGGACGGCGGGGGTCCGGGCGGGGCGAAGTCGGTGCACGGCCGTGCCGGACTGCTGCCCGCACCTGCAACGGTAGGGAGCCCAGGAGAAGTTGACCAGGGCAGGGAAGGGGGCGACGGGTCTCAGATGAGCTCCGCCGCCTCCTCGACGCTCAGCTCCCGCCCCTGCACGAACGCCGCCTCGAAGGCGGCGTCGCCCTCCTCGTGGCCCATCGCGGCGCGCAGGGCCTTCCGGGCCGTGGCCTCGGCGGTGCGCCGTACCGCTTCCCTGCCGGGCTCGGAGGGCGCCGGCAGGTGGAGGAGCCCGGGGAGCCCCTGGGCGTAGGCGCCGAGGAGGCGGGCGGCGAGTTCCGGGTCACCGAGCGCTGCGTGCGACCAGGCGGCGACGGGGAGCTGGTTGGCGCCGAGGGTGGGACTGATGAGCTCGGCGAGGGCGCCGCGGATGCTCGGCAGCGCGTCCCGCAGCGTCACGAGAGCCCGCGCGTGCTGGCCCGACGCGGCGTAGCCCCAGGCGAGCAGGGTCTGCACCATGCCGCGGAAGACAGCGGGAGGTCGGCAGCGCAGCTCTTCCTCCATCCTCGTCAGCAGTGCAACGGCCTCCTCCACAGGACCGAAGCGGAGCAGATAGATCGCGTACTGCACGCCGATGAAGTGCCAGTCGTCGCCGTGCGACCTGCTGCTTTCGTCCAAGGCGTCGCAGAGCAGGGCCGCGCCCTCTGCCGCGTCGTCCGGATCGCCCGTCTCGATCAGCGCGGCGCCCAACCGCGAGCGGAAGACGGGGAGTTGACCCTCGATGCCGAGGCGCTCCGCGCACTCCATCGCCGCACGAAAGTCCTCGACCGCCGCGACGTACTCACCGCGGAGGTTGCGCACCTCACCGCGGCCCGAGCGGGCCTCGGCCACACCCCAGGCGTCCCCCTCGGCGACGAAGAGCGCGAGGCACTCCTCGGAGTCCCGTACCGCCTGCTCCGTCCCTCCCGGCTGCTCGTTGATCATCCTCGCCCGCATGTGCAGGGCGAAGGCGAGATGCCAGTCGTCACCCCACTCCCGGCACCGCTCGATCGTGGCGTCGAGGACCGCGGAGAGCTCGGCGACCCGCCCCGTCAGCACCCACGCAAAGATCCACGTCAGTCCGGGCAGTCGGCAGACCTGCGGCTGTCCCGGCTCGTACGTCGCGACGACGCGCGCGAGCACCTCCCGGAACTCGGGGGTCTCGGCGCGGGAGGGCGCGTCCTCGTCGGCGAGGGTCATCAGCCGGACGGCGCGGCGAGCCTCCCGCAGCAGCTCCGGACCGAGCGGCGGCGGTGAGTTGACGGGCTCGGACACGTCTTCGGCGGGAACGACGGGCGCGGCGAACGGGTCGGGGCCGAGGTCAGCCGTCGCGCGGGCCCAGGCGAAGGCGTCGGTCGAGTGGTTGCGCAGCCGCCAGAACCAGGTCATCGACAAGGTGAGGCAGAGCGCCTCCTCCTCGTCCCCGGCGCGGACGGCGCGGGCGAGCGCCGTCCGCACGTTGTCGTGGTCGCTCTCCAACTCGTCCAGCGCACGCCGCTGTTGCGGCCCCCGCAGCAGTCGATCGGCCGCCCGCGCCGCTTCCCGGAACGCGACGAGGTGCCGGCGCTCGGTGGCGGCGCGCTCACCCGCCTCGTCGAGCCGCTCGGCGGCGTACTCGCCGACGGTCTCCAGGAGCCGGTACCGCGTCTCGTGGTCGCCTGCGGCGAGTTCGGGGATGACCAGGGACTTGTCGACGAGCGAGGCGAGCAGCGCCGGCACGTCGGCCGAGTCGACGTCGTACGCGCCCGCTCCCCCGCACACCTCCTCGGCGCGGGCGAGCGTGCTTCCGCCGGAGAAGACCGAGAGCCGCCGCAGGACTGCGCGTTCCTCCTCGGCGAGGAGCTCCCACGACCAGTCGACGACGGCGCGCAGCGTCTGCTGCCGGGGCAGCACGGTGCGGCTGCCGCTGGTGAGGAGGCGGAAGCGGTCGTCGAGCCGGTCGGCGAGCTGGCGGGGTGCGAGCGAGCGCAGCCGTGCGGCGGCGAGTTCGATCGCGAGCGGCAGGCCGTCGAGGCGGCGGCAGATCTCCGCGCACGCCTCGGGATCCTCGGCGAGGTCGAAGCCCGGACGCGCCGCGGCGCCGCGATCGGCGAGGAGACGCAGCGCCGACGCGTCCGGAAGCGGCAGCAGCGGGCGTACCACCTCGCCCGGTACGCCCAGCGGCTCCCTGCTCGTCGCCAGGACGGTCACGCCCGGGCACTCGACGAGCAGCCGCTCCACCAACCCGGCTGCCGCGTCGATCACATGCTCGCAGTTGTCGAGGACGAGCAGCATGGTCCGCGGCGCGCACCGCTCGGCGAGCTGCGTGAGCGCGTCGGTCGCCTGCTCCGCAGCCCGCAGTCCCTCCGCCGCGACACTCCCGCGGATCTGCGTCTCACGTCCCCCGAGCGCGGTGAGCACCGCCTCGGGGACGGTCGCGGCCTCGCGCACCGGAGCGAGCTCGGCGACCCAGACGCCGTCGGGCCACCGGGCGTCGTCCGCCGTCGCCGCCGGGCCACCCGCACCCGCCGGGACCGCCTCCGGGCAGACCGACTCCGCCGCCTCCTGCGAGAGCCGCGTCTTCCCCGCTCCACCTGGCCCCGTGAGCGTGACGAGCCGCGCAGTGGCCAACTCCCGCCCCAACGCGGCCACTTCCTCCTCGCGTCCCACGAACGAGGTGAGCCGTGCGCGAAGATTGCCCGACCGCCTCGCAACACGAAGAGCGGCGGGCCCGGAGAGCCCCGCACGACGGCTCGGGGGCTCACTCGCGTCGACGGGGCGCCGGGGGGCGCCCTGCGGTGTGCTCTCGGGCTCGTGGCGGTTGCCTGCGTCGGTCAGGTGGGTGTGCGCGGGTGGGTGGCTCGCGTCGGTGGTGTGGCTGCCGTCGCCCGAGGGAGAGTTCGCCGTTCCCGGACGGCTGGTGCCGGCAGGGTCGGCGTGGACGGGCGGCGGTTGACTTGCGTCGACGGGGCGGCCGTTCGCGCGCGGCGGCTCGCTCGCGTCGGCGGGGCAGTCCTTCATGCGCGGCGGCTCACTCGCGTCAGCGAGGCGGTTCCCGTTGTGCGACGGTCCGTGGGGCGGGCCGGGACGGCTGACCCGGCCGACGGAGCGACCCTCGCCGTCCGGCGATCGGCTCGCACCGGCAGGGCGGCCGCTCCCATGCGGCGGCTGACTTGCGTCGGCAGCGCGGTCGCCCACGTCGGACGACTCGATCGCGCCGGCCGGGTGGCGGAGCAACTCGGCGTGGAGAGCGCGGAGTTCGGGCCCCGGGTCGGCCCCCAGCCGCTCGACGAACACGGTGCGGATCGCCTCGTATGCGGCGAGGGCCTCGGCCTGACGGCCGGCGTCCCGCAGGGCGCGGAGGTGGAGGGCCTGCACGGGTTCGTCGAGCGGGTGGTCGGTGGCGAGTTCGCGGGCTGCCGGGAGGGCCGACTCCGCGCGTCCGAGGGCTAGTTCGGCCTCCAGGAGGTGCCGTCTGGCCACGAGGAGACGGGTACGGGCGGCCCGGGCTTCCGACGAAGAGCTGCCGCCGGGGAGGTCGACGAGCGGTTCGCCGCCCCACAGCGCCAGCGCGTCGGCGAGGAGGCCGCCGGCCTTCTCCGGGTCGCCGTCCTTCAGGGCACCGGCGCCCTCCGCCGCGAGGCGCTCGAAGCGGTGGAGGTCGACGTCGTCCCGGTCGGCCGCCAGCCGGTACCCGCCCGCCTCGCGCACGACCACCTCCAGCCCCAGCACCCGCCGCAGCCGTCCGACGAGCGCCTGCACCGCGGCCGGAGCATCGGCGGGCGGGTCCTCCCCCGCGCCCCAGACCTCCGCCACGAGCTCCCCCGTACGCACCGCACGCCCGCCCGCCACCGCGAGCACGGTGAGCAGCGCACGCAGCCGCGCACCACCGAGCGGCAACTCGGTGCCGTCGGGGCGATGAACCCTGGTACTCCCCAGGACGCGAAAGGTGTACTGCACCGCTCCATCGTGCCAGCCGCGCTTCCCGCACGGGGCGCCGACGGCGGGAGACTGCCCAGGTGAGCGCCGCAGAAAGCGGAGGACGACGTTCCCTCACGCGGCCTGCGAACCACCCGGCTCCTGCCAGTCCGAGAGCCTCCCGAACGACGTGTACCGGGCACGCGGTGCGTCCACCTGGGTACTCGGACTGTCGGCCGTATTGCGTCAAGTGAACGGCCGGGGTTGACGGTTCGACGGGGGAGGGACAGCGGGTTCGAGGGCGCCTTTTTGCTCGGTTTCCTACGGGAGTTGGACCGGCCCTGCGCGCTGGGACCACTCACCTCGATGCGCGTCGAGGCCAACGGCCGTAGGACCATCCCCGCCTGCGCGGGGACCACTTCGCGCGCAGGTCCGCCTCGCGGCGTGCCGACGGACCACCCCCGCGTGCGCGGGGACCACGGCAGGCACTCGCCGACGCCGTGTGCGCACAGGGGACCACCCCCGCGTGCGCGGGGACCACACCCGACCAGCCACACCACTCAGTGGCAGCCTGGGACCACCCCCGCGTGCGCGGGGACCACGAGGTGCGCCGCGGCATGGATCTGCTGGAGGCAGGGACCACCCCCGCGTGCGCGGGGACCACCCGCGGCGCTCCCACTTGCCGGGCGGCGTGCCGGGACCACCCCCGCGTGCGCGGGGACCACACTTCCCGACCTGCACCCCTACGAGCGAGTAACCGAAATCTGCTTCACCTCGCACCCGTTCCCAACAGATCACCAAGCCCCACTCAGCCACACACCCCGACCCGCACACATTCGCCCCCTCAACTTACCGCCCACGCACCCCCGTCAGCCGTGCCGCACGACAACAACACCCCCACCCCTCAACCGTGGCGAAGGCCTTGCAACACGCACTGCGTCGAGCCGGGGCCCGCGGGCGCCTCGAAGGGGTCGGGCAAGGTTCGCGTGGAGGCGATGCGGTCGAGCCGGAAGGTGCGGTCCTCGTCGATCCCTGCGTCCTGCCCGTGATGTACCACCGCCGCACGGTGCGGCTTCGCACGCTGGCGCCACGCGCGGCCGCTCGCTCGGGAGCCCTGAGAGTGCAGGGCTCCCGCACCGCACTCGCCGAGTTCGCGCATTGCAACCACCGCGCGCGGCCACGCGCCGCGCTCGGCGAGCACCGCCCGTCAGCCGGGCCGCCGGGAGCAACCGACCACCGCACCGTCTTCGACCGGCCGCCCGGACATCCCGC
>NZ_AJTQ01000112.1 GCF_000262345.1 Streptomyces xiaopingdaonensis | reverse complement strand
CCGCCAAGTCCCGCCTCATCAATCCAAAATCCTCTACCAAACCATCAAGCCCCAAAATCACCCTCAGTCCCCCCACTCCAATGTGTCTCTCCCCACCCTCACCCCCCATCCCGCGTCCCCCGACCCCCGGTGGGTAGCGGCCTGGAAACCACGAGCCCGCGAAGCGCCGGCAGCGGCGCGACGCGGAGAGCGAAGGGAGAGACCAGGTGGCGAAGAGCCAGGAGTCCGTTCAGCAGGCGCACCGGCTCGAAGGGGACGTCGGGCGCATCACCGAGTACTACGGCGACTGGGCGGCGTCCTACGACGCGGACCTCAGCGAGTCGGGCTACCAGGGCCCCCGGAACATCGGCGAGCTGTACTCGGCTCTGACCGGCTCGTACCGCTGGCTCCAGCTCGAGGGCACCACGGTGCTCGACGCCGGCTGCGGGACCGGGCTCGCCGGTGTCGTGCTCAGGGAGAAGGGCGCCACCGTCGACGGGTTCGACCTGAGCGAGGCGATGGTGGAGCAGGCCCGGACGACGGGCGCGTACCGCGCGCTCGACGGCGGCGTGGACCTCAACGCGGGGCTGACCGGGTACGAGGACAACGCCTACGACGTCACCGCGTCCTGCGGCGTCTTCACGCTCGGCCACGTCTCCCCCGAGGGGCTGCGCTCGCTGCTGCGTGTGACGGCGCCCGGCGGCCTGGTGCTGGTGAGCACCTTCCGGGACTACCTCGACGGGACCGACTTCGTCGCCGTGGCCGAACGCCTGGCGGAGGAGGGCGAGTTGAAGGTGGTGGAGCGCCGCAGGGACCTCGCCTACACCTCCGAGGGCCCCGCCGACTACTGGGCGTTCGAAGTCCTCCGCTGACCGGGCCCCGCGCGGCCCCCGTCACATCTCGTCAGGTGCGATGAACGCCATCCCGGTCTCCGGGTCCACGGCGCGGTGGAGGTGCGCGGGGGTCTCGGTGAGCACCGCCTCCAGTTTGGGGAAGACGACGAGGCGCTCCAGGTGGCCGCCGAGCGTCGTGGAGTCCTTGCGGCCGAGGACGGCGCGCGCGTGGAGCTCGGACCTGCCTCCGTTGTCGACGATGTCGCCGAGGAGGGCGAGGACCTCGTGCTGCCCGCTGAAGTGGCTGTGGCGGTACCGCGAGAGCACGGGTTCGTAGTAGCCGAGACGTACCTCGCGGCAGCCGCCGACGGCGCGGACCGCGGCGCCCGCGAGATGGTTCTCGGCGGCGAAGGAGGCGATCGACGTGACCGCCTCCTCGCCCTTGTCCAGCAGGAGGACGTAGGTGCGCAGTCCCCCGGCCTGGTGCAGCAGCCTGCTCTCCATCCGTCCGCCCTGCTCGTGGACGCCGGCGCGCGGCGTCGGCGTGGGTGCTCGGCCGCCTCCCAAGCTAGGCCCGCGCCGTCGCCGCCGCACGCCGGAGCCGTACGCCGCGCACACCGGCGCGCGCAACAGCCCTGCCGGACGGCCGGGTCGGGCCCGCGCCGGCGCTGCGGCGTTCGGGGCGCGTGCGCCGACGGGCGAGACCGGCGGCGCTGCCCGCCCCCGGCACGGCGGCGCCCCGGCACGGGGCACAAGAACGCAGCGCTGCCCACGCGCGGGCGCCCCGGCGGAGAAAGCCCGCAGCCCTGCCCGCGCCCCGGCACGTGCACGGATGCGGGCACCCCGTCCCCCGGACAACCCCCGCAAGACCGGGCGCACGCCGCGCTTCCCGCACGCCGCACGATTCGCCATCTCCCGGCGGCAGACGGGACCTGCCGCGCCAACCCGCAAGAGCCCCCACACACCGGGGCGCCGACCGGTGCCGAGTTCCGCGCGTCCCTCGGCTCCCGATACCGTCTGCCCCCATGACCAGCACCGCCACCCATCCCGAGCACCACCGCATCAGCCGGGTCTTCCTCTGCCTGCTGGGGATCATGGCCGTCTCGGGCTGGGCCGCCTGGGCCGGGATCGCGGGCGTCACGGGCGTCGCGGTCTTCTTCTTCGTCGTCTCCGGATGGGTCGTCTCGCTCTCGCTCCACGAGTACGCGCACGCGAGGATCGCGCTGCGCGCAGGTGACACCTCGGTGGGCGACAAGGGCTATCTGACGCTCAACCCGATGCGGTACACGCACGCGCTGCTCAGCGTCGTCCTGCCCGTCCTCTTCGTCGTCCTCGGCGGGATCGGGCTGCCGGGCGGCGCCGTCTACATCGACAGGGGGCGCATCCCCGGACGGCTGCGGCACAGCCTCATCTCCCTCGCCGGACCGCTCACCAACGCGTTCCTCGCGCTGGTGCTCACGGCACCGTTCTGGCTCAAGGGGGTGGGGGACGTGCCTGTCGCCTTCCGCTGTGCGCTGGCGTTCCTCGCGCTGCTCCAGGTCACGGCTGCGCTGCTCAACCTGCTGCCGGTCCCGGGGCTCGACGGGTACGGGGCCGTCGAACCGTGGCTCCCCGCCGGTGTGCGACGGCAGCTTGAGCCGTTCGCGCCGTTCGGGCTGCTGATCGTCTTCGGCTGCCTGTGGGTTCCCGAGGTGAACGGCGTCTTCTGGGACGGCATCAACGCCCTCCTCGGCGCCCTCGGCGTCTCCGATCTGGAGACCTACCTCGGCCTCGAGTACTTCAGGTTCTGGCAGGGCGAGCCGGACGGCGCCTCGCTGCTGCTGCCCTGAGCGCTACTCGCCGGCGGGCGCTTCCCCGGCGGTCCGCGCCGCGCGGCCGCGGCGGTGGTAGTACCACGCCATGTTGGAGGTCAGCCCCGCGAGCAGCACCCACAGGACGCCGAGCCAGCTTCCGTTGGCGAAGGAGACAACGGCGGCGACGACCGCGAGCAGGCACAGGACGGAGGCGTAGCGGGCGAGGCCGCCGCGGGGCAGGCGGTCGGTGAGGGCGGACATGGCGGGCGCTCCAGACGGACGGGGCGGGCGGTACCCGCACCGGATGCTTGTGTGACGGGGCCATTCTCCCCCACCCCGTCGGGCCTCCTCCCCCGGCCGTCCGCACCGCACCGCCGCGGGCGGGCGGTGCGGCGGCGGGCGGCCGGTCAGACCTCCAACCCGGCCTCTATCCGCGAGAGATGGTGGCGGGCGAGGGCGAGGTTGGCGCGTCCGCGGTCGAGCACGAGGTAGAGGAAGAGGCCGCTGCCGCTCTTCCCCGTGGTGGGGCGGATGAGGTGGTACTGGTCGGTGAGGGTGATGAGGATGTCCTCGATCGCTCCTTGGAGGCCGAGCATCTCCATCGTCCGGAGTTTGGCTCTGACGACGTCGGTGTTGCCCGCGGCCGCGACGTCGAGGTCGAGCGCCTTCTTGTCGCCGAGCGTGGCGAGCGCCATACCGCTCGTGTAGTCGACGAGGGCGACTCCGGTGGCGCCCTCGATCGTCTTCATCGCCTCGTTGAGGGATTCGTCCATCTTTGCCATGGCGTCCTGAACCTTTCCTGTGCGCGCTGGTGGTGTGTCACTCGTCGACGAGTGCGCCGACCCGCTCGGCCGTCCTGCGGGCGCAGAGCTGGAGGCGGCCGACGTTGGTCCCGGCCCCGGCGATCGCGGTGACGACGGCGGAGCGCCCGGCGCGATAGGCGGCGACGTACCCCTGCTCGCCCCGGGTGAGCGACTCCTCGAAGC
>NZ_AJTQ01000111.1 GCF_000262345.1 Streptomyces xiaopingdaonensis | reverse complement strand
CGGCCCGCCGCGTCGGTGAGGCGGGTCGCCAGGCCGACGGCCGCGGCGGTGAGCGCGGCGAGCCCGTCGGGGTCGAGGTCCGCGAGGTCGTGCGCGACGACGAGCCCGTCGGCTCCGGCGACGAGGCTGCCGTGGAGCTGGCGCACCTCGGCCCTGAGCTCCTGGAGCTCCGCGACGATCTGCGGTTCGACGGTCATGGGTTTCCTCTCGGTGCTCTTCTTGCGCGGCCTTCTGCGCGCTCCGGTGAGGCCGGCACGTCCCTGCTGCCTCATGGCTGCGCGGGGTCGGCAGGCGGCGGGTGGTGCCGGGTCACAGTCGTTCCTCCAGGGCGTTGCGCAGGCGGAGCAGCAGGGAGATCTCGGGGTCGGCGGCTTCGTGGACGGCGGCGGGGAGCGGGGGCCGCGGGTGGGCGCGGCGCGGCGGTCCCGGGGACGCGGGGTGCGCGGTCCGCCGGGGCGTGCCGCGTACGGGCGCGAGGAGGCCGGCCGCGTGGAGGCTCCGCGCCTGGAGGAGGACGGCGCAGACGGACACCCGCAGGCCGTGGGCGAGTTGGTACGGGGTGCGCCGGCCGTCGGCGGCGTCCAGCAGGGCGCGGTCCCGCGGCGCGGCGGCGGGCGGGTGCGCACGAGGTAGCAGGGGCGTCGTGTCCGGCTCGGGCCACGGGAGGAGTCGGCGCAGCCAGGCGCGGCGGCGTACGACGGCGGCGAGGAGCGCGGGCGCGGACGTCGCGCGGACGTCGCCGAGCCAGTGGGCGACGTCGGGGACGAACTCGGTGCGCTCGTGGGGGCGCGGGAGCGCGCAGTACGCCGCGTCGAGGACCGCCTGGAGGTGGCAGATCTCCAACTCGCCGCGGCTGAGGAGGCGTTCGGCGAGCAGGAAGGCGCCGACGTCCCGGCCCCCTGCGGCACGCACCGCCTCCTGCCAGCGCGCGCTCGGTATGTGCCCGGTGAGGCGCGCCCCGAGCCCGGGGACCTCGGGCGCCTCGACGCAAGCGACCTCACCCGCGTCGAGGTAGAAGCGGCCGCGCGGGGTGAGCAGGACTCCGGTGGCGCGCTCGGTCGCGTACCGGAGGAGCGGGGCGCCGGGTAACCCGCTCTCGTCGTCGGGCTGTCGGGCCGCGGGGAGCGCGCGGGGGCTCACGCGGCGACCAGCCCGGCGGCGAGGTCGCGGAGGCGGAGCCGGGCGACGGCGAGGTTGGCCTGTTCGCGGTCGAGCCAGAGGTGCAGGCAGGTGCGGCTGTCGAAGGCGGTGTCGACGAAGCGGAGCAGGTGGTAGCCGCCCGCGGCCGTGATGATGACGTCCTCCGTCCCGGGGTGTCCGCCGGCCGCGTCGCCGAACGTGGTGTTGGCCGCGACGGCTTGGGCGACCTCGGTGGTGTCGGCGGCGACGGCGTCGTGGTCGCCGCGGGGTGCGCGTCCTGCGGAGCCGAGGGAGAGGCCGCTGGTCCAGTCGGTGAGCCCGGCGCCCAGGACGCCAGGTACCTCCATCGCCTCGGCCAGGATCTCGTCGATACCGGGCACCGCTGCTCCCTTCCGCCGCGCTTCCCCTGCACGCCCCGGAGGGTCCGCGCCGCCGGACGACGGGCAGCGTGCGGCGCTCGTCGCCGCGTGTGTGGGGCCTGGTACGGAAGGTAAGGGAGAAAAGAGGTCTGGCACATGCCAATCGCGCATGCGGAGGGGAGTTGACGGGTTTCTCTCCGGCGCCGCGCCGTGTCGCGTACCATCCGCCGCCCGGCGCCGGGGAGTTGACCGTCAGATGTCGGTGAGCCGGACGCCGGCGTGCGCGCGGTAGCGGCGGTTGACCGAGATCAGGTTGGCGACGAGCGACTCCACCTGGTGCGCGTTGCGCAGCCGCCCGGCGAAGACGCCCCGCATGCCCGGGATGCGGTTGGCGAGGGCCTGGACGACCTCGCAGTCGGCGCGGACCTCGCCGAGGACCATCACGTCCGTCTCGATCTCCGCCACCTCGGGGTCGGAGAGGAGCACGGCCGAGAGGTGGTGGAAGGCGGCGGTGACACGGGAGTCGGGCAGCAGCGCGGCGGCCTGCTCGGCGGCGCTGCCCTCCTCGGGCATGAGCGCGTAGGCGCCCTTCTTGTCGAACCCGAGCGGGTTGACGCAGTCGACGACGAGCTTCCCGCTCAGCTCCTCGCGGAGCCCCTCGAGCGTCGCCGCGTGCCCCTCCCAGGGGACGGCCACGATCACGACGTCGCTCCGCCGGGCGCACTCCGCGTTGTCGACGCCCCGCACCCCGTGCCCCAGCTCGCCGGCGGCGCCCTCGGCCCGCTCCGCGGACCGGGAGCCGATAACGACCCGCTGCCCCTGCCGGGCCAACCGGTAGGCGAGGCCCCGCCCTTGGTCGCCCGTGCCGCCGAGCACGCCGACGGTGAGCCCGGAGACGTCGGGAAGCTCCCAGGGGTCCTTGCGGGGCTTCGAGGAGGAGTCGGCCTGCTGTGCGCGGGAATCGGATGAAGTCATGGTCGAGATCCTGCCACCCGGCGCCGGAACGGTGCGGGACGGTGCAGCGGAGAGGCAGGTGAGAGCGGTCACCCGCCCCCTTCGACGCTCTCCGCCGGGCGCCGACAGGGCGTCTTCCCGGGGGTGTTGAGGGGAAGCACTCCGGGAGTACGCACACCGAGCCCCAGGAGAGAAATGACCCCGGCACCCCGCGCCGTCCTGGCGATGTCCGACGACACCGCCGCAGCCCTGCTCGTCCCCGAAGCCCGGGACCGCCTCGCGCGCCTCACCCGCCTCGCCCCGGGGCCGCCGCTCGACGACTTCACCACCGAGCACGCGCACCGCGCCCTCGCCGACGCCGACCTCCTCGTCACCGGCTGGGGATGCCCCCCGCTCGACGCGGCCGCGCTCGCCGCTGCACCGCGGCTGCGCGCCGTCGTGCACACGGCGGGCACCGTGCGGCACCACCTCACGACGGCCTGCTGGGAGCGCGGCGTCGAGGTCTCCTCGGCGGCCGCGGCCAACGCGCTCCCCGTCGCCGAGTACACGCTCGCCGCGATCCTCCAGGCCAACAAGCGCGTGCTCGAGGCGGCCCGCGAGTACCGCGCCGCGCGCTCCCGCACACCGCTGCGGCCGGAACCGCACCTCGGCAACTACCGCAGGACCGTGGGCATCGTCAGCGCCTCGCTCGTCGGACGGCGGGTGATGGAGCTGCTCGCCGCCCACGACATGGAGGTGCTCCTCCACGACCCGTACGTCGACGCCGACGAGGCCGCGGCGCTCGGCGCCCGCCTCGCGACGCTCCCCCGACTCTTCGCCGCCAGCGACGTGGTGAGCCTCCACGCCCCGCTGCTCCCCGCCACCCGCGGGCTCGTCGACGCGGAACTCCTCGCCGCGATGCCACCGCACGCCACGCTGATCAACACCGCGCGCGGCGGCGTCGTGGACCAGCAGGCCCTCACCGAAGCGCTCCTCGCCGGGCGGATACGCGCCGTCCTCGACGTCACCGAGCCCGAGGTCCTGCCGCCCGACCACCCGCTCTGGGAGTGCGAGCATGTCCTCCTCACCCCGCACCTCGCCGGCTCCCTCGGCAACGAACTGCACCGCCTCGCGGACGCGGCCCTCGACGAGGTCGCCCGCTGGGCGGCGGGCGAGGGGTTCGCACACCCCGTCGGGCGCGAGGGGCTGGCGGTACGGGCATGACGCTCCGACTCCCCGCCGAGGACCGCGCGTCGAGCCCGTACACCGGCTGGACGAGGGCGCACGGGGAGGCGCTCGCCGACGGCCTCCTCCGCTCGGCGCTGCGCCGGGCGAGCCCTCGCGGCGCCCTCCGTCTCCGGCGTCCGCCTCGACGGTCCGGAGGGGTACGCGCACCTTCCTCGCCGCAGCCTTCCGCGTCGCGGGCACGCACCGGCGCCGACCCGCGACGGCCGTCTCCCCCGCTACACCGAGGGCCTCGCCGCCGGCGCCCGCAGGGACCGCTCGACCGGTACGGCGCCCGCCTGGAGCCGGGCCGGTACGACGTGTCGGCCACGGACGCCGACAGAGCACCCCGGGGCCTGCTCAACGTGGCCCCTCGGGCAGTAAGCGGGGCCGGCGCCGGCCGCGCCCTCCTTTAGTATCGTGGCGGAACAAAGTCGGCCGTCCCGTCAGGAGCCCATCGATGACAACCGAGGCAACGCCCCTGACCCTCCCCTTCCACGGCGTGCTGCTCGACATGGACGGCACCCTGGTCAACTCCGACGCCGTCGTCGAGCGCTGCTGGCGCCGGTGGGCCGACGAGCAGGGCATCGACCCGGCCACCGTGCTGCGCATCGCCCACGGTCGGCAGAGCCACGACACGATGGCCGAGTTGCTGCCGGAGCGGGCCCCCGCCGACAACGCCGCCGACAATGCCCGGATGTCGCGATGGGAGCGCGCCGACACCGACGGCGTCGTCGAGGTGCCCGGCGCACGGGCGCTCCTCGACGCGCTCGCGGCGCAGCGCGTTCCGCACGCGCTGGTCACCTCCGCCGACGTCCCGCTGTCCACCGTACGGATGGCCGCGGCCGGCCTGCCCTACCCGGCGATCCACGTCACTGCCGAGAGCGTCTCGGCCGGCAAGCCCGACCCCGAGGGCTTCCTCAAGGGCGCCGCCGAACTCGGCCTCGCTCCCGCCGACTGCCTCGTTCTGGAGGATTCCGCCGCCGGTTGCGCCGCGGCCCGCGCCGCCGGCATGCGCGTCCTCGGCGTCGGCCCCCGCGCCGCTGCCCACCTACCCGACGCACACACCGCCGACCTGACGGGCATCCGCGTCGAGTCGGGACCGGACGGCGTGGCCGCGGTCCACATCTCCGCCGGGCGGCCATGACACGGTCCTCGACGTAGGCACTTCGGCTCGGAGCGCTCCTGCGGCGCTTCTGGTCGTTCTGCTCGGGACCCGCCGCGGCGACCGGGTCGCGGCGCTCGGCGGCATCGGGCTGCTCGTGCAGTCGACCGCAGCCGACGGGCTCGTACGCCTCCACCACCACGGAAGCCACCGGCCCCCGCCGCACGAGGGCGAACTCGACCCGCACGGGACCCACTTCGGCGGGAAACCTCCCCGACAGCCGCTTCTCACTCGCGCTCCCCGGGCGCGCATACGGCCGCTCGGCGGGGCCGGGTCGTCTCCTGCCCGCCTTCCCCGCGGGGGCGCCGTACGCGCGGCGCCGAGGAGCTGCGCGTCCACCGGGTCGTCGGGGCCCCGGCAGGGTTCGCCGTGCGGCTCACCGGGTGGACGGTCGGCGAGGACGGCGAACACCCGCCGGCCCGCTCCGAGTTGCGTGGCCTCGCCGGGTTCCGCGTGGGTGCGGGCACCGGCCGGTACCGCGTTCACGCGGTGGGTGCGGGTACCCGTCCTCTCCGGCACCGTGGACGGCGGCGGCCTCTTCGCCGCCGTCGCCCGGCTCGGCACCGGGGCGCTCCCCTCCGAGCCGGGGGGTGGGTGCGCTGGGGCGACGGGATGCGCGCCCCGGTGTCCTTCGACCCGCCGGGAATGCGGGTCACGCCGTAGCGCCTACCGCGTCGTTCCCTCCCCGCCCTCCGGGCCGCCCTCGGGAGCGTCGTGCCAGCGGGGGTCGTTCTCCCACTCGGCGTTCCGCTCCTGGGCGATCTCCCGTGCGTGCCCGGCCTCTTCGCGGCTGGCGTAGGGCCCGAGCCGGTTCTTCGCCGGGCACTCGGGGCCCTCCTCGACCTTGCCGTGTTCGAGGCAGTAGTACCACTCGCCGGGCTTGCCCCGGCCCTTGGACCTGCGTGAGAAGAGCGCCATACCGCCATCGTCCCGCACCGCCTCCGGGCGCACCAAGCGGCCGCCCACACGGATGTGCCACGCGGCGGCGGCTCTGCCTAGACTCGCCGACATGTCCGGACAGTCACCCCTCGCCCCTGGCACGCTCTCGCCCCGCCGGAGCGTGCCCTCGTCCATCCCGCGCCCGGCGTACGTCGACAAGGACGCGCCCGCGCCGTACACCGGGCCCGCCGTGCAGGACTCCGAGACCGTCGAGCGGATGCGGATCGCCGGCGGCATCGCGGCCCGCGCCATGGAGGAGGCGGCGAAGCACATCGCCCCAGGCGTCCCCACCGACCGGCTCGACGAGGTGGCGCACACCTACATGTGCGACCACGGCGCCTACCCGTCGACGCTCGGCTACCGCCACTTCCCCAAGTCGCTGTGCACCTCCCTCAACGAGGTGATCTGCCACGGCATCCCGGACTCGACGGTCATCGGCGAGGGGGACATCGTCAACCTCGACGTCACCGCCTTCATCGGCGGCGTGCACGGCGACACCAACGCCACCTACCTCTGCGGCGACGTCGACGAGGAGTCGCGGCTGCTCGTCGAGCGGACCCGCGAGTCGCTCAACCGCGCCATCAAGGCGGTGAAGCCGGGGCGGCGGATCAACGTCATCGGCCGGGTCATCGAGTCGTACGCCAAGCGCTTCGGCTACGGCGTCGTCCGCGACTTCACCGGGCACGGCATCAACACCTCGTTCCACTCGGGCCTCGTCATCCCGCACTACGACGATCCGCGCGCCGACACCGTCATCGAGCCGGGCATGACCTTCACCATCGAGCCGATGCTCACCCTCGGCACCCACGAGTGGGAGATGTGGGACGACGGCTGGACGGTCGTCACCAAGGACCGCAGGAACACCGCGCAGTTCGAGCACACGCTGGTGGTGACCGACTCCGGCGCCGAGGTGCTCACGGTGGCGTGAGGCCGGCGTGCGCGACGGGTTTCCCGACCGTCTGTCGGGAACCCGTTGACGGCGGCCGCGCCTCCACAGGAGGATGCAGATCCACGGGCGGCCCGTGCCGCCGCGCTCCTCGCCCCGGAGGTTCCGTTGGCCGCGACCGAGCACGTCGTTCCCCCGTCCCCGTTCTCCGACCTCGTCCGCAGCGAGACGCGGCAGCAGCACGGCACGGTGCAGAGTTCCCCCTTCATGGCGGACCTGCTCGGCGGTCGCCTCGGCCTCGACGCCTTCACCCGGTACACCGGGCAACTGTGGTTCGTCTACCGCGCGTTGGAGGAGGCCGTGCCCGCCCTGCGGGACGACCCGGTGGCCGGCCCCTTCCTCCGCGACGAACTCCTGCGCCTCCCCGCCCTCGAACGCGACCTCGCCCACCTGCTCGGCGGCGCCGAGCACCTCGGCGCGCTCGCGCCGCTCCCCGCGACCTCCGCCTACGCAGCCCGCATCGCCGGGGTCGCCCGCGAGTGGCCCGGCGGCTACGTCGCCCACCACTACACCCGCTACCTCGGCGACCTCTCGGGCGGCCAGGTCATCCGCTCCCTCGCCGAGAAGACGTGGGGCCTCGCGCACAAGTCGGACGGGGTCCGCTTCTACGTCTTCGACGCCATCGACAACCCGGCGGCCTTCAAGCGCACCTACCGCGCACTCCTCGACGCCCTCCCCGTCGACGACCTGGAGAAGCAGCGCATCGCCGCCGAGTGCCGCCGCGCCTACGCCCTCAACAGCACCCTCTTCGACGCGCTGGGCCGCGAGTTCGACTGCCCCGTGGCGCCGCCGCAAGCCGGCTGACGTGCCCGGTCCGTCCTAGCATCGGCGCATGCTCGAACTAGCGGTTCTGCTGTAGCGCGCTCCTGACCTGCGCTGTTACCCCTCCGAGGGTGGCAGCGGGTCAGCGACGAAGGTTCCGAGCCCGACCTCACCGCGCGTGTAGCCAGCTTCGCGCACGTGGCGCATGGCCTTTGCTGCCGTGGCGTTCACGACCCCGAACTCTTGCGCAATCTCCAGCGTCGAAGGCACACGGCTGCCCAGCGGATAGGTCCCGTCCTCAATCCGCCGGATGATCTCCGCTGCGATCTGACGCCACAGCGGACGTGTGTGGTCAAGCTCCATAAGCTCAGCGTGAGTGTCCGTGGTCATCCGTGCATCCGTAGATAACCACGGTCATCCGCGCTTCGCTGGTACACACACGAAGACCCCCGCAACAGCGGCGAACTGTCCGGGGGCGTGGCCACTGCGGTAAAGGAGCAAGTGACATGAACGAGTCTACCTGCGGCGCACAGCGTAAAGGGTTCGAGGGTGGCCCCCACATCGGCAGCAACAGCATCCCGTGCGTGCGTGAGTCCGGGAACGGTGGCGACCACCGCAACGGGCTCGGCCAAGGGTGGACAGCGGCACCCGCGCAGCTCCGCCGCCTGCCGTGGACATCGGCGACCGGAAACCCTGCGTTCCTCAGCACCGACGACCCGAACAGCCTTCTCGCGCTGGTGGCGGACAGCGTCGAAAGCCAGATGACCGATAACGCGTCCGCCGTTTTGGAGCTTTCCCGCGAGATGCTGTCGGGCAGCGAGGTACTGAGCGACGACGAAGCGCGGTACGTGATGCAGCGTTTGGCAGAGTGCCTTGACGATGTGCTTGAGGTCGCAGCGATGCGCGGTGAGCGCCTGGGCTTCGAAGGGTAGGCGCACCCACACAAGTAGCCCCCGCCACTTCACTGCGACGGGGGCGTACTTGTGTTCTCAGAAGGCGGTGAAGAGCGACCCGGACGGCAATGTCTTCTGCGTCGTGGATCTGAGCCGGGCGCCGAGCGGTTGAGGGGGCGCAGGGTCAAGTCGCCGCCTGCGGAGTGGAGTTGCGGTGCCGTGCGCGGTACAGGCGGGCTCGCTGAAGAGGCGGTCACCCCTGCGTGCGCGGTGCTCCGGCCGTCAGCCGGGCCGGCGGCGGTAGCGGAGAGTGTGTGGGGGACGCCCGGAAAGCTTCAAGCATAAACGCCGCGAAGCGCCGGGACGCGGCGATGCGGGCTGCCGCCGACGGGGCGTGGATGCCCCTGTTGGCCATGAGCGTCAGGACCACGTCGTCCACGGCGAGGTCGCGGCGCAGTCGGCCGGACTCCTTGGCGCGGGCGACCAGTCGCGCGAGCGAGGCCAACGCCTGTGCGCGGTCGGCGGCGAAGTCGGCCGCGTCGGGGAACGTCCTCATGAGGGCTTCGGTGAAGCCCCGGTCGCGGGCGTGCACCTCGCAGAGGTTCTCGACCACGAGGCGGAAGCCGTGCCACGGGTCGGGGTCTTCGAGCCCCTCCTCGACGATGGCGTTGCACGCGCGCATCCGTGCGCCGAACGCCTCGGTGACGAGCGCCTGTTTGGTCGGGAAGCGGCGGTAGAGCGTGGCGGGCCCGACCCCTGCGCTGCGGGCGACCTTCCGCATCGGCACGTCGAGGCCCTCTTCGGCGAAGAGCGCGCGGGCCGCGTCGAGGAGGCGCTCGCGGTTGTCCAGGGCGTCGGAGCGCAGTGAGTGAGGCAAACGGTGCGGCACTCTCTCACTTTAGCCAAGTGGACGCCGGCGTCCACTAGCGTCCCCGGGTACCTGCCCAACCACCCCTGCACGCCTCGACGTTCAGGTGCGATCGGCCCGAGGAGACGACATGAAGGCGGTATCCCTCCAGGAATTCGGAGATCCCGACGGTCTGGCAGTCGTCGACCTGCCACGGCCCGTCCCCGGCAAAGGCGAAGTGCTGCTCGCGCCGGAGGCGATCGGCGTCGGCGGTGTCGACGCCGTGGTCCGGCGCCGGGGCCTCTCCACGTACGGCTTCGAAAAGGGCCACGTCCCCGGCAGCGAGGTGGCAGGCACCGTGACCGGTGTCGGCGAGGGTGTGGACGCCTCCTGGACCGGGAAGCACGTCTGGGCGTTCACCGGGTTGGGAGGCGGCTACGTCGAGGAGGCGGCCGTCCCCGCCGAGCAGGTGGTCCCGCTCCCCGCCGGGCTCTCCGCCGCCGACGCGGTGACGCTCGGGGGCTCCGGCGTGGTGGCCCATTTCGCCCTCGCACACGCGCACTTCGCGCCGGGCGAGGCGGTGCTGGTGCGCGGTGCGGCGGGCGGCATCGGGGTGCTGGCCGTCCAGCTCGCGGCCGGTGGCGGCGCCGGCGCCGTGGCGGTGACGACGTCCTCGGCCGAGCGCGGCGAGCGCCTGCGCGGGCTCGGCGCCACGCACGTACTGGACAGGTCGGGCGAGGGGGAAGAGCCCGACGGCTACGACGTCGTCGTCGATGTCGTGGCCGGCCCCGGGATGCCCTCCTTCTTCAGGCGCCTCAGGCCGAACGGACGCCTGGTGGCGGTCGGCGTCGTCGGCGGCGAGCTTCCGGCGGAGTTCGGCACGGAGCTGAGCAAGGCGTTCCGCAAGTCGCTGTCGCTCGCGACCTTCAGCCTCGACACGGTGCCGCGGACCGAGCAACACGCCGTGCATGATGCCCAGTTCGCGGCGGCGGCCCGCGGCGAGCTGCACTCCGTCGTCCACGAGCTGCTGCCGCTGGAGCGAGCGGCGGAGGCGCACCGGAAGATGGACGCCGGGGAGGTGTTCGGCAGGATCGTGCTCACCCCGTAGCTCCGCCCCGTTCAGGCGGGAAGGGCACGGTCGGCCTCCCGGCGCCTTGCACGGCGTGACGTGTCAGTCCCCCTCAGCAAGGTCACGAGGGGTCCGTCCGAGGACCCAGGCGGCCGGCGGATCGAGGGCGAGCATTTCGGTTCGGACGTGCTCGATTCCGACTTCGGAGAGCAGGTCCGCGAGAGTGCGTCCGACGCTTTCGGAGTCCGCCGCGTCGGCGCCGGGACGGCGCGGCTGCCCGATGAGCGCGATACGTCCGCCGGGCCGTAGGAGCCGGGCGACATGGCGGAGCCGGACGGGCGGGTCCGGCCACATGCCGACCGTGTTGATGGCGAGCGCCGCGTCGAACACCCCCTCGTCGAGGGAGAGTTGCTCGACAGGTGTGCGGAGCAGACGCACCCGGTCGGCTCTGACCGCGGCATGGTTCCGGCGCCGGGCCTGTCCGATCATGACCGCGGAATGGTCGACGCCGACCACGAGCCCCTGTGTCGCTCGAGCGGCGAGGGCCGCCACCGCGACGCCCGGTCCGCAGCCCAGTTCGACGACCCGATCGGTCGGCTGCACGTCGAGGAGCCGCACCGCCTGGTGGCTGCGTGCGGCGTTCGAGGGCCGCGTGCTCATGATCCACCCCGCGACGTGCCCACCGACTCCGCTCGGACGATGGAACTGCGCCGTGCCCCGCGCGGGCCCCACCACTCGGTGAGGCGTCTGAGCGCCTTCTCCCTGGTCTCCATACGGCGAGGACATCGGTTCAAGTACACTCGAAGTCAATGGCTGCCACAGACCCTGGCTCGGACTCGCCGCAGGTGCCACGGATGTTCTCCATCGGCGAGTTGGCCGAGCGAACCGGGGTTCCCGCGAGCACCTTGCGCTACTACGACGATCTCGGGTTGGTGCGACCGGCAGCCCGCGC
Organism: Streptomyces xiaopingdaonensis; assembly: GCF_000262345.1. Classification (GTDB taxonomy): domain Bacteria; phylum Actinomycetota; class Actinomycetes; order Streptomycetales; family Streptomycetaceae; genus Streptomyces; species Streptomyces xiaopingdaonensis. The sequence continues at coordinate 11,081 of NZ_AJTQ01000111.1, read as the reverse complement.
AGCGGGGCAGCGTCGCTACACCGCCTCGGCGGTCAGGGACGTCGGCTTGATCGTGTACTTCCGCGAGGTGGGGTTCACGTTGGCCGAGATCGAACACTTCGTCTCGGGCGAGAAGCAGTCCCGCCGCGAGCTGGTCGATCGCAAGCGGACCGAGTTGGCCGCGCAGCAGCACCGCATCCAAGTGGCCCTCGACGCGCTGGAGCACGGCCGCGTGTGTCCGGCCGATGATCAGTTGGAGTGCCCCAGGTTCTGGTCGATCGTCGAGGGACACCAGCGCGGACTCTCCGCCGAGGAGAGCCACGCGCGAGCACACTGACACCGGGCACGGCTACGGTACGGGCCCGGTGGCCGATTCCGTCAACAGCCCACCGGTTGACTTGCTCGCCTCCGAACGAAGGCCGTGAGCCCGGCAGTTGCGGCCCGGCGGACGGCAAGGAGCACGAGCCCGCCACCGCACGACCAAGGTGTCGCCGACCGGCCGCCCGCACCGCGGGCATCGTCACCGTTCCCCGTCCGCCCCATGCGTGACGCGGATCTTGGACTGGCCGTGCGGGAGTGCCTCCCAGTCGTCCATGAAGCGTGCCGCCAGGCCGTGTTCGGCGGCGAGGTCGGTGAGCGTCTCGGTGCGGTAGTAGAAGTCCTCGCGCAGTACGTGGTGTTCCTCGCCCTCCGTCCGGTCGAAGGTGAAGTCGAACCAGCCGCCGGGCGCCAGGACGCGGCCGACGTGGGCGAAGCACTCCTCGATCACCGACAGCGGCGAGTGCGAGAAGACGCTGTGCGCGTGCACCACGTCGAACCGGCCCTCCGGCAGGAAAGCGAGCGTGAGGTCGCGCACCGGCGTCAGCATGGGCAGGCGGTCCTGGAGACCCTGCGTCCCGACCGTCTCCTGCGCGGCGAAGAGGATGTCGGGAGAGATGTCGACGCCGTGGTAGTGGCCGGGCTCCAGGTAGTCGATGAACCGCCAGCCCGCCCGCAGGTTGCCGCAGCCGATCTCCAACATACGGTGTCCGGGGCGCAGTCCGTGGCCGAGCAGGTAGTCGAACTGCATCCGGCCCAGCGCCAGCCAGCGCTCCCGACTGCGGCTGCCCACGGCCGCGTCCGCGTCGCGGCGGGTGTCCGAGCGCATCACCGAGCGGTAGTAGGCGACGTGGTCGGGCGAGCGGTAGCGCAGCCACGCGTCGCGGGCGGTGCGGCGCAGGTGCCGCGGCACCCGGCCGGGGTTGCGCACCGCGTAGGACAGGCGGTGGCCGAGGGAGGCGCGGTTGGCCGTGAGGTTCCTGGGCATGGCGGTGCTCTTCTCCTTGGGGGCGTCACCCCGGAGTCTCGTGGGCGCAGCGGCCCGTCCGCGTCGGACGTGCGGCTGCCGCGGAGGGCCGTCTCGGGCCATGCCGATGTCAACCGATCGGATGATGTGCCGTGCGCTGCCCGCTTGTATACGTGGGAGGCGAGGTCGTACGAGGCAGTGGGGACGCGGTGGAGCAGGACGGCACGGACCCCGACGAGCGCTGGCTGACCGCCGCTCTGCACGCCGCTTTCCTGCTGCTGCTCGGCGGTGCCGTCACCCGCCTGTTGACCCACGGCCCCGCCGGCGGCTTCCGTACCGCATGGGTCCTCGCCCTCTTCCTCGCCTTCGGGGCCCTCTACCTGTTCGGACGGCTGCGTGCCCCCGGGCCACGGCACGGCGAGCGCCCCTCGGTGCGCCACCTGGTCTGGCTCGGCGCCGTGCTCGGGCTCTGGCTGGTGCTGCTCGCCCTGGAACCCAGTGCCACCTGGTGCACCATGCCGCTGCTCTTCACCGGGCTCCACCGGCTGCCGGTGCGCCTCGCGGTGCCGCTCGCCGCCGCGCTCGTCGCCCTCGTGGTCGTATCCGAAGTGCGCGTCTCCACGGGCGAGTTCAATCCGAACCTGGTGATCGCCCCCGTGGCGCTCGGCACCGTCGCCACGGCCGTCCTCGTCCACAGCCGGCGGCAGACCACCCGACAACGCCTGCTCATCGACGACTTGGTGCGCGCCCGCGGCGAACTCGCCGCCACCGAACGGCACGCAGGCATCCTCGCCGAGCGCCAGCGGCTCTCGGCGGAGATCCACGACATCCTCGCGCAGAGCCTCTCCAGCCAGCAGATGCTCCTCCGGGCCGCGCAGCGCCACTGGCGCACCGCGCCGGACACCGCGCACGCGCACGTCGAGGCCGCCGCCGCGGCCTCGGAGCGCGCGCTCGCCGAGGTCCGCCGGTTCGTCCGGGACCTCTCCCCGCTCGACCTCGCCGAGGGCTCCCTCGTGCAGGCGCTCCGCGGCCTCGCCGAACCGGACGGCGCAGCGGGCCCCGCCGTCGAGTTCCGCCTGGACGCCGTCCCCGGCTCCCCCGGTCCGCTGCCGGGGCCTGTCGAGGCGACGCTGCTGCGCGTCACCCAGCAGGCGCTGGCCAACGCGCGGGAGCACGCGGAGGCGGACCGCGTGGTGGTCACCCTGACCTGTCTCGAGGACGAGGACCGGGTCACCGTCGACATCGCCGACGACGGACGCGGCTTCGACCTGCGACGGCAGCCGCCCCGCGGCAGGTCCTCCGGCCACCGCGGCCAGGGGCTCCCGGCGATGCGGATGCGGGCCCGGCAGGCGGGCGGGGAGCTCACCGTCGAGTCGGCGCCCGAGGAAGGGACCGTGGTGACGATCTCCGTGCCGAGCGCCGAGAACCCCGGACCGGAGACGTCATGACCTCTGCCTCCCCGGCCGTCCGGGTACTGCTCTGCGACGACCACGCCGTCGTCCGCGCCGGGTTGCGCGCCCTGCTCTCCAGCACCGAGGGCATCGACGTCGTCGGCGAGGCCGGCAGCGGCTCGGAGGCCCTCGACATGGCCGCGGCGCTCCACCCCGACGTGGTGCTCATGGACCTCCAGTTGGGCACCGACATGGACGGCGTGACCGCCACCCACCGACTGCTCTCGGCCGGCGGAACGCCACCCCGGGTGCTCGTCCTCACCATGTTCGACACCGACGCCGACATCGCTCGCGCCGTCGCCGCGGGCGCCACCGGGTACCTGCTCAAGGCCGAGCCCCCGGACCGGCTCTTCGCCGCGATCCGGGACGCCGCCGCCGGACGCGCCGTACTGTCGGGATCGATCGCCGATCAGGTGGTCTCCCGCCTGCGCGCCCCCGGGCCCGCCCTCACCGCCCGGGAGCGCGACATCCTCGGCCGGCTCGCCGAGGGCCTAGGCAACCGGGAGATCGCCCGGTCCCTGTTCCTCAGCGAGGCCACGGTCAAGACGCACCTCGGACGGATCTACGCCAAGCTGGACGTACGCACCCGGGCGGGCGCGGTGTCCGCGGCGGCCCGCCACCGGCTGCTGCCGTGAAGGGACAACGCCATCCGCACGGTGATCCGAACGAAACGCCCTAGTGTCCTGCCTGCGGGGGAGGATCAGACGAGGGCGGCGGTCGCCCCGCTGGATCGGGCGATGTTCACCGGTAGTTGCGTCTCATGCTCTGGCGCCGCGTGCGCCCAGCAGCGCTCGATCCGAGTGGCAGATGTCTTTCCCGCCTTCATCTTCGAGTAAGCCCTGCGTCCGGCCTGTTGGTGCGGTCGAATACCGGTATGCCATCTGCCCCTTCCCGCTCTCTCCGAACGCGCCTCACCACCCGCCGCGCCTCCCGTCCCCGAACCAGCCCGCGTACTCGCAGGGGTCGGCCACAACGCCGAAGCGGCCGTAATGGGCCTCAGTCGCCTGGGCGTTTGGACTGGGCGCGGAGGATTGAGCTGGGATCGGTGGTGCTTGCGTCCCTCGTCGCGGTCGGAGGGCTGTGGTACACCGCGGTACAGACCCAGCAGGCCAACCAACAGTCGCGGGCAGAGCGGATGCTGGCCAAGGAAGCGCAGATCACCGACCGCTACACCGCTGCGGTGGAGAACCTCGGCGACAAGAAAGTGGATGTGCGGCTGGGCGGTGTCTACGCGCTGGAGCGCATCATGCAGGACTCCCCACGCGACCACCCCACCATCGCCAACGTCCTCAACACCTACGTCCGCACCCACGCTGGAGAGAGGCAGCTTAGGTTCGCAGATAGGAGCCGGGGAAAGAGCCAGGACACACCAAACGGTGACGAGAAGAACGACGAAGTCCCTGCCGATATCCAGGCCGCCCTCACTGTCCTCGTCACCCGCGACGCCAGCCACGACAGGAGCTTCACCCTCAACTTCATGAACGCCCAACTCGCCAACGCCGACCTCACCGCCCCGGATGACCCACGCCGGAGCACCGCCGTGGCCCAACTCCAGGAGGCGAATTTAGCCAACGCGGACCTGCGCGGCGCGGACCTGGCTGGCGCGGACCTGCGCGGCACGAACCTGCGCGACGCGGACCTGCGCGACGCGGACCTGCGCGGCACGAACCTGAACTACGCAGACCTGAGCGACGCGGACCTGCTCAACGCGAACCTACGCGACGCGAACCTGAGCGACGCGAACCTGCGCGACGCGGACCTGCTCAATGCGAACCTACGCGGCACGGGCCTGTACAACAGGAACCTGCGCAACGCGGACCTGAGCGGCACGAACCTGCGCGACGCGGGCCTGAGCGATGCGGACCTGCGCGGCGCGCTCCTGCTCAGCGCGGACCTGAGCGATGCGGACCTGAGCGATGCGGGCCTGCGCGACGCGGACCTGCGCGACGCGAACCTGCGCGACGCGGACCTGCTCAACGCGGACCTGGGCGACGCGAACCTGGGCGACGCGAACCTGCGCGACGCGGACCTGGGCAACGCGGACCTGGGCGACGCGGACCTGCGCAACGCGAACCTGCTCAACGCGGACCTGCGCGACGCGGACCTGACCGACGCGAACCTGCGCGACGCGAACCTGACCGACGCGAAACGGAAATACGCGGCCCGGCACGGGGCAATCACCTGAGTGATGGTTCAGTGCTCCACGAGGCGGCGCTTCGGCCGAGGCTGGTGAACGGGCGTATCGAGGCACCTGTGACGGTGCCGACCAAGTCCCGAGTGGGAACGCTGAGGATGGAAGTGTCCAGAAGCAGAATGATGCCCCACCGCATTCGGGCGGTGGGGCATCATCACGCGAGTGGCACCGGCTCGGTGTCGCGGTGCGTGTTCACACCAGATAACGCGTGGTCCGCGTTCGTGGTGTCCTATTTCAGCGTCGAGTCGCGCCAAGAGGCTCCACAATGGTCGGACTACGCGTGGATGACGTCGGGTTCGGGCGGCTGCGGCCATGCGATGAGAAGGTAGTCCTCCACCGGTTCTTCGACGAAACCGTCCGGCTCCGTATCGCGGCCCCGTGCGTGGACTCTGACACGGTAGTGGCCTGCCCCGCGGGGAGTGAGTATGGGCAGGTCGTAGGGGCCGTGCTCCATACGACTCACTCTGACCTGCCCATATGGTGCGTAGAGACTATGGTCGAGGACCTCGTCCCAGGCGTGAGTGTTCACGGTCTCCGGTGCTTGGGAGTGCACCTCGACTCAACCCGTACAGGCCCAGCGTGCGACAACGCCGCAGGTAATGACAGCTACGGGGCAAGGTCCCCTCGTGATGACCGAGCGTGCTGCCGCGCAGTGGGACCTGGAACTCGACGACCTCTTCGTGACCATCGGCCATTGTTTCGGCCGCGTGGAGCTTCGCCGCCGGACACCGGCTTCATCAAGAAGGGCACGACCTCCGCCGGGGTCCAGCGCCAATATTCCGGCACCGCCGGGCGCACCGAGAACTGCCAGATCGGTGTCTTCGCGGCCTACGCCTCCGGCCGCGGACGGGCCCTGGTGGACCGGGAGTTGTATATCCCCAAGTCCTGGGCCGAAGACCGCGAACGCCGCCGCGCGGCCAAAATCCCCGACGACCAGGCGTTCGCCACCAAGGGCGAACTGGCCCGGCGCATGGTGCTCCGTACCCTCGTCTCACCGTTACCCATCACCTGGGTCACCGCGGGTTCCGCCTACGGCCAGGAAAGTCGCTTCCGCCGACTGCTGGAGCAGTCCGGCGTCGGCTACGTGCTGGCCGTCCCCAAGTCCCAGTTCACCGTGGGCTGTCCCCGCATCGAGGGTCTGTTCGCGCAAGCCCCGGCCGAGGCGTGGGAGGAGATTTCATGCGGCGACGGCGCGAAGGGACCGGGCCTCTACCACTGGGCGGCAGTGCGGCTGCCGGCCGTTGCCGAGTTCGACTACCAGGGCGAAGTACCGCACCGGATGCGGTGGGCGTTGGCCCGCCGCAGCATCTCCCGCCCGGACGAGATCGCCTACTACCTTGCCTACACCCCCTTGGAGATCACCGTCCCAGAGTTGGTGCGGATCGCCGGTTCGCGCTGGGCGATTGAGGAGTGTTTCCAGGCAGCGAAGAACGAGTGCGGGCTGGACCAGTACGAAGTCCGCCGTTACGTGGGCTGGTATCGGCATATCACCCTGGCCATGCTCGCCCACGCCTTCCTGGCGGTCACGGCCCATCAAGCCGCCGAAAAGGGGGCGAAACCGGTGAGAGAGCAGGGACCGTCGCGCTCACAGTGGCGGAGGTTCGGCGACTCCTGGCAGCTTGTCGTCCCCGGCCCCCGCACCTGCGCGTACGCCGAGGCAGACACCACGCGGTGAACTGGTCGAATTGGCGCCGACGACGCCAGGCAGTCGCTCGTCGCTGTCATTACCTGCGGCGTTGTCGCACGTTCGAGGGGGCGGCCTCCATGAGGCCGCCCCTGGCCATGTCCCGGCCCGCTACACTCCGGCCGCTCAGCCAAACCCACAGGTCAGACAGCGAAATCCTGCTGGAGTACTAGGTCCGAAGCCCCGAACCGCACGGCCGCGGGGCCGGGACGGCGGACCGATCCCAACCGCCCCGTGCGGACGTACCGTCCCGGACATGGAGATTCAACAACCCCTGGACGAAGGCCCGTTGGACGAGGCGCTGGAGCGCATCCACCTCTCGGGGCCCGAGCGCGACAACTGGCTCAGCAACCACGCCCCGATGGCCGTTGAGTCGCTCGCCGAGCGCGGCCACGGCGGCACGATTCACCGGTGGCTCGACGACTACCGGGACAAGCTGGAGGAGTTCCCCGCACTCCACGAACCCGTCACCGACGACAACTGGCAAGAGGCGCTGGGCGATCCGCGCCGGATCGCCGACTGGACGGAGTACTTCGCGCACCGGCTCGCCGAGCAGCCCTGGCGCGACGTGCTCGCGCTCTGGTGGCCGAGGCTGTTGGACGGGCTCGCCGGCGCGGCCACGCACACGGTGATCCGGGTCGGGCACGCCGTACGCTCGCTCCTCACCCAGCCGCAAAGCGCTCCGCGTCAGGCCGAGTTGGCGCACGCGCTCGGCTACTGGGCGGCACGGCACCTCCCGCTCGGCGACCCTGCCCCCACTCCGGGCGCCGCCTCCGCTGCGGAGGCGCTGGCCACGGTGCCCCGCATCGGAGAGCAGGCGGGCGGCTACCTCGACCGGCTGGCGCAGATCGAGCACCTGCCCGTCTGGGGAAGCGACGTCGACGACGCCGAGGAGGCACGGCGGCGCCTCGGCGAGCTCGTGGCCGCCGCCGTGCACCGGTACGCGACGCACGGGCACGGCAGCCCGGTGATGCTCGTCCACTCGGCGACGGCCCCCAACGCCGTGCTCCGCACCCTGCCCGCCCTCCCCCGCCCGCTGTGGCTGCCGAGCCTCCGCGCCGCGTGGGCGGCCTCGGCAGCCGTGCAGGCGATGTACGCGCCCCCCGCGGCGGCACCGTATCCCTCACCCGGCACCGTCGAGCCGGCGGAGGTCTTCGCGCTGGCGCGGGACCACGGCGACGAACACGTCATCAAGTTCGCCGACACCGCACTCGACGTCGGCGGCACCCAGGCGCTCGCCGCGGCGCTGCGCGCGGTGGAGCTGACGCCGCGGGAATGACGAACCGCCCCTGCGCGACCGCATCGGTGTCGTCGGGTGCCCCGCCGCATCTCCGACGGGGCGACTCGGCGCGTGAGCGGGGCGCCCCGGACACCGACTCGTTCGCCGCATGCTGCGGTGCCCGTGAGGGAGCCGGCGTCCACCGACTGACGCAAGGGCAGAACACGGGCCGCGGGAGCGCGAGTTCACCGCGTCGTCGTCCTCGGCGTGCGCCCTGCCCCGATGCGCGCGACGGAGCAGCACCGGTCGACCACAGCCGACCTCCCCCGCACACCGTCCGGTTCACCGCCTCGGTGTCCTGGCGCGTCGGACCGCGCCGCCTTGCGGCGAACGGTGCGGCGTGGAGGTGGCCCGGCGCGCCCACGCAGCGACCGGTCCGCAACGAGCCCGCCACCCCGGGCCTTGGTGAGTGAGCCGCACGCCCGCACAGCATGACGGGCCACGAGCCGAGCGACCGGCCTGATCGGACACGAACTCCGACCGCCCTCACGCGAAACCCACTTGCCCACGAGTCACGATGCGCGTCGAAACCGGCCCCGCGCGACCGGGACTCCCGCACGGCGACGAGTCCACCGCGCCGGAGACGCATGGGCACACGCGGCCGCATGCGAACCCGGCCCCCGAGCAACGGAGCCCTGACCCACCGAGCACAGCCGCACATCGGGCGGCGCCCCTCACGCCCCGAACGTCGCGCTCTCCACCGTCCAAGCGCGGGCTTGCTCGCTGAGGCTGATACCGAGCCCGGGGCGTGCGGGGACGAGCATGCGGCCGTCGCGGGTCTCCAGGCGTTCGTTGAAGAGGGGGTCGAGCCAGTCGAAGTGCTCCACCCAGGGCTCGTGCGGGTAGGCGGCGGCGAGGTGGAGGTGGATCTCCATCGCGAAGTGCGGAGCGAGCAGGAGACCGGCGTCCTCGGCGAGGGCGGCGAGCTTGAGGAACCGTGTGATGCCGCCGATGCGCGGGGCGTCGGGTTGGATGACGTCGGCGGCGCCCGCGCGGATCAGCTCGCGGTGCTCGGCGACGCTGGCGAGCATCTCGCCCGTCGCCACGGGGGTGTCGAGCGCCGCCGCCAGTGCCGCGTGGCCCTGTGCGTCGTAGGCGTCCAACGGCTCCTCGATCCAGACGAGTCGACTCTCCTCGAGACGGCGGCCCATGCGCGTCGCCGTCGGCCTGTCCCACTGCTGGTTGGCGTCGACCATCAGCGGCACGTCGTCGCCGAGGTGCTCGCGGACGGCGGCGACGCGGGCGAGGTCGGCGCGCTGGTCGGGGTTGCCGACCTTGATCTTGATGCCGCCGATGCCGTCGGCGAGGGAGCGGTCGGCGTTCTCCAGGAGCTGGTCGAGCGGGGTGTGCAGGAAGCCGCCCGAGGTGTTGTAGCAGCGGACCGCGTCTCGGTGCGCGCCGAGGAGCTTGGCGAGCGGCAGGTCCGCGCGCTTCGCCTTGAGGTCCCAGAGCGCGACGTCGAAGGCGGCGATCGCCTGCGTGGCGAGACCACTGCGGCCGACGGAGGCTCCGGCCCAGACGAGCTTGGTCCACAGCCGGTCGATGTCGTTCGGGTCCTCGCCGAGCAGGTCGGGCGCGATCTGGCGGGCGTGCGCGAACTGCCCCGGCCCGCCCGCCCTCTTGGAGTAGGAGAAGCCGACGCCGGAGTGACCCTCCTCGGTGGTGAGCTCCGCGAAGAGGAACGCGACCTCGGTCATCGGACGCTGCCGCCCGGTGAGCACTTTCGCGTCGCTCACCGGCACGGAGAGCGGAAGCAGGACGGAGGAGAGCGCTATGGAGCGGATGCGGTCCGAGGCGGGCTGCGCCCTTCGGAATGCGGAGGCGCTGGCAGTAACCACGGTGTCCCCTTTGACGGTTGGCGGCGGAAGCCTCTGGGACGCCCGGGCGGGCGGCCTTCGGTCAGTCGCGGTGGCTTCCCGCGACGGCGGCGGGTTCGGCGCGGGCCACGAGGTCGGCGAGCGCGGCGAGTTCGGCGTCGTCGAGCTCGGTGAGCGGCGGCCGCACCGGGCCGGCCGGGCGGCCGACGACGCGCATGCCCGCCTTGATGAGGCTCACGGCGTAGCCGGCCCTGCGGCGGCGGATGTCGCAGAGCGGGAGCACGAACTCGTTGAGCCGGCGGTATACCTCCGCGGTGTCCTCGGCCCGCACGGCCGCGTAGAAGTCCATCGCGTACCGCGGCAGGAAGTTGAAGAACGCCGACGAGTAGGTGGTGAGCCCCATGCGGAGGTACGGCAGCGCGAAGACCTCGGCGGTCGGCAGGCCGCCGACGTAGGTGAGTCGGTCGCCGAGTCGGGCATAGATGCGGGTCATCAACTCGACGTCCCCCACACCGTCCTTGAGCCCGACGAGGTTGGGGCACTCCTGCGCGAGCCGCTCCACCGTCGCGGGTTCGAGGACGGCGTTGGCCCTGCTGTAGACGACGACGCCGAGCCGCGTCGCCTCGCAGACGGCGCGGACGTGGGCGGCGAGGCCCTCCTGCGTCGACTCGGTGAGGTAGGGCGGGAAGAGCAGCACGGCGTCCGCGCCCGCGCGTTCGGCCCGCCGGGCGAGGTCGACGGCGGTGGCGGTGCCGTATCCGGCGGGTGCGACCACGGGGAGGCCCGCGGGGGTCTCCGCGACGGCGGCGGCGACGACACGCTCCACCTCGTCGGGGGTGAGCGAGAAGAACTCGCCCGTGCCGCCCGCGGCGAAGAGCCCGGCCGGCGCGTAGGAGGCGAGGCGGGCGAGGTGGGCGCGGTAGGCGGGCTCGTCGAAGGCGCCGTCCTCGCTCAGGTGCGTGACGGGGAAGGAGAGCAGCCCGGAACCGAGCGCTGCTGCCGTCTCCTCGGGTTCTGGCGGTGCGTGATGCGGCATGACTTCCAGACTCCTCCGTGTCGGACGGCGGCCCGAGGTCTGCGGGCACCCCTCCGTCTTCTGCTCCGAGGCTAGGATCGCCAACGATCCACGTCCAACACCGAGTTGGCATCCTTTGATACCCGGGGAGCATCATTGTTCACGCTCACCCAGCTCACCGACTTCGTGGCCGTCGCCGAGGAGTTGCACTTCGGCCGCGCCGCCGAGCGCCTCAACATGACGCAGCCGCCGCTGAGTCGGCAGATCCAGGTGCTCGAGTCCGAACTGCGCGTCCGCCTCTTCGACCGCACCAACCGCACCGTGCGCCTCACCCCTGCCGGCCGCTCCTTCCTCCACGAGGCGCGCCGCATACTCCG
>NZ_AJTQ01000110.1 GCF_000262345.1 Streptomyces xiaopingdaonensis | reverse complement strand
TCGGCGCGGCAGGTCTCGGCCGGCCGCGCCGGCGGCGTCGCCGTCGGCTTCACTGCGGCCGGCGCCTACGGGATGCTCGGCCACGTGCTGCGTACGGCGCGTACCGCGCTCCCCCAAGTCGAGGTGGTACTCCGCGAGATGGTCACGCGCGACCAGCTCGACGCGCTCACCGACCGCAGCCTCGACCTCGGCCTCGTCCGCCCGCCCGTCACCGAGCCCGAGCTGGAGTCGCGGCCCGCCATGCGGGA
>NZ_AJTQ01000109.1 GCF_000262345.1 Streptomyces xiaopingdaonensis | reverse complement strand
CGCCCCGCTGGCGGCCCGCCGCGGCCCCCTCGACGCGGCGGACTTCGACGGGCGGCCCCTGCTGATGTACTCACCCGTGGAGGCCCGCTACTTCCACGAGCTCCTCATCTCCCTCTTCCGCAGGGCCGGCGTCACGCCCGTCTTCACGCAGTACCTCAGCCAGGTGCACAGCCTCCTCGCCCTCGTCGACGGAGGCTGGGGCACCGCACTCGTGCCGGAGGCGGCGACGCGGCTGCGGTACGCGGGTGTCGCCTTCCGGGAGCTGGCGCTCGACAACCCGGCGCCCGTCGAACTCTCCCTGGCCTGGCGGAGGAAGAACGACAACCCCGCGCTCCACGCCCTCCTCGAAGAGCTCTGAACGCCCCAACAGAGCCGACGGGCAAGACGAGTTGAACGGCGTCGCACACGACACCGCCCCGCTCCCGCCCTGTTCGATACCTTCCGGGTATCGGAACATACAAAAGTCAATATGGACGGGAATCACGACGCTCTCTACGGTCGGCTGCTACACCGGCCGTGTGGCCCGCACCACACGGCCGAAGTGCCCTCCCCTCCCACGCAAGGAGCGAGCCGCATGAGAGCTCCCGACCGGCAGGGCGAGTCCGTCACCACCGCGAAAGCCAAGCCGGGCCGGCTGCGGTACGCGATCCTCGCCATGCTCTTCGTCGTCACCACCGTCAACTTCGCCGACCGCTCCACGCTCTCCATCGCGGGCGACGCGATGCAGGACGACCTCGGCATCAGCTCCGGCGAACTCGGCGTCCTCTTCTCCGCCTTCTCCTGGTCCTACCTCGTCGCCCAACTGCCGGGCGGCTGGCTGCTCGACCGCTACGGCTCGAAGAAGGTCTACGGCACCGCGATCTTCTTCTGGTCGGTCTTCACGATGCTCCAGGGGGCCATCGGCTTCTTCGCGGGGGCCGCCGTCGTCCTCCTCTTCGTCCTGCGGTTCGCCGTCGGACTCGCGGAGGCGCCGTCCTTCCCCGGCAACTCGCGTATCGTCGCCGCCTGGTTCCCCACCGCGGAGCGCGGCACGGCGGCGGCACTCTTCAACTCCGCGCAGTACTTCGCCACTTTCGCCTTCGCGCCCCTGATGGGGTGGCTCGTGGTGGCGCTCGGCTGGGAACACGTCTTCACCGTCGTGGGCGGGCTCGGCGTCGTCCTCGCCCTCGTGTGGACGAAGGTCGTCCATCCGCCGCGGAGCCATCCGCGCCTGAGCAGGGCCGAGTTGACGCATCTGCGCGCGGGCGGCGCGCTCGTCGACATGGACCAGCCGACCGTCGACGGGCAGCGGGAGGAGACCACGAGCGCCCGCCGCAACGTGCGCTACGTCGGCAAACTGCTGCGCAACCGCACCATGCTCGGCGTCTTCACGGGGCAGTTCTTCATCAACACCATCACCTGGTTCTTCCTCACCTGGTTCCCCGTCTACCTGGTGCAGGAGCGCGGTATGACGATCCTGGAGGCCGGGTTCGTCTCCTCGCTGCCGGCGCTGTGCGGCTTCGCCGGGGGCGTCCTCGGCGGGTTCCTCTCCGACTGGCTGGGGCGCCGGGGCATGCCGCTCACGGCAGCACGCAAGACGCCGATCGTCGTCGGGCTGCTGCTCTCCACGTCGATACTCGTCTGCAACTACGTGACCGCCGACTGGCTCGTCGTCGCCATCATGTCGCTCTCCTTCTTCGGCAAGGGCCTGGGCGCGCTCGGCTGGGCGGTCATGGCCGACATCTCGCCCCGGCAGATAGCCGGCCTCGCCGGCGGCGTCTTCAACGCCTTCGGCGCGCTCGCCGGCATCGTCACCCCGATCGTGATCGGCTACCTCATCGACGCCACGGGCTCGTTCGACCTGGCCCTCCTCTTCGTGGGGGCGTGCGCGGCGATGGCCGTCGTCAGCTACCTCGTCATCGTCCGGAAGATCGAGCGGATGGAGCTCGACGACATCGACGAATCCGAGGCCGCCTGAGGGCGGTCGACCGGCCACGGCCCGTTCCTCCGGTCCCGGCTGCGGCGGGGCGGCACCGCGCAGTCGGCGCCCCTCGCGAGCAGCCGACCGTCAACTCACCCCGGCCGCACACCCGTTCGCCCGCCCCTCGCCCTCCGCGGAGGCGGCAGGCGGCACTTCGCCTGCCGGCGGTAAGGTCTGCTTGCCGAAGCTGCGGGGAACAGCGGGGAGGAAGAGGACGACGATGGGTGCGCTGAAGCGATACCGGGGCGTACGCGGGGCGACGGTGGCCGCCCTGCTCGCCGCAGCCCTGTCGGGGTGCGTGACGGTGCACGGCGAGACGGCGACGGTGCCGGCGGCCGACCGCGCCGAGGCGAAGAAGGCCCTGGCGAAGTTCACCGCGGCGAACAACCGCGCCAACTCCCGCCTCGACACCGACCTCAACGCCACGATAGAGACCGGCGCCCTCGGCGCCATCGACCAGGCGGGCCTGCGCGCCCGCAAGGGAGCGGGCCAGGACCGCTCGGACGCGTACAAGCCGCTCCGGCTCACCGACGCACGCTTCCTCATCCCCGAACAGGCGGGCTGGCCCAAGTTCTTCGTCGCCGACACCAAGAGCAACCGGCAGGACGACACCCGGTGGCTCTTCGTCTTCCAGCGCAACAGCCACGGCGCCCCCTGGAAGGCGTCCTACCTCGCCGTCGTCGCCGAGAAGCAACTGCCGCGGTTCGCGCGCGACGCCGACGGCCGCGCCAAGGCCGTCGCGCCCGGAGGCGCCGGGCTCGCCACCGACCCTGCGAAGCTCGGCAAGACCTACACCCGCTACCTGGAGGACGGCTCGGGCGACCTCTTCGCCCCGGGCCCCTTCACCGACCGGACGCGGGCCGAGCGCGACAAGCAGCTCAAGCAGACGAACGTACGCAACGAGTACGTCGACCAGCCCGGCGTCGCCCCCCAGTACCCCACCTTCGGCCTGCGCACCAAGGACGGCGGCGCCCTCGTCTTCTTCGCGACGCACCACCACCACAAGCAAACGCTCCCCCGAGGCTACACCCCGCAGATCAAGGACCCGCTCGTCAAAGCCCTGTTGACGGGGAAGCCGCAGCAGTCGGTGACGTTCCAGCGCATGGCGCAGCAGGCGGTGCAGGTGCCGGCGGCCGACGACACCGAGGGCGAGGTCGAGTTCCTCAGCCGCATCCAGGGACTCACCAAAGCCAAGGGGGAGTGAGCCCGCTCACCGAGTGAGCCCGCTCACCGCACGGGCCAGGCGGCCGTCTCCTCGACCGAGTGCGCGGCGCAGGCGTCGGTGAGCGCCTCCAGCAGCGTCAGCGGCTCGGGCAGCGCCCCGCCGGGCTCGGGCTCGCGCAGCCAGCGGACCTCGTTGTCCGCCTCGTCCGCGTGCGCGGTCGCGAGCTTCGCCGGCGGCAGGAGGACGTAGCTTCCCCTGGTGTGCCAACGCAGGCCCGGGTGTTCTTCCTTGGTCTCCGGGTGGCAGTCGAGTTCGCAGGGCCACCACTCGTCCTCGTCCTCGGGGGTGCGGGTGGCGGTGAAGAAGAGCATCCGCTCCCCTCCCGAGAGCGCGACGGGGCCGAGCGCGACCCCCTCCCGCTCCAGCCG
>NZ_AJTQ01000108.1 GCF_000262345.1 Streptomyces xiaopingdaonensis | reverse complement strand
CGCAGCGCGGCGCGGCCCGCCTCGACCGGGACGTCGAGCACGTCGTGGACGCGGCCCGTGGGGGTGACGAAGTTGGCGAGCGGCTCCTGAGCCGCCCAGCGCTCCACCCGCCCCGCGTCGGCGGTCGCCTGCGTCTGCCACCCGAAGGAGACGGGATGCCGGCCCGGCGTCGGGCAGCCGATCCGCACGCAGCTGCAGCCGTACCCCTCGGGATGGGCCGCGAGAGCGAGGGGGAACCCGGACGCTGCGGCGCCGAGGAGGAGTCGCGTCCGCTCCCTCGCCTCGTCGGCCGCGGCGTCCTCGCGGCCGTGCTTCCCGGCGCGCACCCTGCGGCGCATCCACTGCCCGAACCTGCTGTGACTCTCCATCTACCGCCTCACTCCGCGACCGGGACCCGGGATTTACGAGGGTACGCAGGCTGGCGCAGGCGCACCGAGAAATCCGCAGATCACCGAAGACCCGCCGCTATCCTCCCTCTTCGCCGGACGGCGCACCGAGGGGGGTGCACGCACCGGCTGCCGGGCGCCCGCGGCCGGCAGCCGCAGACTTTGGGGAGGGAACACGGTCCCGGCCGCAAAACTTCCCGGGCGGCCGCGTCCGCTCCGACGTCCGTGCGACGGCGCCGTGTTCACCGGTGGCTCACCGTTTTCCGCGACTCGGCGTCCGTATCTCGGCGAACCCGGCGCGCCCGGAGGGCCGTCTGACGCAGGATGTCCCCGTCCGGTGCACCCGCCAGCGAGGAGGCTTGCGCTTGTCCACCCCGTCGTCTTCCGCTCCGCTCACGTCGTCGCCCACCTCCGCGACGGCACTCACCCCCTTCCCGGCTCCCGCGCCTTCGCCCGAACTGGTCAGGGGGTACTCACCGCGGCGCTATCTGATGTGCCCGCCCGAGCACTTCCGCGTCGCCTACGCGATCAACCCGTGGATGGACCCGGGCAAACCCGTGGACACCGCGCTCGCGGTGGCGCAGTGGGAAGCGCTGCGGGAGCGCTACCGTGCACTCGGCCACACCGTCGAGGAGCTCGCCCCGCGGCGCGAACTGCCCGACATGGTCTTCGCCGCCAACGGCGCGACGGTGCTCGGCGGGCGCGTGCTCGGGGCGCGCTTCGCGCACCGGGAGCGCGCGGAAGAGGCGGACGCGCACCACGACTGGTACACCACGCACGGCTTCGCCGAGGTGCGCCCGGCGGAGCACACCAACGAGGGCGAAGGCGACTTCGCGCCCACCGCCTCCTGGCTCCTCGCCGCCCGCGGCTTCCGCAGCGACCCGCTCGCGGTGCAGGAGGCGCAGGAGTACTTCGGCCACCCGGCGATCGGCCTGCACCTCGTCGACCCGGCCTTCTACCACCTCGACACCGCGCTCTGCGTCCTCGCGGGCGACGAGATCATGTACTACCCCGGCGCCTTCTCGCCCGGCAGCCGCGCCGTCCTGCGGCGGCTCTTCCCCGACGCGCTCCTCGCGACGGCGGAGGACGCCCGCGCCTTCGGCCTCAACGCCGTGAGCGACGGCCACCACGTCCTCCTCCCCCAGGAGGCGTCCGGACTCGTCGAACCGCTGCGCCTGCGCGGCTACGAGCCCGTCCCCGTCCACCTCTCCGAACTGCTCAAGGGCGGCGGCAGCGTCAAGTGCTGCACCGCCGAGATCAGGGGGTGAACTCCCGTGCCGGGCCCCGCGATCGGGGCCCGGCTCACCGGTGCGGCCAGGCGTCGCCCCAGGCGGCGCGGCGCGCGGCCCGGTAGGCGTCGCCGTGGCGCTTGGTCACCGTGGTGCGGCGTGCCCCGTCCTCCGGCGTGCACAGGTCGAGGAGGACCTGGCCCTTGGGAAGCTGCGGGCGGCGGATGATCCGGGCCGGCCCCGGCTCCTCGGCGAGCTCGGGGACGACGGCGGCGACATAGCTGAACTTCTCGTCCTCGTACGGCAGTTCGCCTCCCTTGACGCGCCGGTGGATCGACGAGCGGGGGACGCGGACGCCGAAGTGGCACCAGTCCTCGCCGGGCACGAGCGGGCAGCGGCCGCTGTGCGGGCACGGGGCCACCACCCGCAGGCCGGCCGCGACGAGCCGGTCGCGGGCGTCGATGATCCGCAGGTAGCCGTCGGGCGTGCCCGGCTCGACGAGGACGACGGCGCGTCCGGCACCGGCCGCGGCGTCCACCACGGCCGCGCGGTCACCGTCGGCCAACTCCCCGAGCACGTACGAGACGGTGACGAGCTGCGCACCCGGCAGCCGCTCCCCCGGCACCTCGCCCCGCCGCCACTCGGCGCCCCGCACGGCGCCCGAGCGGGAGGCCGCGGCGAGCCGGCCGCCCAACTCCAGTGCGGGCCCGGCCCAGTCGAGCACCTGCGTGGAGCGCGGCGCCGGCGTGCCCGAGGACTCGCCCCAGACCGCTGCGGCGCCCCACACGGCCGCGCCCGTGCCGCCGCCGACGTCGAGGTGGTCGGCCGGCGCCCAGCCGGGGACCCGCGCCGCCAGCTCCCCGAGCGCCGCGGCGACGGCTCCGAACGTCGCCGGCATCCGGTACGCGGCGTAGGCGGCGGCGTCGGCGGCGTCGCGCAGCAGCGGGGTGCCCGGGCGGGTGCGTCCCCTGTAGTGGGACATGAGCCGCTCGACGGCGCCTGCCGCCTGCCGCGGCGAGAGCCCGTCGAGCTGTGCGGCGAGCGCGGCGCGGAGTTCTTCCTCGATCACCGGAGCATCGTAGTCAGCGCCGCGCGCGCCGCCCGCGCCCGCCCGGCGTACGCCTCACGACCGGACCGCGCGCGCCAGCAGCGTCCCCAGCCGGGCGCGCGGGGCGCTGTCGGGGCCGCGTCGGACGGGGTGGACGGTGTTGGCGAGGACGACGAGGAACGTGTCGGTCTCCGGATCGAGGACGACGCTCGTCCCCGTGAACCCGGTGTGCCCCGCGGCACGCCCACCGCTGAGCGGCCCCGCCAACTCGCCCATGAACCACGGCTGATCGACCTGGAACCCCAGCCCGGGCGGCGCCAGCAGCTGCGCCACGGAGGAGGGCGCGAGGATGCGCGCCGAGCCGTACGCGCCCCCGCTCAGCAACGTCCGGCACACCACCGCGAGGTCGCACGCGCAGGCGAAGAGCCCGGCGTGCCCGGCGACGCCACCGAGCGCGTGCGCGTTCTCGTCGTGGACCGCGCCGTGCAGGAGGCCGCGGTCGGCCTTGGCCCACGGGAGGCGCTGGTCCTCGGTCGCGGCGATGCGGCGCCGCAGGCCGCGCGGCGGGCGGAAGCAGGTGTCGGCGAGGCCGAGCGGCCGTGTGATGCCGTCGGCGACGAGGGCGTCGAGCGTGCGCGAGGTCACCGACGTGAGGACGTCCTGGACGAGGAGGAGGTTGAGGTCGGAGTAGCGGTACGGGGCGGTGCCCGGCTGCTCCAGCGGCGCCTCGTCCCGGACGCGGCCGCGGCGGCGCTGGGGCGGCAGGTCGTAGAGCGGGAGTTCGGGGCGCAGGCCCGAGGTGTGGGTGAGGAGGTGCCGCAGCGTGGCGCCGCGTGCCGCGGCCGAGCCGTCGGCGGGGGGCGGGGTCGCGGAGTCCCGGTAGGCGGCGACGGGCGAGTCGAGGTCGAGGGTCCCCCGCTCCTGCTGCTGGAGCACGGCGATCGCCGTGTACAGCTTGGTGAGCGAGGCGAGGTCGAAGACGGTGTCCGTACGCATCGGGAGCCGGCGCTCCGCCGGCAGCTCGACGCCGCGCCCCGCCTCCGGGTCCCACGCGGAGTACCGCAGCGCCCACCCCGCGGCGTGCTCCAGCGCGACGTACTGCCCGCGCCCCGCCACGACGACGACACCGGGCGCCCAGTCCCCGGCGAGCCCCTCCGCCTCCTCGGCGAGCGCCGCGAGGACGGCGCCGTCGAGCCCCGCGCGCTCCGGCGCGCTCGCCCGCCTCAGGCGCGCGTACGCCACGGCCTGCACAGTCCGAGGAACGCGGCGGCGGCCACCCCGAGCGACGAGAGCTGCACCAGCGCCATCGGCAGCGCCGTTTCCTCCCCCGCGACGCCGACGAGCGGCGAGACGCAGGCGCCGATGAGGAACTGCGCCGTACCGAGCAGCGCCGACGCAGAACCCGCGGCGTGCGGCGTCCGCATCAGGCCCTGCGAGTTGGCGTTCGGCATCACCAGCCCCATGCCCGACATCAGCACGCACAGGCCCACGGCGAGCGGCACGAGACCGACCGTCCCGAAGACCCCCGAGACCATCACCAGCAGCCCGATCGCCGCGCACCCCGTGAGGCAGAGCCCGAAGGCGAGCACCCGGTCGAGCGGCACCCGCCCGACGAGCAGCCGCCCGTTGATCTGCCCGAAGAGGATCAGCCCGACGGAGTTCCCCATGAAGAGGAGGCTGAACGTCTGCGGCGAGGCGCCGTAGATCTCCTGCACGACGAAGGGCGAGGCCGAGACGTACGAGAAGAGCGCGCCGAAGGCGAAGCTCCCGGCGAGGAGGTAGCCGGAGAAGACGCGGTCGGCGAGGAGGGCGCGCATCGTGCGGAGCGCGTCGGCGAGGCCGCCGGTGTGCCGGG
This sequence comes from Streptomyces xiaopingdaonensis, assembly GCF_000262345.1. GTDB lineage: Bacteria > Actinomycetota > Actinomycetes > Streptomycetales > Streptomycetaceae > Streptomyces > Streptomyces xiaopingdaonensis. Next base: position 8,578 of record NZ_AJTQ01000108.1, on the reverse strand, counting down.
CCGAAGGCGGCAGCGTCTCGGGGAGCCAGCGGAGCACCACGAGGACGAGCGCGAACCCGATCACGGTGAGGACGACGAAGACCCCGCGCCAGTCGGTGAAGCGGAGCACCTGCCCCCCGAGCACGGGGGCGAGGATCGGCGCGACCCCGGAGATGAGCATGAGGGTCGAGAAGAACCGCGCCATCGACAGGCCGTCGAAGGTGTCGCGGACGACGGCGCGCGCGATGACGATGCCCGCGGCGCCGCTCAGCCCCTGGAGCAGCCGGAACCCGAAGAGGACCTCGACCGTGGGCGCGAAGACGCAGGCGAGCGAGGCGACGACGTACCCCGTCATGCCGATCAGCAGAGGTCTTCGGCGCCCGAACCTGTCGCTCATCGGGCCGACGACGAGCTGCCCCACCGCGAGGCCGATCAGGCAGGCGGTGAGCGTGAGTTGGACCTGCGAGGCGGCAGTGCCGAGCCCGGCGCCGATCTCGGGGAGCGCCGGGAGGTACATGTCCATCGAGAGCGCGGGCAGCGCCGTCAGGCAGCCGAGGACGAAGGTCGCGAGCAGGCCGACCCTGCGCCCCGCGCGCTTCCCTCCCCGGGCGCCGCCCGTCGGCTCCTCGGTCCCCACCGGCGCCGCGGCCTCGTCCGTACGGTCCTCTCCCGGCGCGGTGCCGCTCCCGCGCGGGGCCCGCGCGGATATGCCCTCCGGCTCGTCCGCCAACGCGCCGCCGGCCGCGCCGCGTTGGGCGCCGGGCGGGGGCGTCCCGCCCGCCGGTGGTTCCCCGCCGCCGCGCGCGGCGTCCGCCGGCGCGGCGGGGCGGTGCTCGGCGGAGGGCTCGGGGCGGCGGGGCGGGCGAGCGTCGGTCATGCACCTCTCCTGAAGTTTTTACGGCACCGCACAGTCTCCCAGAGTCCGCCGGACACGGCTCGGTCGTTTCCGCCGGGAGGGTGTCCACCGGGCAACACCGTGCGGGAGAGGCGGAGTCGGACAGTCGGCGCAGCGCACGGCCGTATCCTTCCGACTTCGCACCTCGCTGCGGGGCGACCCGTGCCCCGCCCGTCCGTACCCGGTAGTAGGTTCGGGTCCGGCGCACGGACGCGGCGCCGTCCACGCAACGGAGCGAGCGAGGAGCCGAGTTGAGCGAGTCCACAGACCAAGGCGCAACCACAGGGCCGGGGTTCGGGAACTACCAGAACGAGATCTACCTCAACGGCCTCGTCGGCGAGGTCCCGCCCTTCACCACCGACCTCACCGCGCTCGGCGCCTCGGCCTCCACCCGGCTCGACAGCGGCGCCTACGGCTACCTCGCGGGCTCCGCCGGCTCGGGCGCCACCCACCGCGCCAACCGCGCCGCCTTCGAACGCCACCGGCTCGTCCCCCGCATGCTCGCCGACGCCGGCGACCGCGACCTGTCGACCACCGTCCTCGGCACCCGCGTACCGGCCCCCGTGCTGCTCGCGCCGCTCGGCGTCCAGTCGATCATCCACCCGGACGGCGAACTGGCCACCGCACGCGCCGCGTCGGCGCTCGACGTGCCCGTGGTGCTCTCCACGCACTCCTCCCACAGCCTGGAGGAGGTCGCCGAGGCGGACGGCGAGGGCCCGCGCTGGTTCCAGCTCTACTGGCCCAACGACGACGACGTCTGCGTCAGCATCCTGCGCCGCGCTGCCGCCTCCGGCTACTCCGCGCTCGTCGTCACGCTGGACACCTGGACGCTCGCCTGGCGCCCGCAGGACCTCGACCAGTCCTACCTCCCGTTCCTCCGCGGCATCGGCACCGCCATCCCCTTCTCCGACCCGGCGTTCCGCGCGCTGCTCGCCGAGCCGCCCGAGGAGAACCCCGAGGCGGCGGTGCTCGCCTGGGTGTCGATGTTCACCGGCCGCGACCGCCCCTGGGACCGGCTGCCCTTCCTCCGCGAGCACTGGGACGGACCGATCGTCCTCAAGGGCGTCCTGCACCCGGACGACGCGCGCCGTGCCGCCGACGCCGGGATGGACGGCGTCGTCGTCTCCAACCACGGCGGCCGCCAAGTCGACGGCGCCGTCGCCGCGTTGGACGCGCTGCCCGAGGTCGTTCGCGCCGTCGGCGACCGCACCGAGGTGCTCTTCGACTCCGGCGTGCGCACCGGCTCCGACGTCCTCAAGGCGCTCGCACTCGGCGCCCGCGCGGTCCTCTACGGCCGCCCCTACGCGTACGGCCTCGCACACGCGGGCGAGGACGGCGTCCGCCACGTGCTGCGCAGCCTCCTCGCCGACCTCGACCTGACCCTGGGCCTCTCCGGCCACCGCACCCCGAACGAGCTGACGCCCTCCGACCTGTGGTGCTGACGCCCGGGGGCGGCTTCGGCTCGGCCACCGCGTTCCGCGACCGCTTCCGCCGCGTCACGGGCGTCAGCCCGCAGGCGTACCGCCGCGCCTTCGGCTGACGCCCGGGGCACCCGGGACGACGACCCCCGCGCCCCGGGTACCATGGTCGACACGGCGGACGAGCCGGCCGGGCGGTCGCGTCGGACCCACCTCGCGTGGGCCCGCCGAGGAACGTCCGGGCTCCACAGGGCAGGATGGTGGGTAACGCCCACCCGGGGTGACCCGCGGGACAGTGCCACAGAAAGCAGACCGCCGGGGCCGTACCCGTACGGCACCCGGTAAGGGTGAAACGGTGGTGTAAGAGACCACCAGCGCCCAGGGCGACCTGGGCGGCTAGGTAAACCCCATCCGGAGCAAGGTCAAGAGGGGCCGCGTACGCGACCCTGCGTGAATGCACGAGGGCTGCCCGCCCGAGTCCACGGGTAGACCGCACGAGGCCGGTGGCAACACCGACCCCAGAGGGATGGCCGCCTCCCCCGCCGCCGCGAGGCGACGGGGAGACAGAACCCGGCGTACAGGCCGACTCGTCCGCCACTGCCTGCTTCACCTCGGTGAGAACCCTTGGTCTGTGACAGCCCGCATCCCTCCAACTGCCGTCCGCTCAGCCCCCTGAATCCCGCGAAACGGCCTCCAAGAACTCCCGCACGGCGCGCGGCGGGGCCTTCCCGGCCCAGACCGCGGTGAGCGGGCGGGAGATCCGGAAGTCGCGGACGGGGATGCGTACGAGTCGGCCGGCGCGCACGTCGTCGGACACCGCGAGAGAGCTCAGCGCGCCCGGGGCGACGCCGCCCATGACGGCGCTGCGGACGCCGAGAGTCGTCGACAGCACGGCCACGGGCTCGGCCGCCAGCGGGAAGCCCGCGTCGGTGAGGGCGTCTTCCAGGGCCTGACGGGTGCCGCTGCCGAGTTCGCGCAGCACCAGGCCGGTATTCGCCAGCTCGCGGGCCGATACGGGTGCGCTGGTCACCCACCGGTGACCGCGCTGTACCACGAGGTCGATCGTGTCGTGAGCGACCACGACAGACCCGAGATCCGCCGGGACGGTCGGTGTCTCGATGAATCCGAGGTCAGCGGTCCCGTCACGCACGGCCTCGACAACGGCGCTGCTGTTCGCCGCCGTGAGCTGACCGATCGGGCCGTCGTCACCGAGAGCGCCCCGCCATCGGGCGATCCATTCCGGCAGGAGGTGCTCGGCGATCGTGAGACTCGCCGCGATGCGCATCGTCCTGCTGCGGTCGGTGCGGAGCGACTCGACGGCGTTCGCGAACTCGTCCGCCGCCGCCAACAGCGCCGTCGCCCAGCCCACGACCAGTTCGCCTGCCGGGGTCAGACGGGAGCCGCGGGCGGAGCGCACGAGCAACCGGACACGCAGCTCCCTCTCCAGGGCCCGGATGCGCAGGGACACGGCCTGCTGGCTCACGCCCAGCCGCACGCCCGCCGCCGAGATGCTGCTCTCCTCGGCGACGACCGCCAGAGCACGCAGTGCCTCCAGATCGGGCTCGTTGCTCATCCTCCTCCTCCGGACACAAGCGTAGCTTGTGGCCTGCACGTCATCTGCCTCTACCCGTGCACAATGCCCGGCGCAACGGTGGATGCATGACTCATACGCAGTTCGAAGCGACCGCGCCCGCGGAGCGCACTCGGCTCGTTCGGCTCCGTTCTCTGCTGCCGGGGCTGGTGCTCTGCCTCGTCGCGGCCGGGGCGTCCTACGGGCTCGGTCTGCTGCTGCCGGGCGTCAGCCCGCTGATCATCGCGATCGTGCTCGGTGTGCTCCTGGCCAACGCCGTGCGGATGCCGGCCACCGCCTCGGCCGGCATCGACTTCTCGGCGAAGAAACTCCTGCGCGCGGGCATCGTCTTCCTCGGGCTCCAGCTCGTGCTGACGGACATCCGCGACCTGGGTACCCCGATCCTGCTCGCCGTCGCCTGCATCGTCACCGGTGGATTGCTCGGCACCGTCCTCCTGGGGCGGCTGCTGGGGGTTCCGCCCGGGCTTTCGTTGCTGATCGCGTGCGGGTTCTCCGTCTGCGGCGCTGCGGCCGTGGCGGGAGCGGCAGGAGTGACCGACCCGGACGACGAGGCGGAGGAGGACACGGTCACCGCCGTCGCGCTCGTAGTGATCTTCGGAACGCTGATGATCCCGCTCGTGCCGCTGGCCGCGAACCTGCTCGGGCTCGGCGGGGAAAGCGCCGGGATGTGGGCGGGAGGGGCCATTCACGAGATCGCTCAGGTCGTCGCCACGGGGGGCGTCATCGGCGGTGGGGCGCTCACCGCCGCGGTCGTCGTCAAGCTCGCCCGCGTGCTGCTGCTCGCCCCCGTCGTGGCGACTCTCAGCGTTCGGCAACGCCGGCTCAGCCGTACCGCCGAACCCGGCCGGCAGACTTCGCGCGGGAAGTTGCCGCCGATCGTCCCGCTGTTCGTGGCCGGCTTCCTCGCCATGGTGCTCCTGCGCTCGTTCGTACCCCTGCCGGAGGCCGCGCTGACGACAGGCCGGCTGCTGCAGACCGGTCTGCTCGCGGCCGCCATGTTCGGGCTCGGCTGCGGCGTCAAGATCCGAAACCTCATCGAAGTGGGAGTCAGGCCCTTCGTCCTGGCGGCGCTCTCCACCCTCCTCGTGGCCACCCTCGCCTACGTCGGAATCGTCCTCGCGAGTTGAACCCGACCGTCGCGGTCGGCGGCTGGTCGGCCCCGTCGGCCGACCAGCTACCGGATCACCGCTGCTCCGTCGACACCCACGGTCGCGATCCCGAGCTGCGCACCGGTCGAGGTGAGCCCTGATGCCCGGGACGGTCTCTCCGAGCGGCCGGGCCAGCAGCCGACGGGACACCGCCGCACACGCCGTGATAAACACTCAACCCACACAGACCAGTTGAGCCCTGCGAGGGGGGACGTCATGGACGGTATCGACACCACACACGCCCACTCGGCGCGCATATACGACTACCTCCTCGGCGGCAAAGACTGGTTCGCCGCCGACAAGAAGGCCGCGGAACGTCTGCTCTCCCTGGGACCCACCGCCAGGGTCGGTGCGAGGGAGAACCGCGCCTTCATGCACCGGGCGACCCGCGTCCTCGCCCGGGAGTTCGGCATACGTCAGTTCCTCGACCTGGGCACCGGCATCCCCACCGAGCCCAACCTGCACCAGGTCGCCCAGGAGACAGCCCCCGACAGCCGCGTGGTCTATGTCGACAACGACCCGCTCGTCGTCGAGTACGCCTCCGCCCTGATGAACGGCACCCCCGAGGGGGCGACCACCTACATGGAGGCGGACGTGCGTACCGAGGACGTCCTCACCGCCCCGGAGGTCGCCGACACCCTCGACCTGTCCAGGCCGGTCGCGGTGTCCATGGTGGCCCTCCTGCACTTTCTCACCGACGACCAAGCCACCACCCTGGTACGGCGGACCGTGGACAGCCTCGCCCCCGGCAGCTTCCTCGTCCTCGCCCACAGCTCGTCCGACTTCGCCGACCCGGAGGCCGTGGAGACGTTCAACTCCGCGTACGGAGAGGGCACCGCCACCCCCGCGCTCCGCTCCCGCCAGGAGATCGACCCGTACTTCGACGGCCTCGAACTCCTCGATCCCGGACTGGTGGTGGCGCACCGGTGGCGCAACGAGGAGCTTTCCGACCTCCCCGACGAGCAGGTCTCCGTGTACGCCGGCGTCGCACGCAAGCCGTGAGAACGGCGTGATCGCAGCCCCTTCCCTCGCGGCGTCCCCCTCCCGGCAGCCCGGACCTCTCGCCCGACCCGGCCTGAAAGCGCGCCGAGAGCCTGTTACGGGCTGAGAGTTCTCAAGCCGTGGCGCCCGTCACGAGTCCGAGCGCCTCCCGTTCGCGGTGCACGTCAGCGACGAATTGCTCGACCTGGCGCTCGACCTCGTGCGCGGGAACGCGACGCTCGGCCGCCAGCAGCTTCCCCACCTGGTCCGCGAGGGAGGCGGCCGCCCGGGAGTCGAGGAACCGTGCCGGGATCCGGCGCTCCAGTACGTCGGTCACGGTCTGTGCCACCTCGTGGCGGACTGCGTGGACCGCCTCTGCCCAGATGTACGGGAACAGGGGGCTCCTTCCCGCGCCAAGACTGCGGCAGCGTCTGACGCGCCTCGGGCTCAACCCCCCAGTTCCGCCACCGCGTAGCTCTCCTTCACGAAACGCAGATGGCTCCAACTGTCGACGTCGCTGACGCCGGGGAGAGCGCGCACTCTCTCCAACGTCTCGGTGAGTTGGCCGTGCATGAAGGTGCGCACCGTTGCCAGCAGGTCGAAGCGGCCCAGGGTGCGGGCGAGGAAGCCGATCGACGGTGTGGCGAGCAGGGCGCGGCTGACCTCGCGGTGGTCGCCGGCGAGGCGGACACCGAGGCCCATGGCGAGTTGGTGGTCCTGCCCCGACTGACGGACGAGGGCGCCGACTCGGAGGACCTCGCCTTCGAGGAGGCGTACGACGCGGCGGCGTACGCCGGCCGGTGACAGGTCGACCAGGTCGGCGAGGTCCACGTACGAAGCGCGGCCGTCGTCCTGGAGGGCGCGGAGCAGGGCGATGTCGACGTCGTCCACCTCGTGGGTGACCTCGCCGACCGGGCCGATGACGTCGCGGAGCACCTCGGTGTAAGGGAGCGTCTCGACGGCCCGGACGCCGGGCAGGGAGCGGAGTTCGCTGACCACCGCGTCGATCTGCAGCGCTGAACCGGCGCGGATCTCGGCGATGACGGGCGCCTGACCGCTGGTCAGCGAAACGAAGGGCACGTCGTCGCGCGCGGCGATCCGGGCGGCAACGGGCTCGGCACGGCCGGTGACCGTGAGGCTGGCATAGGCGAGGGACCCCCGGCCGATCACCGCGGGGTGGACGACGCCCCGTATCTCCACTTCGCCGGTGGAGAGCAGACGTTGCATGCGGGACGCCACCGTGGAGCGGGACAGCCCGGACCGGCGGGCGATCTCGCGGTGAGCGAGCCGGCCGTCGGATTTCAGCAGTTGAATGATGGCTTCGTCGGCCATGTCCATGACGCCCCCCGCGGAAATTTCCTCGAAGTCGGTTTGGCAGTTCCCGCCCGCCAAAACATACAGACGATCTCCAACTGCGGCCAGAAGTAACGCTTGTCGGCTGCTCCTACGAACCATTCATGACTCGTTCCGCAGCGGCCACGAGCGAACTGCTTGCCAGATAAACCGACCCTCCATATGGTCTCGCCAACTCGCTGCCGGACGGAGGGTCGTCGCCAGGACTGGCTCCGCGCTCGCCCGGCACTCCGGCCCGACCTGTCTGAGGAGCCGACCGTGCCAGAAGCAACAGCGGCGCCCCCGAAGGACCATCAGAAAACCGAGACCGGGCTGGCGCGCAACGCGCTCAGCCTGCCGGAACTCGTCTTCACCGCCATGGCGGCCCTGGCGCCGCTGACCCTGGTCGCGGCCGTCATGCCGCTGCACTTCTTCGTCGGCGGAGCCGCGGTGCCGGGTGGCTACCTGGTGGCGGCCGTCGTCATGGGCCTGTTCGCCGTCGGGTTGACGACGACCATGCGCTACGTCCGCAACACGGGGGCCTTCTACGCGATCATCACGCGCGGACTCGGCAAGGAGGCGGGCTCGGCCGCCGCCCTGCTCGCCGTCATGGCGTACAACGCGCTGCAGATCTCGACCTACGGAGCCCTCGGCCTCTACGCCGGCGACGTCGCCAGTCGGCTCTTCGGCATCCACGCGCCCTGGTGGCTCTACGCCGCCGTCGCCCTCGCGCTCGTCGGCATCCTCGGCTACCGCGGGATCACCGCCAGCGCGAAGGTGCTCAGCATCGTCCTCGCTCTGGAAATGGTGGCGTTGACGGTCCTTGCCGTCGCGATCTTCCTCGACGGCGGTCCTTCGGGCTTCTCCTTCGAGCCCTTCTCGCCCTCGGCGGTGCTCGACCCCGGGAACGGCGCGATGTACGGGCTGATATTCGGCGCTTTCATGGGGTTCGAGTCGACGGTGATCTACTCCGAGGAGACCTCCGGCGGAGCCCGTACCGTGCGACGCGCCACGTACGTCGTCGTCGCGGTCATCGGGCTGTTCTACGCCGCCATGGCCTTCGCCGTCGTGACCGCCTACGGCGCCGACGACATCGCGGGCGCGGCGGGCGACAGCCCCGCCGACCTCGTACTGACGCTCTTCGACCGGTACTTGGTCTCGTGGTTCGGCGAGGTCGTCACGCTCCTGCTGCTCCTCAGCGCCTTCGCGGCGCTGCTCGCCCTGCACAACGCCA
>NZ_AJTQ01000107.1 GCF_000262345.1 Streptomyces xiaopingdaonensis | reverse complement strand
AACGGCTCGTCCCGCCGGTCTTCGGCCGGACGCACCCGGCGACGAAGTCGCCGTGGGTCGCCGGCGTCGCCCAATGCGGCCTCGCGGCCGTGGTGTTGGCGGTCTGCGCCGCCCTCGACGTCGATCCCTACCTCGGTCTGCTCCTGTGGGGCAGCGCGCTGGGCTTCCTCGGGATGATCGCCCTGTGGTCGATGTGTGCGCTGGCCGTCGTGGTCCACATGCGCCGCCACCATCCCGACGCCGGCCTGTGGCGGACCCTCGTCGCCCCGCTGCTGTCCGCTCTGGCCCTCGCGGGCATCTTCGTCCTGGTCGTCGTGCACTTCGACCTCTTCTCCGGAGGCACGCCGGTCGTGAACGCCGTCCTGTTCGTGGTCGCCGCCTCCTCGGTGGCGGGGGGCCTGGCCCGCGCCCTCTATCTCCGCGCACGGGCACCGCGGGTCTACGAGCGGTTGGGTACGACGAACGCAGCCTCGGACGACGACACCGGCGACGCCGACACCGGCGCCCCGAAAGGATGATCACCATGTCCCCACGGGACAACCCGGACTACCGCCCGCTGGACCTCGGCGACGTCGCCGACACCGCGGTCGACATCTTCGAGGACCCCGACGACGTACGACTCGGTGACCGGGTCCTGCACGGCCTGCCCTTCCGGTTCAGCAGCGACAGGGACCGCGCCGTGCTCGTCGTCCCGCCCGGCGGCTCCGCCCGGATCGCCGCCGACGGCCGGCCCACCTGGCTCGTCTTCGCCCACGCGCTCCTCGAACCCGAACTCTTCGAGGGCGGCCGCGTCGGCGCCCCCGTGGGCACCTACCGGCTCGAGTACCGCGACGGCACCGGCGTGACGAGGACGCTGCGGCAGCGCTTCGAGATCGGTCCGACGCCGCGCCGTTGGGACGGCCGCCCCCTCCCCCTCGACTGGGGCCAGACTCCGCTGCTCGCGCGCAACGACGCCGAGCACGTGCTCATGGACCGCGCCTGCGGCCGGTACGACGAGGCCGGAGCCCGCCTGGTGGGCATCGACGACCCGCAGTCGCGTGTGCCGTACGTGCTGCCGTACCGCTTCTACCTGTGGGCGATGGAAAACCCCCGTACCGACCTGGAGTTGGACGGCATCGTGGTGGAGGCCGGCGGCGCGTCCGTCGTCCTCGGCGCCGTGACCCTCAGCGACCTCGACGAGGAGCCGTTCACCCGGACCGTCGCCCGCGAGGTGCTGATCGAGATGCGCGACGGGGGCGTCACCGAGTCGCTGGAACTCGAAGTCGACCGGGGCACGGCGTCGTACGTCTACCGCACCGCTCCGGACGTGGAGACGGCCCCCGAGCTGCCCGGCGGCTGGGGCCGCAGCCGCCCCGAGGAGTGGGGCACGGGCTACGCCAAGGTCTCCGCCTCCCCCTCGGCCACGGTCAGCGTCCGCGACGGCGGCCGGGAACAGGGCTCGTTCCGCTGGGGCGACCTCGTCGAACGCGGGGCCCTCACCTTCGGTCGGGGCAGCGTCCGCCTGCCCGGGCCCGACCAGAACTGGGTGAGAACCACCGTGCGGGACGAGGCCGGGAACCCGGTGGCCTGCCGTATCCGGTTCCAGACCACCGACGGCATCCCGCTGGCCCCCTACGGCCACCACGCCCACATCAACTCCGACGGCGGCACCTGGAACCTCGACATCGGGGGCGACGTCCGGCTCGGCAGCTACACCTACGCCGCCATCGGCGGTACGTGCGAGGGCTGGCTGCCGACAGGACAGGTCCAGGTGGAGGTCGCCCGGGGCTTCGAGTACCAGCCGATCCGGGAGACCGTGACGATCGCGCCGGACCAGACGGAGCTGGAGCTGGAGCTGGTCCGCCGGTTCGACGCACAGGCCCGCGGCTACGCGAGCGGCGACACCCACGTGCACTTCATGTCGACGCAGGGCGCGGAGCTGGAGGCGCGGGCCGAGGACCTCCAGGTGGCCAACCTGCTGCTGGCGCAGTGGGGCGAACACTTCACCAACACCGAGGAGTTCACCGGGCACCCGCACGTCTCGCACGACCACGGAACGGTGGTGTACGCGGGGCAGGAGAACCGCACGAACATGCTCGGCCACATCAATCTCCTGGGACTGCGCGAGCCGATCATGCCCTGGTCCACCGGCGGCTCCGAAGAGGACGAGCTGGGCGGGGGCCTCGCGACGACGCTCTCGCACTGGGCGGACGAGTGCCACGCGCAGGGCGGGACGGTGGTCCTCGCCCACTTCCCCGTGCCCTACGGCGAGACCGCCGCGCTGCTGGCCACCGGCCGTCTCGACGCCGTCGAGACGATCGCCTACGACGACTACAACATCACCGAGTACTACCGCTACCTCAACGCCGGCTTCCGAGTCCCGCTCGTCGGCGGCACCGACAAGATGACCAGCGAGGTTCCTGTCGGCCTCGTGCGGACCTACGCGGCGGCGGACGCCGGCGGCGCCGAGTACGAGGCGTGGTGCGCGGGGATCAGGCGCGGCGACACCATGGTCTCGAGCGGTCCGCTGCTGTGGCTGCACGTCGACGGGCAGCCGCCCGGATCTCTGCTGACCGGCCGCGAGTCCGTCGCTGTCGGCGTCGAGCTGGAGACGATCTTCTCCGTCGAGCGGATCGAGCTGATCCGCAACGGGGAGGTGGTCAGGACCGAGTACGTCGATCCGGAAGCTTCCACTCACCGGCTGGACCTCACGTGGGAGGTGACCGGCTCCGACTGGTTCGCTGCGCGGTGCTTCGGCGCGGCCGACGCCGGCCCGCGGCACGCCGACACCTGGAACCGGCCGGTCTTCGCGCACACCTCCCCGATCTACGTCTCCTCGCAGCCGGACTACGAGCGCCACGACCCCGAGGTCGTGACCACCATGCTCGCCATGGTCGACGCCGCCCGGCGCCACATCACCGAGCACGCCCGCACCCGATGGGCCGGCACCGTGCGCCACCGCCACGGCGAACCGGATCACCTCGCCTACCTCACCCGCCCCTTCGACGAGGCGAGCGCCGCCCTGCGCGCCCGCTTCGACCAGTGACCGCCCCCGACGAACCGCCTCCCGCACCCCGGAGACCAGAGCAGCAATGACACTGAACCCCGACGCCATGAGCGCGTTGACCAACACGCCCGCCCCACCGTTCGCCTGGTCACCGAAGGGATGGCCCTCCGAGCGGCCTTTCACCGACCCGCGGACCCCGGAGACCTGGCTCTACACCAGCCGGTACTCGTACGCGCCGGGCGAGCGGGTCGACTTCCACGTCTCCTCCACGGCCGACGAATTCGAGCTGGAGATCATCCGCGACGGCGCCGAACCCCGCACCGTCCACCGCGAGCGCGGTCTCACCGCGCCGCGGCAGGAGACACCGCAGGACGCCTACGCCTCGGGCTGCGGCTGGGAGGTCACCCACGGCTGGCAGGTGCCGGAGGACCTGGAATCGGGCTTCTACCTCGTCGTGGTGCGCAACCCGATGCCGCACGGCGTCTGGGAGCGCGAGCACTTCTTCGTCGTCCGGGGCACCTCCGCACGGCGCAACAGGATCGCGCTCGTCCTCACCACCGGCACGCTCAGCGCCTACAACGACTGGGGCGGCGCGAACCACTACCGCGGCATAGGCGACGATCCGCGCAACGACTCGGGCTCCCCGCTCTCGTCGACGCAGCGGCCCGTCGCCCGCGGCATGCTGCGCAAGCCGGTCGGCGCACCCCGCGAGTACCACCCGTACACGCCCGGCATCGGCTGGGTGCCGCGCTACGACTCCTACGAGTGGGCGCGGCTCAACGGCTACAGCCGCCACCACGCCGACGCGTTCTGGGCGACGTACGAACGTCCCTTCGCCGTCTGGGCGGAGCAGGCGGGCTACCGGCTCGACTACCTCACGCAGATCGACCTGCACGAGGACCCGTCCGTGCTCGACGACTACACGTGCGCGGTGGTCGTCGGCCACGACGAGTACTGGACGTGGCAGATGCGGGACGTCGTCGACGCGTTCGTCGAGCGCGGCGGCGGATTCGCCAGGTTCGCCGGAAACTTCCAGTGGCAGGTGAGGCTCGACGAGGACAGCACCACCCAGTTCTGCTACCGGCTGCCCTCGCTCGACCCGGAGGCGGCGGCCGCGCCCCACCTGGCCACCACCAACTGGGAGGCCAAGAGCGTGGGCCGCCCGGGCGCCACCACGACCGGCCTCAACGGCCTCGGCGGCATCTACAACCGGTACGGCGCCGCCGTACCGAGATCCTCGGGCGGCTTCACCGTGTACAGGACCGAGCACTGGGCCCTCGACGGCACCGACCTCTACTACGGCGACCTGCTCGGCGGGGACCCGGCCTTCCTCGCCGCCTTCGAGGTCGACTCCGTCGAGTACACGTTCCGCCGTGGTCTGCCGTACCCCACCTTCGAGGACGGCGCCCCCGAGGACCTGCAGATCCTCGCGATGTGCCCGGCCGCCAAGGGCGAGGAGGACCGGTTCTTCGGGCAGCACCCCATCGGGGGCCCCGAAGCCGAGGTCTACGCCTACAACGCCGAACTCGGCGACGACCTGCCCGACTACGTGCACGAGAACCAGATGCGCGGCGCCGGAATGATCGCCGCGTTCACCCGCGGCGCCGGCGAGGTCTTCAACGGCGGCTCGACGGAGTGGCCGCACGCGCTGGAGGTCGGGGACCCGTTCGTCGACCGCATCGTCCGCAACGTCCTGGACCGCTTCTCAGCCGGGGAGAACCGATGAACATCGACGCGATAAAGACCGTCGACCGCGACACCGGGCGTGCCGTCGTGCCGGACCCGGCCGACTACGACCACGTCGGCGACGGATGGTCGGAGACCGAGTACCGGGCCGTCGAACTGGCCGAGGACTCGCTGGGCGGCCTGTGGGAGGGAGAGCCCGGCCGGGTCTCGTTCGACTCCTGGCCGTACACGGAGTTCTGCGTGCTCGTCAGCGGCCGGGTGGCGGTGATCGACGCAGCCGGAGGGCGCCGCGAGTTCGGGGCGGGCGAGGCGTTCGTCGTGCCGCGCGGATTCCGCGGCACCTGGGAGACGGTCGAGCCGTCGGTCAAGTACTTCGTGGCGATGCGATGAGCCGGGACAGCAGCTCCGCCGAAGGCAGGACCGACCCCTTCGTCGGACCGCTCGACAGCTCCCGGACTCCCCGTTTCGCCGGGCCCGCCACGTTCGCACGGCTACCCCGGAGGGACGAGGTGCCGCGAGCCGACGTGGTCGTGGCCGGCGTGCCGTTCGACACCGGTGTCTCCTACCGTCCCGGCGCGCGGTTCGGCCCGTCCCACGTACGGGAGTCCTCACGGCTCCTGCGCCCCTACCACCCCGCGCTGGACGCGTCCCCGTTCCGGCTGGCACAGGTGGTGGACGGGGGCGACCTGGCGGTGAACCCGTTCGACATCGGCGCGGCCCTGGAGACGGTGCAGGCGGGGGCGGCCGAACTGACCGCCGACGGCGCGCGGCTGCTCACCGTCGGGGGCGACCACACGATCGCGCTGCCGCTGCTGCGGGCCGCGGCGGAGCGCCACGGTCCGGTGGCGCTCGTCCACTTCGACGCCCATCTCGACACGTGGGACACCTACTTCGGGGCCGAGTACACCCACGGCACGCCGTTCCGCCGCGCCGTCGAGGAAGGCGTCCTCGACACCGAGGCGCTCTGCCACGTCGGCACCCGGGGCCCTCTGTACGGCAAGAAGGACCTCGAGGACGACCGGCGCTTCGGCTTCGGCATCCTCACCTCGGCCGACGTCTTCCACCAGGGCGTCGCCGAGGTCGTCCAGCGGATTCGCGAGCGGGTCGGCGGGAGGCCGCTCTACGTCTCGGTCGACATCGACGTCCTCGACCCCGCTCACGCGCCGGGGACGGGCACGCCCGAAGCCGGCGGCATGACCAGCCGCGAGCTGCTGGAGATCCTGCGCGGGCTGCGCGGACTCGACCTCGTCGGGGCCGACGTCGTGGAGGTCTCGCCGCCGTACGACCACGCCGAACTCACGGGCATCGCGGCCTCCCACGTCGCCTACGACCTGGTGACGCTGCTGGCGCTGCGCCGGCGGACAGACCTGCTCGACAAGGAGGGACCCCACGCATGAGCAGATACGCGGTCACCGACCCGGCGTCCGGCACGGTCGTGCGCGAGTACCCGACAGCCACCGGCACGCAGATCGAGTCGGCTCTGGCCGACGCGGTCACCGCGGGCAGAGAGTGGGCCCGCTCCACCGGCGCGGCCGAGCGCGCGGCGCTCGTCGGCCGGGTGGCGGAGCTGCACGACGAGCGCAGGGACGAACTCGCGGCCGCCATCGTGCGCGAGATGGGCAAGCCGCTCCGGGAGGCCGTCGAGGAGGTGGAGTTCAGCTCCGCGATCTACGCCTACTACGCGGAGCACG
>NZ_AJTQ01000106.1 GCF_000262345.1 Streptomyces xiaopingdaonensis | reverse complement strand
AAGCTGCTCGCCGACGAACCCGTCGAGCCGCTCGACGGCACGGGCGACGCCGTCGTCAGGCGGTCGCCGTTCGGCGTACTGCTCGGCATCATGCCGTGGAACTTCCCCAGTTATCAGGTGGCCCGGTTCGCCGGCCCGAACCTGTGCGCCGGCAACACGATCCTGCTCAAACACGCCCCGCAGTGCCCGGATTCGTCCGCGGCGCTGCAGCGGATCTTCGACGACGCCGGGTTTCCACGCGGTGCGTACGTCAACATCCACGCCACCGACGAGCAGGTGGCGACGCTGATCGCGGACCCGCGGGTGGCCGGGGTGTCCCTCACAGGCTCGGAGGCCGCCGGAGCGGCCGTCGCCGAAGTCGCCGGGCGCAACCTGAAGAAGGTCGTCCTCGAACTGGGCGGGTCCGACCCGTTCGTCCTGCTCTCCACCGACGACCTCGACCGCACCGTCGAGAAGGCGGTGGCCGCCCGCCTCGACAACACGGGCCAGGTCTGCAACGCCGCGAAGCGCTTCATCATCGCCGAGGAGCTGTACGAGCCGTTCCTCGCCAAGTTCACCGATGCCCTGCTCGCGAACGCCGAGGGCATCAGCCCGCTGTCCTCGGTGGCCGCGGCCGAGCGGTTGGAGGCACAAGTGCGGTCGGCCGTCGAGCAGGGCGCCCGCCTGACCAGCTCGGGGAGACGCCAGGGCGCCTACTTCCCGACCGGGGTCCTCACCGGCGTCACCGCCGGGAACGACGTCTACCGCCAGGAGCTCTTCGGCCCGGTCGCCATGGTGTTCAGGGCGGGGTCGGAGAAGGAGGCGCTCGCGCTCGCCAACGACACTCCGTTCGGTCTCGGCTCCTACGTCTTCACCACGGACCCGGAGCAGGCCGCCAGGGTGGCGGACGGGATCGAGGCGGGCATGGTGTTCGTCAACGGCGTCCAGGCCGAGAGTGCCGAGCTGCCGTTCGGCGGCGTCAAGCGTTCCGGCTTCGGCCGTGAACTCGGCCGCCACGGCATCGACGAGTTCGTCAACAAGAAGCTCATCCGCACGCTCGCCTGACGCCGCCGACCTCCCAGGTCGCCGGAGACCGTTCCGGCGGCCTGGGAGGCACGCTGCGGACAGGACGTCGTTGCGTACGGGTCCGAGACGGGCAACTTCCGCCCGGCGGACTGCCCGTGGAGCGCCGACGAACCCCCGCCTACCCCGCCCCCGAAGTCCCCCGACGCAGCGCGAGGCAGCACACCGCCGCGCAGGCGGCGAGAGCGGCGGCGCCCAGCATGGAGAGCCGCAGTGCCTCGCTCAGCCCCTGGGTGAGGACGCCGGTGAGCGAGTCCTGGAACCTTTCCGCGGTACGGGTGGGCAGTTCGCCGGTGACGTCCGCGCCCGCCGTGGTCGTGGCCTCCACCCCGCCGGAGGCCGTGCGGTCGACCTCGTCGGTGAACGTCTCCCGTGCCCCTGCGGGAAGCCGCTCGGCCGCCTCCGGGCCGAGCCGCCCCGCGCGACTGGTGAAGAGGGCCTGCAGCAGGGCGCCGAAGGCGGCGTTGCCGAGGACGTTTCCCACCTGCCGGGTCGTGTTGTACACGCCCGACGCAGCGCCGGCGAGGGATCGGTCGAGCTGGCCCAGCGCGAGGTTGGACATGGGCGCGAACACGCAGCCAAGACCGACGCCGCAGACCAGCATGGGGCCCGTCAGCGACCAGGGCGACACCTCGGGACGCGCGACCCACGCCGTGGCCGCAAGTCCGGCGGTGTACACCACGAGGCCGAAGAGCAGCAGCGACTTGCTGTTGTGTGCGTCGGAGCGTCTCCCGGCGAAGATGCCGACCAGCCCGAACGCCGCCGACAGAGGCGCGGTCGTGAGCCCCGCCCGCAGGGGGGAGAGGCCGAGTGCCGTCTGCAGGTAGAGCGTCAGCAGCAGCAGGCTGCCCGCCATGGAGGTCATGACGAGCACCACCACCACGTTGGACAGGACGAAGTTGCGGTGGCGGAGCAGGGCGGCGGGTATCAGCGGGTCCCGGCTGCGCCACTGCTGCCACGCGAACAGGCCGAGGAGGACCAGGGCGGCCACCAGCACCCCGGGGATCGTCACGGGCCCGACGACGGTGCCCCACCCGTAGCGTTCGCCCTCCACCAACCCGAAGGCCAACGCGAAGAGCCCGGCGGAGACGAGCGCGATGCCGGGGAGGTCCAGCCCTCTGCGCCGCCTCGCCGCGTGCCCGGGAACGAGCACCGCGACCAGCACCAGACAGACCACGCCGACGGGCACGTTGAGGAAGAACAGCCACTCCCATCCGTACCGGGTGACGACGACCCCGCCGAGCAGAGGCCCCGTGATGGTGCCGAGTCCGGCCACGCCGCTCCACATCCCGTAAGCGGCGCCGCGCCTTTCCCGTGGGAAGAGGAGGGCGATGAACGCGGTGGTCTGCGGGGTGAGGAGTGCGGCGCCGAGGCCCTGGACCGCCCGGGCGGCGATCAGCGGGCCGACGTCGTCGGCGAGTCCGCACCAGGCGGACGCGGCGGCGAAGACCACCAGTCCCGCCAGGTAGACGCGCTTCTGCCCGAAGAGGTCGCCCAACCGTCCCGCGGTGATGAGCAGCGCCGCGTACGTGAGGACGTAGGCGTTGGCCACCCACAGGACGTCGTCGAGGCCGGCGTCGAGGTCGTCGAGGATGACCGGGACGGCGATGTTCACGATCGTGGTGTCCACCATGATCATGAAGAAGCCGAGACACAGCGCGCTCAGCGCTACCCAGGGGCTCCTGGCTTTGCCGGTCACGCTCACTCCTCGAACGGGTCCAGTTGCGGACGACGAGCGGGGAGCCCGGCGTGCCCACACGAAATGTACACGGAGCCAACTCCCGTGCGTGGGCGGTTACTTGAAGCACTCACTCATGGTTGACGGAGAGTTAACCAACTGTTTCCCTCAACCAGTGCGCGCAGGCCCGTCGGCCGACGGAGCCCAACTCGACGTTGCAAGGGGGAACTTGAGATGAGCGAAACCAGGAATGGCGAAGGCACGGGGGACGGCGTCCCCGCCTTCGACCCGGCCGACCCGGCGTTCCAGGCGGACCCGTTCCCGGCCTACCGAACGCTCCGGGACGAATTCCCGCTGCTGCGCGGCCCGTTGGGCGCCTTCCTGGTGAGCCGCTACGAGGACTGCGAATCCCTGCTGCGCGACCGGCGCATGGGCAAGGACTTCGCCAACTCGCAGTTCTTCGAGCAGGTGATGGGGCAGGCGGGCGACGAAGCGCCGCCGTTCCTGGGGCTGGGTCTGGACGACTTCGACGCCAAGCTCTTCATGCTCACCGACCCCCCGGAGCACACCCGCCTGCGCGGGCTCGTCTCACAGGCGTTCACCCCGGCGACGATCAAGAAGCTGGGCCCCTCCGTAACCGCCGTCGTGGACGAGCTGCTGGCGGACCTGCCCGACCGGTTCGACCTGATGGAACGGCTGGCCGGGCCCATGCCGATCCGGGTGCTCGGCGACATGCTCGGCATCCCGGCGGAGGACCACGCCCGCTTCACCGCCTGGTCGACCGAGATCGCCGGACTCCTCGACCTCGACGTCGAGCTGCCGCCCGAGGCGGCCCAGGCCCGGCGGAAGGCCGTCGCGGAGTGCACCGGCTACTTCCTGGAGCTGGCCGGCACCCGGGGTTCGGGCGACGACCTGATCTCCCAACTCGTCCGCGCACGGGACGAGGACAGCGTCCTGACGACGCAGGAGATCGCCGCCACCTGTGTCCTGCTGGTGGTGGCGGCGCAGGAGACCTTCTCCAACCTGGTGGGCAACGCCGCCGTCGTCTTCTCCAGGCAGCCGGACGCGTTCACGCACCTCGCCGCGCACCCGGAGGCCACGGACGCCGTCCTCGACGAGATCATGCGACTGGAGCCACCGGCGCACCAGGTGGGCCGGATCGCGCTGGAGCCGGTGGAGCTGCACGGCACGACCATCGAGCCCGGGAACGCGGTGATCCTGCTGGTGGCCTCCGCCAACCGCGACGAACGGGCCTTCCCGGAACCGGACACCTTCGACACCGGACGGGAGGGCCCCGCACACCTCTCCTTCGGCCGGGGGGTGCACTACTGCCTGGGCGCGCCACTCGCCAACCTGATGGCCAAGGAGGTGCTGCGCGGCCTCACCGAGCGCTTCAGCCGGCTCTCGATGGTCGAGGACCCGCCGGTGTACAAGCCCGGCATGGGACTTCGCGGCCCCGCCGCACTTCCGCTCGTGGCCGAGCGGCGCCGTGCGTAGGGCGGGCGGGTCCGGCCGAAGACCGTCAGCGGCCGGATCCGTATTGCTCCTGCTGCGCAGTTGCAGCGTCCGGTTCACCGCCTACTACTGGGTGGGCTTCACCGCGGGCCTCGCGGCCAACGGCCGGCTCACCCCCGGGTGGGCGCTGCTCGGCGTACCGATGTGGCTCGCGTACTGCCTCGGTACGGAGGCGCTCAACCGGATCGCCGACCAGGAGGCGGACGCCGTCAACCGGCCCGAACGCACCGCGCTCTGCGAAGAGTTCGGGTGGGACAGGCTGCTCCGGGTGACGGTCGCCTCCTGGATCGTGTTCGTCCTCGTCGGCGCGGCGCTGGTATGGGTGCATCCCGGTGCGGAACTCGTCGCGATCCTGCTCGTCGACATCGGGGTAGCCGTCGGCTACTCGGTCGGCCCCGCCTTCAAGCGGCACCGAGTCCTCTCGCTCCTCGCGCTCACCGCGCCCCTCGTCACTCCGCTGCTGACCGGATGGGCGGTGCACGCGGCCACCGACACCCTCCTGTCGCCGGTGCTGCCGGCAGCCGCGGTGCTGGCGGCGTTCAGCCTCGGCCTGTCCGGGATCAAGGACATCACCGACGTGGCGGGGGACAGGCGGCTCAACTACTCAAGCCTCTGGCTGCGGTTGGTCGCGCTGCGGCGCGGCGCGGCCGTGTACGCCATGATCGGCACGCCGTTCGTCCTGCTGCTGCTCTTCGCCGTACGCGGGGCGCTGCCCTGGACGGTGACGGTGCTGCTGCCGCTCGTCGCGGTGTCCGCGCTGGTCGTCGCCGCGGCCGGGCGGGCCGCGGCGGCGCTGGACCGCGAAGCTGCTCGCGAGGTCATGCACCAGTACACGTTCTACTTCCTCGTCCTCGTCCTGCTGACGGCCACGCCCGGTGCGGGCACGGCCGCCGCGACTGCCGCGGCCGTCGTCCACTGGGCTGTCGCGTCGAAACAACTGCACTGGTCCGGCGGACTCACCAAGGCTCACCTGCGCCGTTGGTCCCGTCTGCTCGCCAGGCCCTCCACCGTGAAGGA
>NZ_AJTQ01000105.1 GCF_000262345.1 Streptomyces xiaopingdaonensis | reverse complement strand
TCATGCATGAACGAGAGCAACATCCCGGCTGCGGTAAGCGAGATCGTGGCCGGTGTCCTGACGATGCCGAGCGCGCAGGTACCCCCGCAGGCCCACTTCTACGACGACCTCGGGGGCGACTCCCTCCAGAAGTTGGAGGTCATCGCCCACATAGAGGCCCGGTTCGGCTGCCGGCTCACCGACGAGCAGGCCGCCTCGAGCGACACCGTCGAGGACCTCTCGCGTCAGGTCGCACAGCATGTTTCGTGATGCCGAGGGCCGACCGCGGATCGTGGTCACGGGCACGGGCCTGGCCTCCCCGCTGGGGACGGACGTCGGCACGTTCTGGCACCGCGTCACTTCCGGTGCGATCGCCACAGGGCCGGTCACACGGTTCTCCACCGACAGTTACCCGACGCATCTGGCGGCCGAGGTCTCCGACGACGGCCTCACCGCTCCCCAGGCACCGGACGGCGGCACACCCCGCTCCCTCCGCTACGGCCTGCACGCGGCCGAGGCGGCGCTGCGCGAGGCAAAGCTGCTGGACCACGACTGCCTGCGGCGTACCGGTGTCGTACTCGGAACGGTGATGGGCACCCGCCCCCACGTCGAGGAACTGCGCCGCCTGCACCGCTCCGTCGAGGCCCGCGCCGTCTGGGACGCTCCGTCGCTGCTGGCCGTGGCGCCGGCACGCCGACTCGGCCTGGGCGGACCACGACAGGTGGTCGCCGCCGGATGCGCGGCGGGCAACACCGCGATCGCCACGGCCGCGGACTGCATCCGCTCCGGGCAGGCCGACGCCGTTGTCACGGGCGGCGTGGACGAGCTGTCGGAGGCCGTCTTCGGACTCTTCACGACCCTGCGCGCCCTCGCACCGGACGAGGTCCGGCCCTTCGACCGTCACCGGCGCGGCATGATGCCCTCCGAGGGGGCCGGGGTCGTGGTGCTGGAATCGCTCGAGCACGCCGTACGGCGGGGCGCGCCGGTGCTCGCGGAGCTCAGCGGATACGCGGTGGCGGCCGACGCGCACCACATGACCGCGCCCCATCCGCAGGGGCTCGGCATGCTGCGGTGCATGAGCGAAAGCCTCGCCATGGCGGGGCTCCACGCCCGCGACGTGGACTACGTGAGCGCCCACGGGACGGGGACACCGGCCAACGACGCGCTGGAGGCCGCCTGTCTCGAGGACTTCTTCGGCGCGCGAGGCGGCCATCCGGCCGTCTCCTCGGTCAAGGGGATGCTCGGCCATTCCCAGGGAGCGGCCAGCGCCTTCGAAGCGATCATCTGCGTCCTGGCGCTCCAGCACGACCGTGTGCCGGGCAACCCGACGCTGCGGGACGTCGACGACGGATGCGCCGGGCTCGACCTCGTCGAGGGCTCGTTCCGCGACATGCCGGTGCGTGCCGCGCTGAGCAACGCGTTCGGCTTCGGCGGCAACACCTCGGCGATCGTCCTCTCCCGTTTCTCCGACTGATCCCGCTCCCCCGACCGAGGCCGACAACCGGCCGTCCGTTCCCCATGGCCACAGGGATTGACGTGCAGACACCCCTTCCTCCTCCCGCGTCCGCCGTGGCGATCACCGCACTCGGTGCGGTCACCGCCTCCGGCGCCTCCGTCTCGGAGCTCTTCACCGACATGCTGAGCGGACGGCGCCCCTTCACCGCCGAGAAGATCCCCCTCGTCGCCACCGCCCTCGCAGGCGAGAAGGACGAGGGCGAGGTCTACGGCGCCCACGTGCGCTGCCCCCTCGACGTGAGCGAGGTCGTCGGCGACCGGGCGGCGCGCACGTTCAGCCGCGACAGCCGCCTGCTCCTCCACACGGTGCACACCGCCGGGGCCCGGCCCGTCCCCGAACCCGACCGCACAGGCGTGGTGTTGGGCACCTTGCGGGCCGGGCGCAACGAGTACCTGGCCATCCACAACGCGTCGCGCGGGGACGGCGGCCCCGTGAACCCCGTATGGGGTCCGCAGTCCGGCTACAACGCGCCCGCGGCCCAGCTCTCCATCCACCTCCCCGCCAGGGGACCGAACCTCACGCTCGCCTCCGGCGCAACAGCGGGCCTCGACGCCATGGTCCTCGGCGCCCGGCAGGTGAGCACGGGCACGTGCGACGCCGTCGTGGCCGGTGGTGTCGACATCCTCTCCCCCGCCGTCGCCGGCCTCCCGGGATCGGAGGACGTGCCCGAAGGAGAGGCGGCCGCCGCCGTGGTGCTCCGACGGCCCGCGCCGGACGGCCCCGTCCTCGGGCATCTCCTCGGCAGCGGGCAGGCCACCGCGCTGCCCGACGACCCCGCCCTCGGCGCCACCTCCGCTCCGGCCGCCGCGGCGGAGGCGGCGGTCCGCGAGGCCCTCCGCACGGCCGGGCGCCTCCCGTCCGAGGTGGGCCTCGGGCTCGTCGCGTGCGGCGGCGACCGGGAGGCGGAGGAGGCGGGGACCGCCGCACTCGCCGCGGTCTTCGGCGACGAGCTCCCGTCGTGCTGCCCGACCCGTACCGCAGGCCGCACGGGCGGCGCCGACGGGGCCCTGGCGTTCGCGGTGGCGCTGGAGGCGCTTCGGCGCGAGGCCGTCCCCCTCGCCCCAGTCGAACGGCGGTCGCCCGACGGCGGAGTACCGCGGCCCGCGGGACCGCTCGCGGTGTGCCTGAGCGCAGATCCCGGAGGCCACGCCACCGCGGTCCTGCTCCAGGGCCGCAGCGGGGAGGCAGCGTGAACGACGACGGTACGGGCGCCAACGCCGCCTGGTGGTACCTGGACAGGCACCTGGCGAGCGGTAACGGCGACGAACTCTGCCTGCTCGACGACGACGGCGCACTGACGTACCGCCAACTCCACGAGCGCGCCTGCCGGATGGCACGTGTCCTGCACGAGGCCGGAGTCCGGCCCGGCGACCGCGTCGTGACCGTGCTCCACGACAGCTCGGACGCCGTGGCGTGCCTCCTCGCGGCGGTGCGCATCGCCGCGGTACCGGTGCCGGTCAGCCCGGTGCTCACCTCCGCCGAGCAGCGGTACATCCTCGAGGACTGCGGCGCGCGCGCCCTCGTCGTCGAGAAGGGGGAGCACGAGCCTGCGCGGGAGGCGGCGGCCGGGGGCGTCACCGTGTGGAGCCGCGGCCCCGAGGCGGGCAGGGTGCGCTGCCTGGCCGACGAGCTGTCAGACGCGGCGCCGCTCCACGAAGTCGCCCCGTGCGAGGACGACCACCCGGCGCTGATCCAGTACACCTCCGGGAGCACCGGCCGTCCCAAAGGCGTGGTCCACCTGCACCGGGGGCTGCTGGCCCTTCCCGAAGGGGTGGGCGCACACCTCGGGCTCACCTCCCGGGACCGCGTCCTCTCCACGGCGAAGCTGCCCTTCGGCTACGGCTTCGGGAACTCGCTGCTGCTGCCGTTCTCCGTGGGGGCGTGCGCCGTCCTCTTCTCCGGCAGGGCCGAACCGCTCGCCGTCGCGGCCCTGTTGCGGCGTACGCGGCCGACCGTGCTGTTCGCGGTGCCGACGCTGTACGCCGCGCTGCTCTCGGTACCCGACGCGGAGGACCGGATCGACTTCTCCTCCGTGCGCCTCGCCGTCTCGGCGGGCGAACACCTCGGCCCGCAGCTCAGCACCCGGCTGGCCGAGACCTTCGGCCTCACCGTCGTCAACGGCCTGGGGTCGACCGAGTGCCTGCACATCTTCATCGCCACGGTGCCGGGCGTCTCCCCGCCGGGGGCGACCGGGGTCCCCGTACCCGGCTTCGAGGCGGAGGTCTGCGACGACGCGGGACGGACGCTGGAGGCGGGCGGCATCGGCCGCCTGCGGGTCCGGGGCCCCAGCGTCGCGGACCGGTACTGGGACCAACCCGGCCTCACGGCCGGGACGTTCCGTGACGGCTGGGTGTACACGGGGGACACGATGACCTACGACCCCGCGGTGGGCTGGACGTACCTGGGGCGCACCGACAACATCGTCAACGTCGGTGGCACGAAGGTGCTCCTCTCGGAAGTGGAGGAGGAGATCCTGGCCGTCCCGGGCGTGGGCTCCTGCGCGGTGGTCGGGGTGTCGGACGAGGACGACGTCACCCGCATCGTCGCCCACGTCGTCCCCGCGCCCGGCGCGGACCAACAGCTCGAGGAACGCGTCCAGGCCGCGCTCCGGCGCCGACTCCCGCCCTTCAAACGGCCGCGGACCCTGCACCTCGTCGACGCCCTGCCCCTCACCTCCACCGGGAAGACCGCACGCTTCCTCCTCCGCGGACAAGAGAAGGAGCGGGAGTCATGAGAGCCGGACCCGAACGCGTCGTACTGAAGAAGGGACACGGCTTCCGCCTGATCTGCGTCCCGTTCGCGGGCGGCTCCGCCCGCTCCTTCGTCAGGCTGTCGCAGCACACCCCGGAGGACTGGCACGTCACCGCCGTACAGCCGCCCGCCGGACAGGGACCGACGGACGCGGAGGCGCTCGCCGGCTTCTACCTCGACCTGCTCTCCGACGCACTCACCGGGCCCGGCCTCCTCCTCGGGCACAGCCTGGGCGCCGTGGTGGCGTACCGGATGGCCCGTCTCCGACCTCCGTCCCCCGACGACGACCTGCACCTGGTGATGTCGGCCCCGCCGGACCCCGGACTCTCCGCGCGGAGCATCCTCGACCTGGACGACCGCGCGCTCCTCGCGGAGGCCGCGCGTCGGGGCATGCTGCCCGACCTCCGGGTGTCCGAGGACTTCGCGCTCCGCTTCGTCCTTCCCCATCTCCGCGCGGACCTGGGCCTGTTGCGGGACGGCTGGGAACCCGACCCCGTCGACGTCCCGGTCCACCTCCTCGGCGGCAGCCTGGACACGGCCTCTCCCCCCGCCACCGTGCAGCGGCTGGAGGAAGCGCTCAAGCCGCGGTCGACCCGGACGGTGGAAGGGGGCCATCTGTACATCGTCGACCAACCCGCACGGACGGCGGACGCGCTGGTCGACATCGGTCGCCGGATCACCGACGGCACCCCCGATGCGCGGGACGCCGCGCGCTGAGCGTGCCGGCCGCGCCGTCTCCGTACAACCGGCGCCGTCCGGCCGGGGGTTCCTCGTACGCTCGCCCGGCGGATCGGGCCGGACGAGGGCGCCGCCGGCACTCTCGGAAGGACCCCGCCGTTCCCGTGGACGGGCCGCTGCGGCCGGCGGCCGTACCGAAGTACCCGATGATGAGGAGAGCCGAGTGAGCAGAGACAACGGAGAAGCGGGACCGCTCACGGTGCCGCTCGACGACCCGGTCGCGGCCGACCGCGCAGAGGTCGGAGGCAAGGCAGCCGTACTGGCGCAGATGAAACGAGCGGGCTTCCCCGTGCCCGAGGGGTACGTCTTCCCGGTCCGCGCGATGGCCCGGCATGTGCGGGGCACGGAGGCGCCCGAGGCCGACGACGTCCGGGCCCGGCCGCTCGACGACGCTCTCCGCTCGGCCGTTGCCGAGGTGGCCGCGCACCTCGCGGGGCCCCTCGCGGTGCGCTCGTCGGGCGTCGACGAGGACGGTGCCGAGGCGTCCCACGCGGGGCAGTACACGACCGTCCTCGACGTCGAAGGGGAAGAGGCGCTGAGCGAGGCCCTGCGCACCTGTTGGGCCTCCGGCTACTCCGCCGCCGTGCGGGAGTACCGCTCGGTGAGCGGCGACGGGTCCGACGCACCGATCGCCGTCCTCGTCCAGCAGATGGTGCCGGCCGAGACGGCGGGGGTGGCGTTCACGGTCAACCCGGTGACGGGCGCACGCGACGAGGTCCTGGTCAGCGCGGTCCGCGGCGTGGGGGAACAGCTCGTATCCGGCACGGTGTCGCCCGACGAGTGGGTCGTGCCCGCGGGCGGCTCGGGCGAGCCGCGCAACACGTCGGCGCAGCACGACGCGCTGACTGCGGCTCAGGCAGGCGAGGTGGCCCGGCTCGCCGAGCAGGTCGCCGAGGTCACCGGAGGGCCGACCGACATCGAGTGGGCCCGCTCCGACGGGCGGCCGTACCTCCTCCAGGCGCGCCCGATCACCGCGATCGCGGAGCCGGAGCCGGACCCGGTGCCCGTCGGCACCGACCCGCCCCCCGGGTTCTGGGCCAAGGACACCACGCACGCTCCCCTGCCGCTGCTCCCCATGACGCGGAAGCTCATGGAGTACAACAACGAGGTGCTCCGCGACGTGTGCGCCGAGTTCGGACTCCTGCTCAAGGGACTCGCGTTCGCGACGATCGGCGGCTGGCGCTACATGGGCACCGAGCCCCTCGCCCCTGCCGACGTGCCGGCCCGGATCGCCGCCTGCACCGACGCCGTGCGGGAGAACCTCGCCGCCCGGGCCGTCGAGGAGTGGTCCGCCACCGACCGGCCGCGCTTCGCCGAGCGCATCGCCGCTCTGCAACGGACGGACCTGGCGACCCTCTCCGACGAGGGCCTCGCCGCGCACCTCGCCGACGTGCACGCCCTGCACCGGAACGGCACCGAGGTGCACTTCCGGCTGCTCGGCGCCGTCTCGATCCTGCTCGGGAGGTTCGGCCTGTTCGTGACGGGCACCCTGGGCTGGAACGAGAGCCGCGTCTTCGAACTGCTGAGCGGGCTCTCCGAGGAGAGCACGGGGCCGGCACGCGCGATGGCCCAACTGGCCGACCTGGCCCGGGAGAAGACCGACGGCACCCCCGGCGCCGCCGAGCTGGACGCGCTCCTGCGGACGGACTCCGAGTTCTCGGCGGCCTTCGAGGAGTACCGCACCGCGTACGGCTGCCGGGCGCTCCAGTACGAGCTGGCGAACCCGGCCCTCGCGGAGCGCCCCGAACTGATCCTCTCGCTCCTGCGGGACCAGCTCGCACAGGAGAGCGATGCGCAGCGGCCGACCCACCCGGCGGACGACGCCCGGCGGGAGGCGGTCCGGAAGGCCAGGCGGGAGCTGGAGGGCAGCGCGGAAGCCGCCCGGTTCGACGCGCTCCTGCGCGACGCCGAACACGCCTACCCCGCAAGGGAGGACAACGAGTACTGGACGATCAGCGCCCCCAACGCCCTGATGCGCTGGGCGGTTCTGGAAGCCGCCCGGCGGCTGGTGGAGCGCGGCCTTCTCGCCCGCCCCGACCACGTCTTCTTCCTGGAGCCGCAGGAGGTCCGGCAGGCGCTCCTCGACGCCACCGACGTCAGGGACCTCACCACCCGGCGGCGCGGGGAGCACCGCTGGGCCCTGGAGAACCCCGGCCCCGGCACCTACGGCGAGCGACCGGGCCCGCCGCCGCCCATGGACCAACTGCCGTCCGAGGTACGGGAGACCATGGGGGCCTTCCAGTGGACGATGCAGCAGATGAACGGCTCGGCGCCGGCACCCAGGGACGGTGACGCGCACCGGGTGAGCGGTGTGCCGGGCGGGGCCGGCCGCTACACCGGCGTTGCCCGAGTCGTGCTCAGCGAGGCCGAGTTCGACAAGATCCGCTCCGGCGACGTCCTCGTCTGCCCGATCACGTCGCCCGTGTGGTCGGTGGTCTTCCCCAGCATCGGTGCACTGGTGACGGACACGGGCGGCGCGCTCTCGCACGCGGCCATCATCGCCCGCGAATACGGCGTTCCGGCGGCTCTCGCCACGGAGAACGGAACCCAGGTCCTCACCGACGGCATGCTGGTGACGGTCGACGGCATAGCGGGAACGGTCGAGATCATGGAGCCGTAGCTTCGGTCCGCTCCGCACGGGAAGCGGTCGCCGGGGGCCACGCCCGCGTATGCGCGGTGGGCCCCCGGCGGGGTCACTCCTCGGGGACGCGTCCGCCCTGGGTCGGCTCGATGCGGGCCCTGACGACGGGACTGACGATCAGGTCGTAGACGAGAACGCCCGCCACGCCGCCGATGAGGGGCCCCGCCAGGGGAATCCACCAGTAGCCGCTGAACCACTGGAAGCTCCCCGGGAAGGCGATGGAGTCCCAGCCTTTGAGGTAGGTGAACAGCCGCGGCCCGAAATCGCGGGCGGGGTTGATGGCGTACCCCGCGTTGGTGCCGAAGGCCAGGCCGATCACGGTGACCACCATGCCGATCAGGAACGGTCCGACATTCGATTTCGGCGCCATGTTGCGCGTATCGGTGAGCGCGCAGATCAGCAGGAGCAGCACGCCGGTGCCGACGATCTGGTCGAGCAGCGGCCCCCACCAGGAGTCCCCGAAGTACTCGGCGGGGAACGTGGCGAAGATGGAGAAGGTGTCGAGCGACTTCCCGCGGGGGGTGCCGGCGTCGGCCGTGAACGCGTCGATCGCCCACCGGTACGTGGCGTAGACGAGCGCTGCCCCGGCGAAGGCACCGACGACCTGCGCCGCCCAGTACGCCGGGACCTTGGCCCACGCGAAGGTCCGCCGCACGGCCAGCCCCAGCGTCACCGCGGGGTTGATGTGGGCACCGGTGATACCGCCGGCGACGTACACGCCGAAGACCACGGCGAAGCCCCAACCCCAGGAGATGATGAGCCAGTTGGCGGCGCCGAAGTCCGCCGTCTGACGGCCCGACCCCGGTAGCCCTGCCAGGGCGACGGCGACGGACCCGCACCCCAGCAGGACCAGGACGAAGGTGCCCAGGAATTCGGCGAGCAGTTCACCGCCGAGGCCCTCACGGTAGCCGCGTCGTTGTGAACCGTGCTCCGCACGGCGCTCGCCCATCGGTCCTCCCTCGCTCGGGACGGCGGTTTCTCCGCGTGGTATGCACGACGGACCGCCCACTCTCGTGAGGGGAACGTAGGCGGAAGGCGCACCTCCTGCTGAGCGGTTGCCCGCGTGTCCGGGATTTCTCCACCGAGCGGCGCAGAGCGCGGGACCGCGCCGGCCGCGAGCCGGGCGTCATGTGCGGAAGGGGCGCGGGCGAGCCGGGGTCGCCGACTCCGGTTCACAGACCGCGGTCTCGTCGCCGTACGCCGTGCCGGTATGTCCGCCACTCAGCACAGTCGCGCCACCCTACGCGGCGGCTTCTCGCGTCTCGGCGCCACCGCACGGCTCCCTGCGGGAAGCGAAGAATGAAGCCTGTTGGTCGTCTACTGCGTCGGCGTCGCCGTCCTCTCCGCGCTCGCCGCTTCCAGGCTGCGGGTCGGAGAACAACGGGACGCGGGCATTTCGGAGACCGGCGCTGCCTCCTCATCCGAAAGGACACCGGCGCGATGAACCGCCTCTTCCTTCCCGACACAAAACCCGTCGACACCTCGGTGCACGGCTTCGCCCGCGCCCACGGCTCCCTCGTGGAGCTGCACGAAAGCCCCCTGTTCCTCACCGCGACCGCCCCGCACCCGGACCGCCGTACGGCGCTGGTGTCCGGCGGCGGCTCCGGACACGACCCGCTCCACGCCGGCTTCGTCGGCCTCGGCATGCTCGACGCCGCCGCGCCCGGCCGGATCTTCGCCTCGCCGCACAACCGCCAGGTCTACGAGGCGAGCCGCGCGGTCGCCCGGGAGGAGGGTGTGCTGCACATCGTCAAGAACTACACGGGGGACCGCATCAACTTCGGCATCGCCGCCGAGCGGCTGCGTGCCGACGGCGTCGAGGTGCAGCGCGTCCTCGTCGACGACGACCTCGCCACGGAGAACCACCAGACGGCGACGGGCCGGCGCGGCACGGGCGCCGCCCTCGTCGTCGAGAAGATCCTCGGAGCCGCCGCCGACACCGGCCTGGGCCTCGAGGAACTGGCCCGGCTGGGAGACGACGTCGTCGCCGCCTCGCGCAGCCTCGCCGTCGCCGGCCGGGCGCAGACGTCCTCGTCGCGGGGCGGCGAGGCGTTCTCCCTCGCGGAGGACGAGTTGGAGTACGGCGTCGGCATCCACGGTGAACGCGGCGCCGCGACCATCCGGCGTCCGGCGCTCGACCGCATCACGGAGCAGATGACCACCGAGCTCCTCGACGGCCTGCCGGATGTCGGGGACGGTGTCCTCCTGCTCGTCAACGGGCTGGGCGGGACCACTCCGCTGGAGCTGTACGCCGTCCACGAACTCGTCAGTCAGGAACTGGAGAAGCGGCGCGTGGAGGTGGGGGCACGCCTCGTCGGCACCTTCGTGCCCGCCCTGGACATGAGCGGCTTCTCCATCACCCTGACCTCCCTGCGCCCCGGTTGGCTCGACCGGTGGCAGGCCCCCGTACGCACACCCGCCTTCCCCTGCACGGAGCCGCGCTCATGACGACGATCGACCAGGACCGCGTGGTACGCACCTACGCGCAGGCGTCCCACACCGCACACGACGCGCTGACGGCGCTGGACCAGATCTCCGGCGACGGGGACTTCGGCGACAACCTGCGCGAAGGGCTCGACCGGACGGTCGCCGCGCTCGACGCCGCCGACGGCGCCTCGGCGACCGAGGTGGCAGGGAGCGTCTTCCTCGACGAGGTGGGCGGCACCAGCGGCCCGCTCATCGGCCTGCTCTTCAGCGAGATCGGCCGCGCCCTCGCCGGCACGGCGGACGACCGTGCGGGCTGGACCGACGGGGTGCGTTCCGGCCTCGCCGCCATCCAGCGGGTCGGCGAGGCCGAGCCCGGCGACCGCACGCTCGTCGACGCGCTGGTACCGGCGCTCGCCGCGCTGGAAGGCGACGACTCGTGGACGGGCGTCGCCGAGGCCGCGCTCTCCGGCGCCGCGGCGACCGCGGGCACCCGGGCCCGCCGCGGCCGCGCCTCCTACGTCGGGGAACGCGCCGTGGGCAACCCGGACCCGGGCGCCACCGGTGTCGCCCTCCTCTTCTGGGCCCTCGCCCGCGTCGCCGAACCGGACTCCGGGCTGGGCGACATCGAGGAGCTGGTCCCCGTCCCGACCGACCGGGACCGCGCCGGCTGACCGGGGCGGGGCCTCCCCGTCGGATCGGGACGGCGCCGAGTGCCGTCCGGTCCGGCGGGGTTGCAGGTCGCGGGGCGCCTTCTTCCCGGCAGGAGACCCGGCGGCCCGGCGCGGGCCCCGCACCGCCGCTCGGTCACCACCCGCACCGTCCTCAGCAGCGACGCCCCGTCCCTCCCAACCAGCAGCCGCGTCCGAAGAGTTGCCGCCTCCCTCTCGGCAGCGGAC
>NZ_AJTQ01000104.1 GCF_000262345.1 Streptomyces xiaopingdaonensis | reverse complement strand
CCCCCCCCCCCGCCACGGCGTTCACCGTGGCGGGCGGACGGCAGGCACGCAGCCCCGGTGCACGACCGGCCGACGCCGGCATGGCCCCGGGCGAGCCGTCAGGTGCGCGTGAGCGCCTGGGTCGGCGGAGTGCGCAGGGCTCTGCGCGTGGGGAGCTCCGTCGAGAGGAAGGCGATGGCCGCGACAACCACCGCGAGGGCGGGCAGCAACCAGGCGGGCCCGGACGGCACGGGCCGGCCGAGGAAACCTGCCGAAAGCAGCACCAGGGGGACGATCGAGAGCAGCAGCCCGCCGACCAACGCCGCGACCGTGAGCAGCGCCGCCTCGCGCCGCATCATCGCGCGGACCTGATGCGGTGTCGCCCCGACGAGTTGGAGCGTGGCGAGTTCGGTCCGCCGTGCCGCGGTGGTGGCGACGAGCTTGTTGGCGATCCCGACCAGGAGATACGCCAGCAGCACGGCGAGTACGGCGATGTTGATCCACAGTTGGGGCGGTACGCCTCCCACGCCGCCCTTCTCCGCCGCGCCGGGGTCGTCGTCGAGGGCCAACCCCGGGTGCGAGGAGACGAGTTCGGTCACCTCGCGTTCGGCGGCTTCGGAGCCGTCGGTCGTGACGTAGAGCTGCTGGTCGAGTCCCGTGGTGGTGTGGGAGCCGGCCAGGTCGCGGGAGAGGACGAGCTCGCCGAAGCCGAGGCCGCGCCCGTACGTCGCCACGACGCGTGCGGAGACCGGAGCGCCGTCGCCTAGGTAGAACTCCACCGTGCTGCCCACGTGCACGTCACGGGATTCGGCGGCGTCGGCACTGACGGCGACGGTGCGGCCCTTGAGGTCCGCGAGGTCGCCGTCGCGCACGTCGAGGTCGAGCACGCCGCCGGCCTCGTGGTCGAGCACCATCGCGGGTGCGCTCTCGACCTCGGTTTCGTTGAGCACCTGGAACGGCCACAGGGCGGTGGTCGTGGTGACGGGTGCGGCCGCGTCCACACCCGGCCGGTCCCTGAGGTCGCCGGCGAGGTCTTCGGGGACGCCGCCGAGTCCCGGTGCGCTCACGCCGAACTCCGCCCGGGTCGCGTCGCGGACCTCGCCCGAGGTGGCGGCCACCACGGTGGTCTGGGTGAGTGTGTAGGTGAGGGTGAAGACCACGGCCATCGCCAGCGTGCTGGCGGCCCCTGCGGCGCGCTGCGCATAGCCGTGGCTGTTGGCCACGGCGAGCCAGGTCGACGCCGGCGCCGACTCGGGGAGCCTGCGGGACAGCGCCCGGCCGATGCGGCCGACCAGCACGGGCCCGACGAGCGCGAGGCCGATCGCCGCGAGGATGCCGGCGAGCGCGGTGCCCACGGCCCCGACCTGCGACCGGATCAGCAGCGGCCCGATGGAGAGCGCGGTACCGCCGACGATGAGCCCCAGCCCGATCCGCGCCCGCACGGGCGACGGCTTGCGGGGCTCGCTGCGGGACTCGGCGACCGCCTCGGTCGCCGGCATCCGCGACGTACGCCAGGCGACGCACCACGCCGCCACGCTCACCACGCCGACGAGGAACACCACGCCTGCGACGGCGGGCAACGGGCCGTAGGTGAGGGGCAGTCCGGACGGCAGCATCCCCGTCCACACCAGCAGGTCCCGGAAGCGCTCGGCGAGAAGGTAGCCGAGCGCGGCCCCTGGGACGGCCGCCGCCGCCGAGGTGAGCACCGCCTGGAGGGTGACGATCCGCCGGATCTGGCGCGGGGTCGCGCCGACGGCGCGCATCAGCGCGAGTTCGCGCCGCTGGGACTGGACGGCGACCGAGAGGGCTCCGGCCACGATGAACCCGACGACGAGCAGCGTCACTCCGGTCAACGAGGCTGCGAGGGTGGGCAGGAGGGAGCGGGCGGCGGTCGTTCCTGGGGACTCGGCGTCGCCGCGGGCGGCTCCGGTGGTCACGTTCAGGTCGTCGTCGGCGACGGCCTGGCGCACCTCGTCGGCGGCCCTGTCGGCCTCGCCGGGCTCGGCGCGCACGGCGATGAGGTCGGCGGACGCCGGAGAGTCCTCGCCGGAGGCGTCCTGCGTGCCGGCTGCGGTGCCGGGAGCGGCCAGCCCAGCCGCCGCGGCGTCGGTGAAGTACACACCGCTGCCCGGCACTTGGAGCACGGCGGAGACCCGGTAGCTGCCCGTGCGTCCGGCGGCGACCACGGTGACCCGGTCGCCCGGCTCCGCGTTCGCCGCGGCGGCCGTGCCCTGGTCGAGTGCGACCTCGCGCGGCCCCGCGGGGGCCGAGCCCTTGACGTCGTGGGCGGCGAGCAGGCCGGTCGAGGACCAGCCGTGCCCGTTGACGCTCGCGTCCTCGGCCGGCGCGGCGTCGCCGCTGTCCGTGACGACGGCCGCGGGGAAGCTCCGGTCGCTCACCGTGTCGGCGACGCCGGGCAACCGCGCCAGCCGGTCGGCGAGTTCTTCGGGGACCTGGACGCGCTCGGGAAGCGCGATCGACGGGAGGAAGGGTTTCGGCGGCTGGTGGCTCTGGCTCGCCGAGACGACGACGTCGGCACGGTCGAGCCGCTCGACCGGCGCGTGCGAGCGCCAGCCGGAGTCGGCGAGGACGCCGATGCCGGTGACCATGGCGGCACCGCCCAGCGCCGCGCAGACCACGGCGAGGAGCGCGGCGATCCTGCGGCGCACCATGTGCCATGCGCAGTACAGCATCGGCTACTCCGTCTCCAACTTCGTGACAGCGGCCGCGAGTTCGGCGGCGGTGGCCTGGACGAACGTGTCCACGACGCGCCCGTCGGCCATCACGGTCGCCAGGTCTGCCCGCGCGGCGGCTGCCGGGTCGTGGGTGACCATCACGACGGTCTGGCCCAGCGTGTCGACCATGTCGCGGAGGAGCGCCAGCACTTCGCGTCCGGTGCGCAGGTCGAGCGCGCCCGTCGGCTCGTCGGCGAAGACGACGGCGGGACGGGCCGCCAACGCGCGGGCTATCGCGACGCGTTGCTGCTGCCCTCCCGACAACTCGGCCGGGCGGTGGGAGAGTCGCTCACCGATACCGACCCGCTCGACGAGGCCGCGCACCCACTCCCGGTCCGGCGTCCGGCCGGCGAGCCGCAGCGGCAGGGTGATGTTGTCCTCGATGCTCAGCGACGGCACCAGGTTGTAGGACTGGAAGACGAACCCCACGCTGTCCCTGCGCAGTTCGGTGCGGGCGGTCTCGCTCAACGTGCCGATCTCGGTGCCGTCGACGAAGACACGACCGTTCGTCGGCGTGTCCAGCCCGGCGGCGCAGTGCATCAACGTGCTCTTGCCCGAACCCGAGGGGCCCATGACGGCGAGGAACGTGCCGCGCTGCACGGTGAGGGAGACGCCGTGCAGCGCCTGCACGTCCCCGGGGTAGGTCTTCGTCACGCCTTGCAGCACCACAGCGGGCGCCTGCGGACTGCTCTCCGCGACGCCGGCCGCCGCGTCCCACGCGTACCTCACGACGCCCTCCGTATCCCGTGGCGAGCGGCGAACGCGACGGCGCCGAGCGCGACTCGGTGCTCGGCGCGGGCTCCGACGGTGCGCGTGCGGGGCGGGGGCGCGGGCCGTGTCCGCGGCTTCCGGGGGCTTGCGAAGCCGCTGCAGGGCTCGGTCACGTGGGACTCCTTGTGGTGCTGATGAGTTCGTGCTCGACGTTACGGACGCTCGTCATCGGCGACGATCCGGCCAACAGGAAGGCGCGGGGTACAGCAGGCTGTACCCCGCGCCGGCTGAGCGTCGGGTCCCGGCATATAGTACGGACGTGCCCAACGACCTGCGCGCGCGGACGGATTCGGGCCCTCGCGGCGTGGACCGGTGGGCGGCGCCCGGTCGTGGCTCATCGGTAGGCGCGGTCCCGTACGGAGCGCTCGAGCGTCCGAAGTTCCGGGCTCCCGAACGTCCCGCCGCGCGGGGAGCGGACGAGCCCGCCATCCGGGAGTGAAGCATGCGCATCGTGATAGCCGAGGACGACCCGCTGTTGCGCGAGGGGCTCGCTCTCCTGCTCCGCGCGGAGGCGCTCGACGTGGCGGCCGCGACCAGCACGCCCGACGCCTTCCTCGCCGCTGTCGAGGCCCATGACCCGGACGTCGCAGTCGTCGACGTCCGCATGCCGCCGACCCATACCGACGAGGGGATCACCGCGGCGATGCGGGCCAGGCGGAGCCGCCCGGAGTTGGCCGTGCTCGTCCTCTCCGCCCACGTGGAGCAGGCGTTCGCCACCGAGTTGCTGGCGGGTGGCAGCGCCCGGCTCGGCTACCTCCTCAAGGAGCGTGTCGGAAGGGTCGAGGACTTCCTCGACGCGCTGTACCGGGTGGCGGCGGGAGAGACCGCGATCGATCCCGAGGTCATCGCCCAACTCTTCGCGCGGGCCCGCCCCGACGCGCGGCTCGCCCGCCTGAGCCCACGGGAACGGGACGTACTGGCCCTGATGGCCGAAGGGTTGGGGAACACCGCCATCGCCGAGCGCCTCGCCGTCACCGACGGCGCCGTGCACAAGCACATCCGCAGCATCTTCACCAAGCTCGACCTGACGCCGACCGACCGCACCGACCGCCGCGTCGCCGCGGTCCTCCGCTACCTCGACGACGCCCGGCTCAGGCTCTGACGCAACCCCCTCGCTCAAAGCTCAGCAGCGGGGCCGAGCGGCCCCCGTCGGCGTCCCGCCCGCAGCGGAACGGCACCGCCCGACGACGGTGCACGGACGCCGGGTCCGCCCCGGCACGACGACGCTCGGCGCGCCTCGCCCCGGAGCGTGCCCGTACCCAGCAGAACGACATCGACGGACCGGCCCCCGCGACGCATCCGGACACCGGGCTCCGCCCTCGCACCGACAAGGACGCCCGCCGCCACGGCCACGCTCGCGCTCCGCGCAACGGGGCCCCGCGGGCGCCTGCCTCCCGACCCGGTTCCGCGTCGTCATAGGGTTGTGGGCGAACGAAGCGGACGGGGAGGGACATGGCAGCGAGTCCCGAGCGGCCGGGCGGCGGGGAGGGGCGTACGGGGGCCGCTGCCGTCGCCGCCCGTACGGTCTCCCGGGCGTTCGCCGCGCTGGAGCAGTTGGCGGGCGGGCTTGCCACCTCGGTGCTCGCGCTGCTCGTGCTGCCGTGGCTGCTCCTCGGCGTCCTCACCGTTCCGTTGGGTGTCGGGGTGCTGCTCACGCCCGTCGCGCTGAGCGCCGCGCACGCGTTGGCGCACAGGGAACGTGAACGGCTCGGGCGCTGGGGCCCTGAGGTCGTGGGTCCCGAACGGCCGTCGACGCGGCTGCGCCTGGCCTGGGCCGACCCCGTGACGCGCCGCACACTGCGCTGGCTCGTCCGGCACGGCACGTTCGGGCTGCTGCTCGGCGCGCTGGGCGTGCTGCTGCCGCTCTTCGCCGTGCGGGACGTCAGCTTTCCGCTCTGGTGGCGCCTGGTCCCGGAGGGCGTGACGAGCACGTCCATCGGGATCGGGACCGCCCGTTCCTGGACGGACGCCGGCGCCGCCGGTCTGCTCGGGCTCTGCTGGTGCGCCGCCGTCCTGCTGCTCTCCCCCCGCATGGCCCGCTTGCAGGCGGGTGCCGGCCGGCGCCTGCTGGCGGCCAGTCCGGAGGCGGACCTGTCGCTGCGGGTCGCCGAGCTCACCGCCAGCCGGGCCGCGGCGCTGGACGCGCACGCCAGCGAACTGCGGCGGATCGAGCGGGCGTTGCACGACGGTGCACAGAACCGGATGATCAGGGTCACCGTCCTGCTCGGCGCCGCCCGCCGCATGGCGGCCCGCGACCCTTCGCAGGCCGAGAGCCTGCTGGAGCAGACGCAGACCGCCGTCGAGGACGCCCTCGCCGAACTCCGCTCCGTCTCCCGGAGCATCCTGCCGCCGGTCCTCGCCGACCGGGGTCTCGAAGCGGCTCTGACGGCGCTCGCCGCAGACTGCGCGGTGCCGTGCGCCGTCGAGGTCGAGGCGGCGGAGCGGTGCGCCGCCTCCGTCGAGGCGACCGCGTACTTCGTCGTCGCCGAGGCGCTGACGAACATCGCCAAGCACAGCGGGGCGCACCGCGCCGCCGTGAAGGTGAGCAGCAGCGGCGGCCGACTCCACCTCCGCATCGAGGACGACGGCCACGGCGGCGCCGAGGAGGAAGGCGGTTCGGGACTCTCCGGCATCCGCCGCCGCGTCGCCGCGCACGACGGGTCGCTCACCGTCGGCAGCCCACCGGGCGGCCCGACGGCGCTGGAGGTACGCCTCCCCTGCGGGGTGTGAGTCGCACGGCGAACGGGCCGCGGAGGAAGGGGAGTCGCTCGGCCTTCAGGCGCGGGCCCCGTCCCGCGGCGGACACGTCGGGCCCCGTCCCGCGGCGGACACGTCGGGCGGCCGTCTCGGCCCGCACGTCGGAAGAGTCGCCGCACCGGTCCACGAGCGACCGGCACGGCTGTCCGAAGGGACCGGCCGGCGTCCCCCGACGAGGAGACCGACCAACGGCCGTACGGGGGTTGCCGAACCGCCGACGCGCGTACGACCCGCGCCCTCAGCCACCCGGCTCCCCGATCACCCCCTGGAGCACCTCCAGCGCCCGCTCCCGGTGGGCGTCGAGCTCGGCGACGAGCCGGTCGGCGTCGCGGGACCTGACCGCCCGCACGATCCGCTCGTGGGCGTCGACGGACTCGGCGCGCTCCTCGGGGAGGTTGTAGTACATGGCGCGGTACACCTCGGTCGCGTCCCAGAGCAGCCGGATCAGGCGGAGCACGTGGCGCTGGCCCGGCGCCTCCATGAGGTGGAAGTGGAACCGGCGGTTCGCCGCGAGCTCCGCCGCCACGTCGCCGGCGCCCGCCGCGCGTGCGCACTCTCCGGCGTCGGCGTCGATGCGGCGCAGCGCCGCGTCGTCGAGGTGCGGCAGCGCGTACCGGACGGCGCGCTCCTCGAGCACCTGGCGCAGCTCGTAGATCTCCTGCAGGTCGTCGTACTGGAGCTCCGTGACGAAGTACCCGCGCCGCGGCCGGTAGGTCACCTGGCCTTCCTGCTCCAGGACCCGCAGCGCCTCGCGGACCGGTGCGACGCTGAGCCCGGTGCGCGACGCGACGTCCTCCTGGTTCACCCGCTGCCCGGGCCGGAGCGTACTGGAGACCATGAGGCGGCGCAGGGCGTCGACGGCGTGCTGCTGGGCCGTGGCGGGCTCGGAGAGTTGGGGATCGTTCACCGCCGGGAGCATAGCCTTTCGCCCCTGAGGGCCGTCCGGCCGGTGCGCACCGGCCGGACGGCGCCGGCTCACCGGAACGCCTGGATACCCGTGAGCGCCCCGCCCACGACGAGCGCGTGGACGTCCGCCGTGCCCTCGTAAGTGACCACCGACTCCAGGTTGTTCATGTGCCTGATGACGGGGTACTCCAGCGAGATGCCGTTCGCGCCGAGCACCTGGCGGGCGGTGCGGGCGACATCCAGCGCGGCGTTCACGTTGGCCAGCTTGCCCATGCTGATCTGCTCGGGGCGCAGCCGCTCCTCGTCCTTGAGCCGGCCCAGGTGCAGTGCGAGCAGCGTCGCGCGGTTGACCTCCAGCGCCATGGCCGCGAGCTTCTGCTGCTGGATCTGCGTCCCGGCGATCGGCTTTCCGAAGGCGGTGCGCTCCATGCTGTAGCCGAGCGCCGCCTCGAAGCAGGCGCGGGCGGCACCGGCCGCACCCCAGACGATCCCGTACCGGGCCTCGTTGAGGCAGGAGAGCGGGCCCCGCAGCGACGTGGCCTCGGGCAGTACGGCGTCCGCGGGCAGGCGCACGTCCTCCAGGACGAGTTCGGCCGTGACGGAGGCCCGCAGCGAGAGCTTCTTGTGGATCTCGTGCGCGGAGAACCCGGGTGTGCCGCGGGGTACGAGGAAGCCGCGGGGCCCCTGGTCGGTGACGGCCCACACCACCGCGACGTCGGCGAGGGAGCCGTTGGTGATCCACATCTTCCGGCCGTCGAGGACCCAGTCGGCACCGTCCCACCGCGCGCGGGTACGCATGGCCCCGGGGTCGGACCCGGCGTCGGGCTCGGTGAGTCCGAAGCAGCCGACGGTCTCGCCCGCCGCCATCCCGGGCAGCCAGTGCTCCTTCTGCTCCTGGGAGCCCCAGCGCCGGATCGCGTACATCGCGAGGGAGCCCTGGACGGAGACGAGGCTGCGGACGCCGCTGTCGCCCGCCTCCAACTCGAGGCAGGCGAGACCGTACGCGGTGGCGCCGGCGCCGGCGCAGCCGTACCCCTCCAGGTGCATGCCGAGGACACCCAACCCGCCGAGCTGCGCGGGGAGTTCGCGAGGGATGCGGGCTTCCTCGTACCAGTCGCCGACGTACGGGGTGACGTGGTCCTCCACGAAGGAGCGCACCGTGTCCCGGATGTCGCGCTCCTCGTCGGAGAGTTGGTGGTCGATGTCCAGGAAGTCCCCGGGTCGTGGCCCGCTGTTGGCCCTGCCGCCCTGTCGCGTCATCGTTTCCGCCTCCCTTGGCAATAAATCCTCGAAAATCTAGGGTAGGAAACCACAGACTCGACTCCCCCTCAACAGAGAGCCGCCCCATGACCCAAGCCCTGGAAGACCTCCGCATCGTCGACTTCTCCCGTGTGCTCGCCGGGCCGTTCGCGACAATGGTCCTCGCGGACCTCGGGGCGACGGTGACCAAGATCGAGCGACCGGGTACGGGCGACGACACCCGGGCGTGGGGCCCGCCCTACGACGAAGCCGGTCAGGCCACCTACTTCCAGGCGGCCAACCGCAACAAGGACAGCGTCGTCCTCGACCTCCGGAGCGACGAAGGACGGGCCGAGGCGCGGCGGTTGGTGGCCGGCGCCGACGTCGTCGTGGAGAACTTCCGCCCCGGCGTCATGGACCGCCTCGGTCTCGGCTACGACGCCGTGCGCGCCGAGTCGCCCGGCGTCGTGTACTGCTCCATCACCGGCTTCGGTTCGGGCCCCGGCGCCGCACTCCCCGGGTACGACCTGCTGATCCAGGCGGTGGGCGGGCTGATGAGCATCACGGGCGAACCCGAGGGCGAGCCGCAGAAGGTCGGGGTCGCGCTCGTCGACGTGCTCAGCGGACTCTTCGCGGCCGTCGGGGTGTTGACGGCGCTGCGCCACCGCGCGCACACGGGCGAGGGCCAGCGCGTCGAGGTCGACCTCCTCTCCTCGCTGCTCGCGGCGCTCGCCAACCAGGGCTCCGCGTACGCCGTGGCGGGACACGTCGCCGGCCGCATGGGCAACGCGCACCCGAGCATCGCACCGTACGAGCCGCTGCCCACGGCCGAGGGCGAGCTGGTGCTCGCGGTCGGCAACGACCGTCAATTCCGCTCCCTCGCGGCGGTGTTGGGCCGCCCCGAGCTCGCCGACGACCCGCGCTTCGCCGACAACGACCTCCGCGTGAGCCACCGCGGCGAGCTGCGGAGCCTCCTCGTGGACGCCCTCGCCGGCCGCCCGGCCGCCGCATGGATACGCGAGCTGGGGGACGCCGGAGTGCCGGCCGGGCGGGTCAACGACATCGCCGGGGCCTTCGCGCTCGCCGAGTCCCTCGACCTCGCCCCGATCGTCGAAGTGCCCCGCGCCGACGGGACGTCGGCACCGAGCGTCCGCAACCCGATCCGCCTCTCCGCGACCCCGCCCACCTATCGCTCGGCGCCGCCGGCGCTCGGCGGCACGGAGGCGCCCGCCTCCTGACACGACGGCGCGGGGCGGCGGACGTGGTCCACCGCCCCGCGGGACGCGTCAGTCCATGGGCACGACGATGTCGAGCAGCGGCGGATACTGCTGGCAGCCGAAGACGTCGCCCTCGCCGGGGCTCCCGCTCGGGGCCGCCCGCGCCAGCGTGAACTTCACGGCGTACGCGGGGTCGAAGTAGACGAAGTCCACGACGCGCTCCTCGTCCACCTTGAAGAGGGCCGCGACCGCCTCCCTCGTCAACACGCCGCTCTCCTTGACGTGTCGGTACTCCTCCTCGGCGTGGAAGATCACGTCGAAGGTGATCCGGTCGGTGCCGGCGTTCTTGCTCCGGATCGTCTTGGCCAGCTCGGCCAGTGTCCTCGTGCCCATGCTCGCTCCCGTCGGGGTGGTGGGGGTGCTCATCGTGCGGTGCCGCCGACTTCCAGCGTCGACAGCGGGAACAGCTCCATCGGGTCGCCGACGGGCAGGGTGTGGTTGATCGTCCACAGGTACGAGGCGCCGGCCGGGAGGACGTCGTCGACCACGAAGGACGCCGTGCCCGCCGTCCCCTTCACCTCGGGCAGGCGTGCGTAGAAGATCTGCCGCGTCCCCATGAGGGTGACGCTCTCGGCCAACTCGGCGGTCTCCGCGATGCCTTCGAGGACGACGCACAGTTCGTGCGACCTGATCTCGCTCACCGGCTCCAGGTCGCCCATCACCCCGTTCTTGCCGAAGACCCGGAAGTTCAGGCGGTAGTCGATGCCCTCGAACTGCGCCGCCACCTCGCCGCGCGCCAGGTCGAGCACCTTGTCGATGTGGGCGATCGTGTAGGGGTCGCGGATGCCGGCGATGCCGATGAACTTCTCGCCCAGCCGGGCGGACCCCTCGATCTTGACCTTGGTGTCACCCTCGATCGGGACGTACTTCTGGCCGGTGATACGGGTGGTCCGCTCGTCGTACTGCTCGTAGCGGCACTCGGACATGTCCAACATGCCGCCGGCGAAGTACTCGTAGTAGGGGTTGCTCCGCTCGTACATCGCGTGCCCCGCGACGCTGGCCACCGTGCAACGCTGGTGCGGCGCCATCGCCGTGACCCGCACGTCGTCCCGGGTGACCGTGCCGATCACGCTCTCCTTCGCCCCGTACGGCTCCGCGCAGAACGAGGCGCACTCCAGGACCTTGCCGAGGTAGTAGGCGTGCTCGGGCGGGAAACCCTCGTGGATCGCGGGGGCGGCGAAGACGGCGCAGTCGCTGGAGCGCCCCCCGATGATGACGTCCGCGCCGCCGCGCAGGGCCTCCAGGAACGGGTGGACGCCGGCCACCGCCACGGCGCGGGTGGTCATGTCCAGTTGCTCGGCCGTCAGTTGGTCCCGGCCGTCGAGGCCCTCGAAGACGACCCCGCCGTCCATCCGGGCGCGCAGGTCGGCGGTGTCCGTCTCCGAGTAGAAGTACGCCAGCCGGAAGGGAGGTAGCGCGTGCTCGGCGGCGAGATCCTTGATGATCTCGACGTACATGTCGACCCGGCTGTTCGTCCCGCAGTCCCCCGCGGAGCCGACGATCATCGGGACACCCTGCTCGCGTGCGGCGAGCAGCATGAGTTCGAGGTCGTGCCGCTGCCACTCGTACATGCTCACCGAGCGGTCGGAGCCGAGGGCGGCCGGACCGATGTCGTCGCTTCCGGAGTCGCAGCAGTAGTAGTCGGGCCTCGTCCCGGCCGCTATCCGGAAGCTCTCCTCCTTGGTGGGAGCGAATCCCAGGTGGCCGTTGGGACTGACGATGCGCAGTTCCGTCTTCATGAGACCTCGCTCCATTACTGGTTATAACCACTTCACGGAGCAGGCTGGCACTGCGCTTGTCGGGATGTCAACGCCCTTGGCTCCGCGCGCAGTCGGCGCGCGAACTCAGGAGGAAGCGGGAAGGCCGCGGTCGACCGCGAACCGGTAGCGGTCGCCCCGGTAGCTCGCCAGCCGGTACTCGATGGGCCGGCCGGACTGCGACATCACGGAGGTGACCCGCAGCACCGGCCATCCCTCGGGGACGGCGAGGAGCGCGGCGAGCGTCCGGTCGGCCACCATGGCCTCGAAGGTCTGCTCCAACCGGTCGGGCGCGACCCGCACCGGGTCGCGGTAGAGGTCGAGCGTCGAGAACGGGTCGCCCTTCTCCTGGGCGTGCTCCGCCGCGCGCGCCATCTCCTCGCCGACGTCCTGCGGGAAGAAGCTGTCGTAGAACACGACCGGCTCTTCGTTGCCGGTGCCGACGAGCTGGAGATTGGTCACCGACTCCGCCGCGTCGAGGCGGAGGATGCTCGTCAGCGCGAGGTCGCCGACCGTCACCGTGGAGGAGTGGACGGAGGTGGCAGCCACCAACCCCCGCTCGGCGAGGGTGCGTTCGAAGCTGTTGATGCGGTCGAGCGCCTGCTCGACGGGGGGTCGCGCCACGAAGGTGCCGACGCCGTGGACGCGTTCCACCAGGCCCTCCCGCACCGCGGTGTCGATGGCGTGGCGGACGGTGATCCGACTGACGTCGAACTGCCTGCACAGCTCCCGCTCCGAGGGGAGCCGGGAGCCCACGGGCCAACGCCCGGCCTCGATGCCCGAGCGCAGGTCCTCGACGAGTTGCGCGTACAGAGGGAGCCCGTCTTCCCGGTTCAGCAACGCACTCTCCCCCTGTAATGACCTCTTGCGATGCGGGTGCCTCCCCATCTTGGTCGGGGCGGCTCTCCCGGAGCAACTCCGGTACGGAGCAGGGGGCGAGGGGTCACCGGAGATCTTCCGTCCCGCGGTGCGGCGTGCTAGCGTCCGCGCACTTGACATGACCAGTAATACCACTGGTCTCCCCGGCTATGTTCTGGCAGGGAGGCGCCTTGTTCGGGTTGCCGGAAGCGCTCGTGCTGCTGCTCGCGCTCATCGCGTTCATCAGCGTCATGTTCCTGGTCTTCAAACGGCCGATGTACGAGAACATGGCTCTTGGACTGATCCTGCTCGTCGCCCTCTCCGGACAGTGGGGAAGCCTCGGCGAATACCTGCTCCATCCCGCGCGGACCAGCCTGTTCTACGTCATCTTCACGTTCATGGTCGTCGCCGTGGTCTTCGACGCGACCGACGTGGTGGGACGCATCGTGAAGATCGCGCTGGCGGTCATCGGCCGGTTCCGCGGCGGGTCCGGATACGTCGCCACCCTGGCGAGCGCCTTCATGGCGGCGCTCTCCGGCAGCGGCCCCGGAAACGCCGCCGCCGTGGGCGCGTTCACCATCCCGATGATGAAGCGGGCGGGGTTCAAACCCCACATGGCCGCGTCCATCGAGATGTCCGCCAGCATGCTGGGCAACATCATTCCGCCCGCCGGCATCATCTTCCTCGCCTACGGGGTCGTGGACCGCGTCGAGCCCGGCAGGATGAGCCTCAGCGCGTGGACGCTCGCCTCGTTCGCCGTCGGCGGCTGGTTCCTCGTGCAGAAGCTGCTGCTGCTCTTCGTGGTCTGCCGCGCCACCAAGGTCGAGCCGATCCCGGTCGAGGAGCGGCCCACCTTCAAGTCCGCCTGGCGGGAGGGGCGTTCGGCGCTGCTGCTGCCGCTGCTGATCTTCGTCCCGCTGATGCTCGACGTCCTCGCCGAGGACCTGCTCGTCGCGCGCCTCGGAACGGAAGGGGCCACCGCGTTCTCCGACTCGGTGCTGATGTTCACGCCCGGGATAGCCGCGGTCTACGCCCTCGCCGTCGGACGTCGGGCGCTGCCGGGCGGGCGGTTGCGCCTCGCGCCGATCCTGGAGATCCTGCGCGGCTCGCTCGGGAAGGTCGTACCGGTCGCGGCCACCGTGTACTTCGCCTACTCCATCTCCGAGGCGTTCGCCGGGCTCGACGCCGACAAAGAAATCGAGGCATGGTTCACCGGCCTCGACCTGAACCTCGCGACGCTCGTCGTCATCGTGCCGCTGGCCTTCTGCGTCCTGGGGATGGTGATCCCCGGGACCGCACAGGTCGCCATCCTCGGCGCCCCCGTGATCGCCGCCTTCGGCTCGCTCGGCGGTGACCCGCTGCTGCTCGCCGTCATGCTCCCCGCCCTCACCGGAGCGCTGGAGGGGATGACGCCGCCGCTCGCCCTCGGGCTCTTCGT
This sequence comes from Streptomyces xiaopingdaonensis, assembly GCF_000262345.1. Taxonomy (GTDB): domain Bacteria; phylum Actinomycetota; class Actinomycetes; order Streptomycetales; family Streptomycetaceae; genus Streptomyces; species Streptomyces xiaopingdaonensis. The sequence continues at coordinate 34,683 of NZ_AJTQ01000104.1, read as the reverse complement.
GACGATGGGCATAGCGGGCTCGGAGTTCGGCAAGACCGCGAAGGCCAGCCTCATATGGGTCGCGTCCCACCTGCTGCTGTCGATGGTGTTGCTCGCAGGACTGCTGCCGATCACCGGAATCTGAGGAGGAAACCGTGAAGAAGATTCTCACCGCCTGCTACGGCGCGCTCGCCTTCCTCTCCACCGCGCTCGCCGTCGTGATCGCTCTGCTCTTCCTCGTGGCCCTGATCCTGGGCGGCTCGGCCGGTGCGACCGTGAGCGAGTGGGCGGGGACGACGGCGAAGTGGAGCATCTCCGTCGCCGCGGGCGCCGTGCTCGTCGGGGTGGTCCACACCTACCTCAGCAGGGAGCACTCCCTCACCGCGGCGCCGCCGAAGACGTCCGAGTCCGGTGGCTCCTAGCCTCCGGGCGGGAGGCGCCCGTTCGCCGTCGCGTTCACGGCTGTTCGGGCAGGGGGCGGTCGTGGACGACGTTTTTCATGACGAGGGTGGAGTTGAGCCGCTGGACGCCGGGCAGCCTTGCGAGCTGCTCGTCGTAGAGCCGTTGGAAGGCGGTCAGGTCGGCCGCGGCCACACGCAGCAAGTAGTCGGGGTCGCCGAACAGGCGTTGGGCCTGCAACACGTTCGGGACGGCGGACACGGCTTCCTCGAAGGAGGCGACGGTGTCGCCGTCCTCCCAGCGCAGGGTCGCGAAGACGAGTGCCTCGAATTCGAGTCCGACGGCGACGGGGTCGACGACGGCGCGGTAGCCGCGGATGGCTCCCCGGCGCTCCAGGTCGCGCAGTCGGCGGTGGCAGGGCGAGACGCTCAGCTTCATGCGTGCGGCCAGCTCGGTGACGGTGAGGCGGCCGTCCTGCTGGAGCTCGGTAAGAATCTTTCGGTCCAAGGCGTCCATGGGGAAAATACTCCCTCATTCGCGCTGCTCCCGGAGCAGATCAGGGAACACTTTCGATCCGGTCGCTCCTAACCTTGCTGTGGCAGGACAGCATGCGAGAAGGACCGACCGATGGACACGACCACGCTGGCGGCATTCCTGGCGGTGGACCTCTTGCTGGTGTTCACGCCGGGCGCGGACTGGGCTTTCGCCATAGCCGCCGGGCTGCGTGACCGCTCGGTCGTCCCGGCGGTCGCCGGACTGCTCGCCGGGTACGTGGGCTACACCCTGCTCGCCGTCGCCGGGCTGGCGGTGCTCGTCGCAAGCTCCCCGGCCCTGCTCACCGCGCTGACCGCGGCCGGGGCCGGGTATCTGGTGTGGCTGGGCTGGAGCGTGCTGCGGCGGCCGGCCGTGGCGACGGCCTCGGCGGAGACCACGGGTTCCTCCCCGGCGCAGGTGCTGTTGCAGGGGATGGGGATCAGCGGACTGAACCCGAAGGCGCTGCTGCTCTACTTGTCGCTGTTCCCGCAGTTCATCGACCCGGGGGGCGGCTGGCCCGTCGCCGCGCAGACCGGGCTGCTCGGCATCGTCCACATGACGGCCTGCGCCGTGGTCTACCTCAGCGTCGGCGTCCTGGCCCGCGCCGTGCTCCGGGCCCGGCCCGCTGCGGCCCGCGCCGTCACCCGTGTCTCAGGTGCCATGATGATCGTCATCGGTGGGCTCCTGCTGGCCGAACGCCTCGCAGGCTGACCGCCGTTCACCGCGACGCCACCAGGAGGAGGCAAGTGGAGGACCGGGACCTTCAGGGCGAGCCCGGACACGGAGGAGCGCGTCCGAACCAGCTTCGAACGCCAGGGATTGATGGAACACCTCGGCGCCCGGCTCGCACGCGTCGCACCAGGACGCGTGCACATCGCGCTCCCCTGCCGGCTTGAAGTCACCCAGCAGCACGGAGACTTCCACGCCGGGGCGACCAGCGCCATCGCTGACAGCGCAGGCGGCTACGCCGCGCTCACCCTCTTCCCGGAGGACACCGAGGTCCTCACGGTCGAGTACAAGATCAACCTGCTCGCACCGGCCGCGGGCGACCACGTCGAAGCCGTCGGCACCGTGCTCAAGCCCGGGCGCACGCCGGCCGTGTGCCGGATGGAGGTGTTCGGCCTCCGGGGCGATCAGCGTCGACTCGTCGCCAACGGGCAGCAGACCCTCGTCCGCGTCAGCGACGGCCCGCAAGGCCGGCGGTGGCGGGTCGTCGCCAAGCCGCCCTCGTTGCTGCGGTGTTGTCGCAGCGCTACGGCCGTGCGCGCAGCCGCGGCCGGAATCGGCCCGGCTCTCGCCGTGTGCGCTTTGGCCCAGAAATCGAACGCATGGTTGAATCCGAACCATGGTCTCCGCACGCTTCCCCCCGGACCTCATCGAGTTGCAACGCGCCCACAACCGCACCTACGAAGCGCTGGCCGACCGGCCCGAGGACGCCGCGGTCCTGCGCCGTCGGCTGTTGCGCCTCTCCACCCGGCTGTTCTGGCATCCGTACTTCGACTCGCCGGGAGGGGCCGCGCGTCCGGAGCTGCGCCGGCGGGCCCGGGAGGGGCCCGCCGGAGCGTGAGCGGCCGTCGTCAGGCGGCGCCGTCAGGCGGCGATGCGCACCTCGGGCCGCGTGCTTGCGGTGCGGCGCTTGAGGAGGCGGAAGGCGGCCAGGGCGAGGAGCGCGGCGACGATGAGGAGGAGGGCGGTCGAGGCGAGTTGGAGCGGCCAGAAGTGCGACGCCGGGTGGTAGTCGTGGTAGAAGCCGACGGCGTCGAGCTTGTCGTAGGCGGCGCGGCAGGGCGCGACGTCGTAGATCTGCCCGCAGCCGGAGACGAGATCGTGGCGCCCGCCCGAGGAGTCGACGACGCCCTGGCTGACGTTGATCCCGGCGCCCGGGAGGAAGTCGGAGAGGCTGCTGTTCCGCGTCACCGACGGCCACAGGTAGGGCGCGACGAGGTGGAGGCCGCCCCACAGCAGCAGAAGGCCGAGCGGAGCGGTGCCGAGTGCGGCGAGCGAGCGGCGCCAGAGCAGCCCGGCGAGCGCGCCGAGGGCGAGCCCCGCGAGGGCCAGCGCGACGACGACGGGGCCGTTGGCGTAGTAAGTCGCCGTGCTGTACCACGACGTGGCGGAGTCGATCCGGCCCTGCCCCGCCGACCAGGCGAGGCGGTGGAAGACGGCGAGCAGCCCCGTGCCGACCCCGACAGCGACGGCCGGCAGCGCGAGCTTCACCGCGAGCCACCGCAAGGGCGAGATGCCGAGCGTCCAGGCGAGCCTGGCGGTGCCGTTCTCCACCTCGCGGCCGACGAGGGCGGAACCGCCCCAGGCGGCGACGACCGCGGGGACGGCGAGGAGGGCGAGAGTGGAGTAGGTGTACGCGTCCCGGTAGCGGATGATCGCGTCCTGATCATAGGCGCACGGTTGCGAGGTGCAGGCGTTGTACTCCGCCCACGCGGCGGCGGAGGCGTCGGTGAGCGGGCCGCCGACGGCCCACAGCAGCGCCGATGCGGCGACGACGAACGCCGCCCACAGAATGAGCGCCGGGCGGTGCAGGCGCACCAGGAGACGGACCTGCGCGAGGAGTTCGGAACGCCCGCGCGGTGCGGTGGGAACGAGGGTGGTCATACGGCTGCTTCCTGGGTCTCGGCCGGAGCGGACGGGGCGTCGGGGGTCTGCGGGGCGCGCAGGTAGGCGAGGAGGAGTTCTTCCAGCGAGGGCTGCTCGGAGCGCCAGCCCTCGGGTGCGGGCTCGTCGGCGCGGAGGAGCGCGGTGAGTTGGCGGCCCGTCCTGCGGGACTCGACGACCGCGTGCGGGGCCGGCTGGTCCGCGGCGTCCGCCGGACCGATCGCGAGGGTGTGCGACCGGAGCAGGTCGTCCGTGCCGCCGTCGAGCCGGACGCTTCCGTCCCGCATGACGAGCAGGTGGTCGCAGACGTCGTCGAGCTCGGCGACGACGTGCGAGGACATCACGACGGTGGTGCCGTGCTCGGCTGCCCGGGTCATCAGGAGGCCCATCAGCTCGTGGCGGGCGAGCGGGTCGAGGTCGGCCATCGGCTCGTCGAGCAGGAGGAGTTCGGGGCGTTTGGCGAGCGCGAGGGCGAGGGCGACGCGGGTGCGCTGCCCGCCCGAGAGGGAGCGCACGCGGGAGCGCGGATCGAGGTCGCCGCCGGCCACGACCTGCTCGGCGGCGTCCGCGTCCCAGCGTGCGGGGTTGAGCTCCGCGCCGGTGCGGAGCGTCTCCGCGACGGTGAGCTGCGGGTAGAGCGGCTTGTCCTGGGCCACGTACCCGACGCGGGCGCGCACGGCGCCCGGTTGCTCGCCGAGCGCCTTGAGCGCGCCCTCGGTCGGCGCCTCCAGTCCCGCGGCGAGCGAGAGGAGCGTCGACTTGCCCGCGCCGTTCGGGCCGACGACGGCGCACACGCACCCGGCGGGCAGGCGGAACGCGCAGCCCCGCAGCCCCCACTTGCCGCGCCGGCCGAACTTCTTCCCGAGCTCGACCGCTTCCATGGCGGTGTTGGTCATCCCTGTTGCCTTTCGGAGTTCTCGAAGTGCTCGTCGAGTACGGCAGTGAAGAGCGCCGCCACGTCGTCCCGTTGGAGTCCGGCCGTACGGGCGCGTACGGCCCAGTCGGCGAGTTCTGCCCGCAGCGGGGACTCGGCGGGGGCGGTGCCGAGCACCTTGCGCACGAAGGTGCCGAGGCCGCGGCGGGCCTCGACGAGCCCCTCGCGCTCCAGTTCGCGGTACGCCTTCAGGACCGTGTTCGGGTTGACGGCCGTCGCCTGGACGACCTCGCGGGCCGTGGGCAACTTGTCGCCGGGTTGCAGCAGGCCCATGCGGAGCGCCTGCTTGGTCTGCTGGACGATCTGCACGTAGGTGGCGACGCCACTGCGCCGGTCGATGCGGTACTCGACCACTCGGACAACCACCCTTTCACTAATTGAGTAGTGAAAGGGTGGTTGTAGGCGGGCCGAGTTGTCAACCGCGACATTCGACGGGGAACTGGGCGAATGGGGCTGTCAACCGGAAGTGTTCGCCGTGCAGTTGGGCGTCGGCGGGTGTGTTGCGGCTTTCGGGGCGGTCGGCGGCGGGTCCGGGGGCTCGGGGCGTAGGCGTGACTCCGCCTCCTGACGGTGCGCACCACCCGCCGCACGCCGAACGGGCCGAGGACTGCTCAACCCGTGTACGTACACCGCGCGTTGTTCCGCCGGCCGTCGCCCGACCGCGGCTGCCGCCGCACGGGCGACCGCGCGCGGCCACCCGACTTCGCCCGGGGAGTCGCGCGGACAGGCGGCAGGTCTCTCCGACGGCGCCGGCCCGGCCGGGCGTGACGGGCGGCCAGGGGCTGGGTGTGGCTGATAGCTCCGCGGCGGAGTGACGTCAAGGGATCACTTGTCGTCGGCTCCGGTAGTATCGGCAACATGTCTGCTGCTTCGTGCGCGGCTTGCGCCGCGGTGACGAGGACGCTCCGCTAGCGGCGGGGCGTTCGTCTCACTTCTGTTGAACGTTCCGTCGCTCCGTGGTTGAACCGGAGCGGCACGTTCGTGCTGCTCGGAACTTCTTCTGGGCAACGGAGCACTCGGTGTTTTCAGGCATTCTCTCTTCGCGCCGGGACGGATGGTCCCCGGTGCATGCGTGGCTGTTGCTGTGCTGCATGGCCATGCTGCAGTTCTTCATCGCGGTTGACGTGACCGTGGTCAACGTCGCCCTGCCTTCGATCGGCGCAGACTTCGGGATCGACGGGCACGCCCTGACCTGGGTCGTGGTCGGATACACGATCACCGGCGGCGGGCTGCTGATGCTCGGCGGCCGACTGGGCGACGTGCTCGGCAGGCGCCGCATCCTCCTTCTCGGCACAACGCTCTTCGGTGCCGCGTCCTTGCTGGCCGGACTCGCGCCATCCTTCGCCGTGCTGGTGACAGCCCGGCTGCTGCAGGGCGCCGGGGAAGCCGTCGCGCTTCCGGCAGCGATGGCAGTGATCGTGCTCATGTTCCCCGAGGGGCCGCACAGGTCGCGGGCGCTGAGCGTGTGGGCGGCCGTCGCGAGCTGTGGCCTCGTCCTCGGGTTCGTGGTCTCCGGGATCATCACCGAGTTGCTCGGCTGGCGGTGGATCTTCCTGGTGTCCGTTCCGTTCATCGCGGTCGTGCTCGCCGCCGTGGTCCTTCTCGTGCCGAGCGAACGGCCCGCCGGGCCCACGCCTTTGGATCTGCCCGGTTCGCTCCTGTTGGTCGCGGCTCCGCTGCTGTTCACCCTCGGCGTCATCGAAGCGGGAGAGGCGGACAGCACCCTGTCCTGGCTGCCGCCGGTGGCGCTGGTCGGCGCGACGGCAGCCGGAGTCCTGTTCGTCAGGGTCGAGCACCGTTCACGGAACCCGCTCGTGTCGCTGCGGTTCTTCCGAAACCGGCCGCGCGTCCTGGCCAACCTCGCCACCGCTCTGCTGAGCGCGGCGCTTTCCACCTCTTTCCTGCTGTTCACCTACTACCTGCAGGACCGGTTGGGCGCCGGTCCGCTCCGGGCCGGCCTGACCATGCTGCCGCTGGCGGTGTCCCTGATCGCGGCCTCGGTGCTGGTTCCCCGGCTGCTCGGACGGTGGGGCGCCCGGGTCTGTGTCCTGGCCGGGATCGGCTTCACCGCGCTGGCGATGGCAGCCATCGCCCTGGTCGCCTTCCTCGGGGCCACCGGTCCGGCGCTGATTCCGGCCATGATGCTGATCGCGGCCGGGATGGGGTTCGGGATCGTCGGGTTGCAGTACGTCGCGGTGACCGGAGTGACCGAGGACGACGCCGGCATCGCCTCCGGCGTCCAGCGAGCCGCCGACCAACTGGGCGGTTCCACCGGTGTCACGCTTTACGTCGGCATAGGGTTCGCTCCCGCTCTGGACGGCGCCGACCCGTTCCTCGCCAGTAGCTTCCTGGCGGTCGCCGGGCTCGCTGCGGCCGGGTGCATCGCCTGGCGGATCTCCATGCCCGCCGCCGTGATGGAGGAAAAGCTCGGGTGATCCCGGGCAGGCTGCGCCCGTCCGGCGGCCCGGTCGGGCGCAGCCCTGGGCACAAACGGGATCACGAGCGCCACTGTCGAGCAGAAGGTCACGTGCCCGTCACCGGCCCTCTGTGGGAGCGGTTCCGGCGGCATCCGCACCCGGCGTGCCCTGGACGTCAAACACCGACCAGCAGATGTCGTTCCGCAACCGCTGGTCGTCGAGGACCAGTTCGCGTATCGCCTCCGGCAACCGGTCACGCTGCCACTGGCACTCGAGCCGCCTCGCCGCCTCGCCCTCTCCCTCCGGGACGGCAGCACGTGCGGCCTTGATCGCATAGGCGGCCGCACCGAGTTCGTGCGCGGCGACATGGGCGACGACCGCGGCCTGGCCGGCAGCGTAAGCGGCGTGCCGTGCGGCCCCGCGCAAGTCCCTCGCCGCGCCCATCGCGTGGCCGCCCGCGGTACGTGCCGGGGTCATTCCGACCTCGCCGCGCGCCCAGGCGCGGGCGTGCCCGATCGCCCGGCGCGGCCGCGGGTCCTCGGGCCGGACCGACTCGAAGAAGGGGAGGACGTGCTCGGCGCAAGTCGCCGCCCAGAGAGCGAGGAGGTGGTGATCGGGGTCGGTGAGGGTGCCACCGCGGCGGATCGTCGTGAACCGGGGGTCCCGGACTTTCGGAAGGATCATGGTCAGTGCTCCTCGGCCTCGGCCCACGCGCGCTGGAAACGCTACAAGTACGGTTCGCAGGAGGGTAGTTCGTACTGGAGAGCGCTGCCCTCGTCCTGCCGTCCGCGAAGGTCCCCGGCCTGCACGCCCGAATTCCGGGCAGACGAGTCACCGCACCACAAGGCCGACGGCCCGCAGCGGCATCCGCGGCACGCCGCACGAACGGCGGGAACAGGCCGTAGCCCCCGCCCCGACACCCATCCGGAACCAACTCTCAAGAAAATCCGACCACTTCGTCCGCACCCCGAACCACCGGCGAACCACTCGCGTCTCATCCCACGCCTGAGACGGGGGCCGAGTCGGGCGACAGGCGCGGAGCGGAGACCCTTGGATCATGGAGACAGCTGAAGCGGAATGGCACGCCCGGCGGCTGGAGGGGCTGCTGCGAGAACTGCGCCGCCAGACGACGGCGACCGACCCGGACCAACTGCTGCGGTGGCTCGACCGCCAGATCGGCTCGCGCGTGGCGCTCCTCGGCGCCACAGGCGAAGTGCAGGCGGCGACGAGCGGGTTCCCGCACTCCGCGCTGGAACCGATCGGGCCGCTCCTCTGCCGCCTCCTCGACGGACACACCGCCACGGCCGCGGTCCGCGCCGAGGGCCACCACGTGCACGCGGAGGCCGTGGAGACGTCCGGGGGACGCGCGGCCCTCGTGGTGGTCGGGGACACCCCGCTGCCGCCGGCCGCCGCCACGCTCGTCTCGCACACCGGCAGCGTCCTCACGATCCTCGACGGCGCACGGCGGGCAGCCGAGATGGACCGCAACTACCGCCTCAAATCACGGCAGTTGCGGTTCGCCCTGCTCAGCTCGCTGATGGACGGCGACCCGGTGCTCGCCCGCCGGATGACGATCGGCTCCGTACCGCCGCTCCTCGACGCCGAGCGCGTCCGCGTCTACCTCCTCCACTGCGTACCGAGGGAGCGCGACGACATCGCCGACGGCTTCCAGGACCCGTCGGGTTACCACGGCCGCGGCCTGATGGTGCAGTGCCCCGCCTTCGCCGAGCACCTCATCTGCGTCGTCCCGGAGCCGGCGGGGACGGAAGCGCCGGACGAAGGGCTCGGGCCGCTGCTGCGCCGACTGGTGCGGGAGAAGCCGCGGTACGCACTGGGGATCAGCGAGCCCCAGCCGCTCCACGGCACGGGCACGGCGTACGCGCAGTCCCTGCACTCGCTCGCCGTGGCCCGCAACCTCCCCGCGCGCGTGGCCGGTTACCGCGGCACGGCGCCGCTCGGGGACACGCTGCCCCGTCCCGAGGCGCCGGCCTGGGCGCACGGCTTCCTCCGCCCGCTGGAGTCCGCCAAGGCGCTCACCCTCGACGCCGCGCGCCTCAGCGTCACCTTCCCCAGGACTCTCGTCGCGCGCCTGTTGGGGGTGAGCCGCAACACCGTCGCGGCGCACCTGCACACGGTCGAGGAGGCGCTCGGGCTCGACCTCGGCGACCTGCACGACCGCGCCGCGCTCGGCCTGGCGCTCTCGCTCGCGCCGTCCCGTCAGCAGCCGGACGAGCCCACTCCGCGCGCGACGCTGGAGCACCTGCTGCGCTCGGGCCCCGCCGCCGCCTGGGCCTCGTCGTTCCTGCACCCGTTGCGCGACACGGGGCACGTCGAGTCGACGCTGCGGGCCTGGACGGCCGCCAACGCGGACGCGCGCAGAGCCGCCGAGCACCTCGGCATCAGCCGCAACACCGTCAGGGCGCGCCTGCGCACGGCCGAACGCCTCCTCAATCGCGACCTGTTGACGAGCGGTTCGGGCGTCCACGACCTTGTGCTGGCGCTCGACATCACAGGTGGGACGGCACCGGCGGACTGAGCACCGTGCACACCCGGCGCGCGAACCTGAGCAGAGTGCACGGTGGTCCGGTGCTCGCGGCGCTCCTACGCTCGTCATCGAGGGTCGGCCGACCGGCACGGGGGCGAGAGGGCGATCGCCGGCGTCGCATCGGGGGAAGCGCCGCGCGGCAGCCCACGGTCGGCCGGCCCTCGACGCGGTCCGCGAGCGCCGCCCTCCGCCGTGGCGGGGTGTGCCGGCGCCGCCTGCCGCCATCCGCATGCGCGTCGTCCGCCGTCGGGGTCACGGCAGGTGCACCGGGCGCACCGCTGTGGTACCTCGCCCTCGATCCAATCGACGAGCGGGAGGTCTCCCCATGCGTACGACCCTGCGCGCCGCAGTCGTCACCGTCGCCCTGGCAGGCTTCGGCCTGTCCGGTGCGGCAGCCGCCCAGGCGGACGGCTTCGGCTGGCACGACTCCTCCTTCCACAAGGACAAGGGGGTGTCGGGCAGCTCTCTCACCACCCCGACCCTCCACCTCACGGACTTCGACGCCAAGGAGAGCACCACGGGCAAGAGCCGTGGCGGCCTCTTCTGGTACTGACGGAGCGCACCGGCACGGGCCGGCCCGGGAGTTCCCCTCGGGCCGGCCCGTGCGCGTCCCGACTCGCCGCGCCGGGGCGGGTGGCCGTCTCTTGTCATCCGGCGAGCCAACCGCCAGGGTGGCATTGGTCCGGACCGCAGCCTTCCAGCACCCGACACCGAGGTACACGCGATGCCGCACCCGCACCGCAAGCCGCCGAGAGACGCCCGCCCGACCCGGCGCGCGGTGACGGAGGACCTGGCGGCAGGGGCCGTCGCCGCCCCGGGTCCGGCGCATGCGGGTCCGCGGTCCGGCGGCGCCGACAGGCGGCTGCTGCTGGGGAGTTACACCGGGCAGGACGGGGCGACGGGGATCGGCGTCGCGGAGTACGCGGCGAGCGGGACCGTCTCGCTCGTCGGCGAGGTACCCGTCGAGAACCCGTCGTACCTCGCACCGCACCCGTCGGGCAGGACGCTCTACGCCGTCAACGAACAGGAGGAGGGCGGGATCACGGCCGTCGCCGTGCGGGACGACGGGGCGTACGAGGTGCTCGGCACCGTGCCCGCCGGCGGCTCCGCGCCGTGCCAGGTCGCCGTGCACCCGTCGGGCGACTGGCTGTTGAGCGCCGCCTACGGCTCCGGCAGCGTCGCCGTGCACGCGATCGAGCACGACGGCGCACTCGGCGCGCTCACCGCACACGTCGTCCACGACGACCCGCCGCCCGGACCAGGACAACAGGGGCCGCACGCCCATCAGTTGCTCCCCTCCCCCGACGGACGGCACGCGCTCGCCTGCGACCTGGGGACCGACACCGTCTACAGCTACGCGTTCGACGAGACGGCCGGCACCCTGCGGGAGGTCGCCCGGGCCGCACTCGCCCCCGGCGCAGGACCGCGGCACCTCACCTTCCATCCGAACGGCGCCTACGCCTACCTCGCCAACGAGCTGGACGACACGGTGGCCGTCTGCGCCTACGACGCGGCCACCGGCACCCTCACCCCCGCGGCCCCGCAGGGCACCGGCACGACGGCGCCCAGCGCCCCCTCGCAGTTCGTCGTCACGGGCGACGGCGCCCACGCCTATCTCGGCAACCGCGGCGACGAGACGCTCACCCGGTACGCCGTCGAGGACGGCGGAGCCGGCCTCCGCCTCCTCGGCACCGTCCCGCTCGACGTGGCCTTCCCCCGCCACCTCGCGCTCTCGCCCGACGGACGGCTCCTCTTCGTCGGCGGGCAGCACTCGGACGCGGTGCAGGTCTTCGACGTCGACGAGGCGAGCGGCGAACTCTCCCCCGTCGCAGACCGGTTGGACGTCCCCTCGCCGGTCTTCCTGCTGCCGTTGTAGCGGCTCAGCCGCCGGGCGCGACGAGCGCGGCGAACCTCCGCAGCACCGTCCGCCAGACCTGCCGCGAGGCCGCCTCGTCCCGCTCGGCGGCGCGCACCAGCTCCTCCCGGTCGAAACCGCGCGCCGCGAGCTCCTCCCGGTCCCAGCCGGCGACCCGGGCGGCGTCGGCCTCCGGATGGAACTGCACACCCCAGGCGCGCTCCCCGACCCGGAACGCCTGCACGGGACACCGCTCGCTCTCGGCGAGCCACACCGCGTCGGAGGGCAGCCGGGTCACCGCGTCGACCCGGTTCTCGACGGCGGTCACGCGCTCCGGCAGCCCGCGGAAGAGCGCGTCCTCCGCCGCCTCGGGACGGAGCGTCAGCGGAGTGCTGCCGGCCTCCGGCAGGCCGTGGCGGGCGGTGACGGCGCCGCCCGCCACGTGCGCGAGGAGCTGGCCGCCGAGGCAGACACCGAAGACGGGCGTGCCCGACCGGAGGGCGAGGGTGGTGAGTTGGCGCGTGCGCGCGAGCCACGGTGCGCGGGCGTCCTCGTCCGGCAGGTAGCCGCCGCCGAGGACCACCAGCGCCCCGTACGCGTCGAGCGCCTCGGGCAGCGGGTCACCGCGGTAGGCGTGGACGTGGTCGAGGGTGAGGCCGTCCTCCTCGAACCAGCCGCCGAGGCGGCCGATCCCCGAGGTCGGCGTGTGCTGAACGACGAGTGTCCGCGGCACGTGCGGTGCTCCGTTTCTCGGCTTGCTGGTCCCGCGCTCCCCGACGGACGGCCTCAGGAGGTGCGGTGCTTGCGGCCGAGCCCGCCGAAGAACCAGACGTCCTCGTCGAGCCGCCGCTCCGGGTCCTCGTCCCAGCGGTTGACCGGGACGACGCCGGGGTCGAGGAGTTCGAGACCGTCGAAGAACCGCTCGATCCCCGCCACGCTCCGCGGCACCACGGGCGCGGAGACACCGCGCTCGCGGTAGAAGACGGCCGCCTCCGCCGCGCTCGCCGGCGCCGCGTCGCCGCAGGCGTGCGAGAGGGCGACGTAGGAGCCCGTCGGCAGCGCGTCGACGAGGGTGGCGACGACGTCGTACGGGTCCTCGGCGTCCTCGAGGAAGTGCATGATCGCCACGAGCGTCAGCCCGATCGGCTTGCTGAAGTCCAGGGTGCCGCGCACCTCTTCGGAGGCGAGGACGGCGGCCGGGTCGCGCAGGTCCGCCTGGACGTAGCTGGTGGTGCCTGCGGCGCTCACCGGGGTGAGGAGGGCCTGCGCGTGCGCGAGGACGACGGGATCGTTGTCGACGTAGACGACGCGAGCGGCCGGCGCCGCCTCCTGCGCGATCTCGTGGAGGTTGGGGCTGGTCGGGATGCCGGTACCGATGTCGAGGAACTGGCGGACGCCGTGCTCGGTCGCGAGGCGGCGCACGACGCGGTGCATCCACGCCCGGTTCTCCTGGGTGCCCAGGCGTATCTCGGGCCAGCGGCGCGCGAGTTCGTCGGCGACCTCCTGGTCGACCGGGTAGTTGTCCTTGCCGTCGAGGAGGCAGTCGTACACCCGCGCCGGGTGCGGCCTCGTGGCCTCGAAGCGGTTCTGCGCGTCCTCCGGCACAGCCGTACTCCTTAGCACGCTGGATTCTCCGTCCGGGATACCTCCGCGCGTACCGCGCGGCCTGCTGGGAAGGGTGGTGCGAAGGCGCAAGAATCGCACCGGAGCGCCTGCTTGTCACCCCCGGCGATCATCCGGGCCGGCCGGACGCGTCCCCGGGTCCGGTTCCGGAACGGCGGAGAGGGGTGCGGTATATCTGGGTTGCCCGCGTATGCCGGTACGCGGGCGGCGCTCGGCCCATGACGGGGAGGGGTGTACGCACCGCTGATCCCGCGGAGTACCGTCGGGGGTCACGGGACGGGAACCTAGGGAGACGAAACGTTGATGGACAGCCGTACCGCAGTCGTCGAGGAGTTGATGGAGCGCTTCCCGCACATTCCGCGGGAGGCCGTACTCAAGGAGGACCTCCTCCGCGGCGGGATCAATTTCGACGAGTCGGCGCTCAGCGGCAACGAGGACGGCGACGTCAAGCCGAAGTCCTACTTCATCTTCTCCTTCGACCACCGCACCCTGCCCGAGCTGGGAGCCGCGGCGCTCAAGCGCCCGCCGGAGGAGATCGTCCTCACGGGCGGCCCGTACGAACTGCGCCGCACCGTCGTCTCGGTGCGCGTCAACCCGGACTCGCCGTACACCGTGAAGCCGGACGACGAGGGCGTGCTCGGCCTCTACCTCGACGGCCGGTTCATCGGCGACGTCGGGCTGCCGCCCATGCCCGAGTACTACCGGCACAAGCTCTCCAACGGGAAGTCCGTGATGGAGGTGGCGCCGACGATCCAGTGGGGCTACCTCATCTACCTCACCGTCTTCCGCGTCTGCCAGTACTTCGGCGCCAAGGAGGAGTGCCAGTACTGCGACATCAACCACAACTGGCGCCAGCACAAGGCCGCCGGACGCCCGTACACCGGGGTGAAGCCGGCCGACGAGGTGCTGGAGGCGCTCGACATCATCGCGCAGTACGACACGGCCGGCACCTCCCGCGCCTACACGCTCACCGGCGGCTCGATCACCTCCAAGGTGCAGGGCCGCGACGAGGCCGACTTCTACGGCAGCTACGCCAAGGCGATCGAGGAGCGCTTCCCCGGCCGCTGGACGGGCAAGGTCGTCGCGCAGGCGCTCCCCAAGGAGGACGTCCAGCGCTTCCACGACTACGGCATCCGCATCTACCACCCCAACTACGAGGTGTGGGACCGCCGGCTCTTCGAGCTGTACTGCCCCGGCAAGGAGCGGTACGTCGGCCGTGACGAGTGGCACCGCCGCATCCTCGACTCCGCCGAGATCTTCGGGCCGCGGAACGTCATCCCCAACTTCGTCGCGGGCGTCGAGATGGCGGAGCCCTTCGGCTTCACCGACGTCGACGAGGCGATCGCCTCGACCACCGAGGGCCTCGAGTACTTCATGTCGAAGGGCATCACACCCCGGTTCACCACCTGGTGCCCGGAGCCGACGACGCCGCTCGGCAAGACCAACCCCAAGGGCGCCCCGCTTGAGTATCACATCCGCCTCCTCGACGCGTACCGCGCCACCATGGACAAGCACGGCCTCACCTCTCCCCCCGGCTACGGCCCGGCGGGCGCGGGCAACGCCGTCTTCTCCGTGAGCTCGTTCATGGACACGCTCGCGCCCAACGAGGCCGCGGACGAGCCGTCGACGGCCGCCGCGGGCTGAACACCGCACGCGCTGCGCCCGCCCCCGCCGCCCGGCGGGGGCGGGCGCTCGGGCGTTCCGCCGGAGACCTCGCAGAGCAAGGAGAGACGCAGTGCTGGTGCTGCTGCCCCCGTCCGAAGGCAAGGCCGAGGGCGGGGAAGGGCCCCCCGTCGACCCGGCGTCGCTGACGCTCCCCGGACTGGCGCCCGCGCGGCGCGCCGTCCTCGACGAGCTGGTGGCGCTCTGCTCCGGCGACGACGACGCCGTCGAAAAGGCCCGCACCGTCCTCGGACTCAGCCCGGGCCAGCGCGCCGAGGTGGCGAAGAACGCCGCGCTGCGTCAGGCACCCACGCTCCCCGCCCGCGAGCGGTACACGGGCGTCCTCTACGACGCGCTCTCCTTCGCGACGCTGAGCCGGCCCGCGCGCGAGCGCGCGGCGCGCTCGGTGCTGATCTTCTCCGGGCTGTGGGGAGTTGTGGGACCCGAGGACGCGATCCCGGCCTACCGGTGCGCGGGCGGCGTCAAGCTGCCGGGCGTCGGCGGGCTCGCGGCGCACTGGCGCGGCCCGCTCGGGGAGGCGGTGCCGCAGGCCGCCGGGGAGGGGCTCGTGCTCGACCTGCGCTCCTCGGCGTACACCGGGATGTTCAAGCCCGCGCGGAAGTTGGCGGAGCGCACCGCGTCGGTGCGGGTGCTCCACGTGCGGACGGTGGACGGGGTGGAGAAGCGCTCCGTCGTGAGCCACTTCAACAAGGCGACCAAGGGCCGTCTCGTACGGGAACTCCTGGAGTCGGGCGCCGAGCCCGCGGGGCCCGAGGAGTTGGCGGAGGCGCTGCGGGCGCTGGGGTACACGATCGAGGCACAAGAGGCGCAGGCCGGGCGGGTGCGGCAGTTCGACGTGGTCGTCAGCGAGCTGTAGCGGGGCTCAACCGCCGTTGCGCGTCCGGAAGTCGGCGAAGTCGAAGCCGGGTGAGACGAGGACGCCGAGGAGCACCGGCTCGTCGGCGAGGGGCCGGGCCGTCTGCCAGGTCCCGGCCGGGACGAGGCTCTGGAGCTGCTGCTCGCCTGGCTCGGGGCCCAGTGCGACGGCGGTCGTCCCGTCCGGCGCGGCGCCGCTGCCGCCGAGCCGGAGCTCCAGCGGGCCGCCGAGCTGCCAGAGCCAGACCTCGTCCGAGGCGACGACGTGCCAGGCCGATTCCTCGCCCGCGTCGAGGAGGTAGTGGATGAGCGTCGCCGCCGGGCGCGTGCCGCGGTCGTCGTCGAGGTGCACGGGGACGGGGCTGGTGTAGGCGTTCCGGTACCAGCCGCCTTCCGGGTGCGGCGCCAGGCCGAACCGTTCCCTCAACCGCTCCGCGTCTTTCACGCCGCCCAGCCTCTCACCGTCGACCTCCGGTATCCGGGCATTCCGGGCCGGGTCGCTGTCAACTCCGGTCCGTGCCAGGAGGATCGGGCGGCGAGCGGACCGCATTGCGCAGTGCGCAACGGCCGTTGCGCGGTATGGGTGCCGCGGGCAGGATGGCGGCATGGACCACTCCCCGCTCGACCTCGCGCCCGTGCTTCCCGTCGTCGTCCTCGAAGATCCGGAGAACGCGGTTCCGTTGGCGCGCGCGCTCGCAGCGGGCGGGCTGACGGCCGTGGAGGTCACCCTCCGCACGCCGGGCGCCGTCGAGGCGATCCGGCGCATCGCGGCCGAGGTGCCGGAGGTGGCCGTCGGCGCGGGTACGGTGCTCAGGCCGGAGCAGGTCGAGGAGGCGCGCGCCGCAGGGGCCGGGTTCCTCGTCAGCCCGGGGTGGACGGACCGCCTCCTCGGCGCGGCGCAGCGGAGCGGGCTTCCCTATCTCCCCGGCGTCTCCACGGCGTCGGAGGCGGTCGCGCTGCTGGAGCGCGGAGTCCGCGAGATGAAGTTCTTCCCCGCCCAGGCGGCGGGCGGCGTCCCCTACCTCAAGGCGCTCGCCTCACCCCTGGAGTCCGCCCGCTTCTGCCCGACGGGCGGCATCACGCCGGAGAACGCGCGGGAGTACCTGGCGCTCCCCAACGTCGGCTGCGTCGGCGGCACCTGGCTCGCCCCCGGGGACGCGCTCGCCGCGGGGGACTGGGCGCGCGTGACGCGGCTCGCGGAGCAGGCGAGCGGGCTGCGGGGGTGAGGCTGCCGGCGTCGAGGCGGGCGGCCTTCGCGACTCAACCCCGCAGGTGCCCCGTGTCGTTGAAGAGCCGCACCGACGCGTTGCCGTCGGCGTAGTAGGCGACGGCCGAGAGGGAAGCCGCCGAGAGTTCCATACGGAAGAGGGACTCGGGCGGCGCACCGAGCGCCAGCCGCACCAGGGTCTTGATCGGCGTGACGTGCGTGACGAGCAGGACGGTCCTCCCCCGGTAGCGCGCGAGCAGCTCGTCCCTGGCGACGGCGGTGCGGCGGCCCACGTCGGCGAACGACTCGCCCCCGCCCGTCGGTTGCGCCTCGGGGGAGGCGAGCCAGGCGTCGAGGTCCGCCGGATGGCGCTCGCGCACCTCCCGGAAGGTGAGGCCCTCCCAGGCGCCGAAGTCGGTCTCGCGCAGGCCCTCTTCGGTGCGCACCTCCAGGCCGAGCCGCGCCGCGACGACCTCGGCCGTCTCGCGGCAGCGCAGCAACGGCGAGGTGACGACGGCCTCCACGGTGCCGCGGGCCGCGAGCGCGTCGGCGGCGGCGCGGGCCTGGGCCCTGCCCGCCTCGGAGAGTTCGGGGTCGGTGCCGCCGCTGCCGGAGAAGCGCTTCTGCGGGGTGAGGAGCGTCTCGCCGTGCCGCAGGAGGACGAAGGTGGCGGGCGGACCGAGGTCGGGGCCCCACCCCTGCACGGTCCGCGGGGCGCGCTCGGCGCTCGCCTCGCCTGCCTGCACCGCCGCCTCGGCGACGGCGGCCTTCTCCGCGGCCGCCCCCTTCTCCGCGCCCCGCTCCGCGGCCGCGGTCTGTGCCTCCAACTCCGCCGTCGACGCCCCCGGTTGCCACTCGCCGCCCTCGGCACCCGCGTCCATCGCCTCGTTGGCGAGGCGGTCCGCGTGCTTGTTCTCGGCGCGCGGAATCCACTCGTACGTCACGGCACCCGGCGGGAAGACGCCGCGTGCCTGGTCCGCGAGGGGCTGCATGTCGGGGTGCCTGATCCTCCAGCGCCCCGACATCTGCTCCACGACGAGCTTGGAGTCCATCCGCACCAGGACGGCGGCCTCCGGGTCGAGCGTGTGCGCGGCACGCAGCCCGGCCAACAGCCCGCGGTACTCCGCCACGTTGTTGGTGGCGCGTCCGATGTACTCGGCGACCTCCTGGAGCGTCCCGCCCGTCGCGGCGTCCTTGACGACGGCGCCGTAGCCGGCGGGCCCGGGGTTGCCGCGGGAGCCGCCGTCGGCCTCGACGAGGAGGGTGCGGTGCGCGGTCGTCACAGACCGGACTCGGGTGTGCGGACGAGGATGCGGTTGCAGTTCTCGCAGCGGACGACGGTGTCGGGGGCTGCGGAGCGGACGTCGTTGAGCTCGGTGATGTTGAGCTCCAGGCGGCACCCCTCGCAGCGGCGCTGGTAGAGCTTGGCCGCGCCGACGCCGCCTTCGCGCTCGCGGATGCGGTCGTAGAGCTTCAGTAGGTCGTCGGGGACCGCACCGGCCGTGACCTCGCGCTCCTTGCGGGTGGAGGAGATCTCGTCGTCGATCTCGGCGAGCGCCGCGTCCCTGCGCTCGGTGACCTCGGCGACGCGGTTGCCCGCGGACTCGGCGCGCTCGGCGAGCTCCTCCGCACGCTCCTGCGCGGACTCGCGCCGCTCCATCACCTCCAGGACGATGTCCTCCAGGTCGCCCTGGCGCTTGGCGAGGGAGGCGAGTTCGCTCTGGAGGTTCTCCAGGTCCTTCGGGTTGGTGACGGCGCCCGAGTCGAGGCGCTGCTGGTTGCGCGCGGCGCGCTGGCGGACCTGGTCGACGTCCTGCTCGGCCTTGGTCTGCTCGCGAGTGGTGTCGCTCTCCTCGGTCTGCGCGGCGACGAGCAGGTCACGGAGCTGCACGAGGTCGGCCTCGAGCTGCTGCACCTCCTGGTGTTCCGGAAGGTGGGAGCGGCGGTGCGCGAGCTGGGTGAGGCGGGTGTCGAGGTCCTGTACGTCGAGGAGTCGGATCTGGTCGGCTGGCGCGGCGTTCAGTTGGGGGCTCCTGGTGTGGGTCGGTCGGTGCTCCGCGCGGCGGACGCGACGGAGGAGGGGGCGGCGCCGGCGACCGGGGACGCGGCGTGTGCCGTCCACGGGTCGGTGACCGTGTGCGAGACGTGGGTGCGCAGGTCCCAGCCGCGCTCCGCGGCGACGGCGTCGAGTTGGGCTGCGGCCTGCTCGCACCAGGGCCACTCCGTGGCGAAGTGCGCGGCGTCGAGCAGGCAGAGCGGGGAGTGCTCGCGGGCCTCCGAGACGGGGTGGTGGCGCAGGTCGGAGGTGAGGAAGGCGTCGACGCCCGCGGCACGCGCGGCGTCGAAGAGGCTGTCGCCGCTGCCGCCGCTGACGGCGACCGTGCGAACGATCTGCTGCCGGTCGCCCGCGGCGCGGATGCCCTGCGCCGTCGCGGGCAGGCGCTCGGCCGCGAGCCTCGTCAACTCGGCGAAGCTGAGCGGCTCCTCGGGTTCGCAGACCCGGCCGAGGCCGCGGCGCCCCGCCGGGTCGGAGGCGTCGGGGACGAGCGGCGCGACGACGCGGAGCCCGAGGGCGCCGGCGAGCGCGTCGGAGACGCCGGGGTCCGCGGTGTCGGCGTTGGTGTGCGCGACGTGGAGCGCCGTGCCGCTGCGGATGAGAGTGTGCACCACTCGGCCCTTGAAGGTGTCGGCGGCGACGGTGGTGGTGCCGCGCAGGTAGAGCGGGTGGTGGGTGACGAGCAGGTCGGCGCCGAGCGCGACGGCCTCGTCGGCGATCTGCTGCACGGGGTCGACGGCGAAGAGCACGCGGCCGACGTCCGGATCGTGGTGCAGGTCGCCGACGACGGTGCCGACGGCGTCCCACTGCTCTGCGCGCTCGCGCGGCCACAGGGCGTCGAGCACGGCGATGACTTCGGAGAGTGCGGGCACGGAGGAAAGGCTACCTGCCGTGCGGCACCGCGCGAGGGGCCCGGGGAGGCCCCTTGCGGACGAGCGCGGCCGCGGGCGGGCCGGGCGTACGCAAGGCCGCTGCACGGCGCCGAGTTGGGCGGCGGCGAACCCGAGGAGCAGCGGCTCGGCGGACCCTGTCCGCCCCGTCGGCCACAGAAACCCCAGGGGTCACAGAGGCACGCGACCGAGTGTTCTGCGCTTCACCCTTCCGCATGAACGAACTCAACTCCCGTTGTTCGACAGGAAGTACGAGACCTAGCTTGCTTCTGTCACAGGAGGTGATCGCGTCGTGACGTCTCGTACCGACGACGGCAACGCGCCCGCGCCCGCGGCGCCCGGCAGCAGCTTCACCATCGCAGCCGACGGCTCCTACGCCGCCCGGCTGGCGCCCGCCGAGCCCGGCAGCGCCGCGCCCAACTGGTATCCGGAGCGCTGGACGCTCGCGGGTCCCGAACCCTACGCCGTCCCGCTCCCCGGCAACCAGCCGGAGGAGCCCGGCACCCAGGTCCTCCCCCTCACAGACGGCCGGGTGCTCATCGCCCGCGACGTGGGCGGCGAGTACGCGCTCGCACTGCTCTACCCCACCGACTCGGGGACCGGCGAACTCCCCCTGGGCTCCGTCGAGTCCCCGCGGCTCACGCTGCTCCCGCCCTCCCCGTGCGGGACCCGCGTCTACGCCCTCGCGCAGGGGCGCGAGGGCTCCGCCGTCTGGCTCGTCGCCGGGGGGACGCCGGGGCGGCCCGAACTGCTCGCGCACGTGCAGGGGCGGTGCAGCGGCGGCGCGTGGCTCGACCCGGAGGGCCGGCTCCTCGCCGTCGACCGGGCCGAGGCAGGGGGCGGTTCGGCGCCCGTCAAGAGCGTCGTCGTCGACCTGGCGCGGGGCGGCGAGGTGAGCCCGCTCCTCCAGATCACGGAGACGAGCAACGACCGGCTCCTCCTCGCCGACCGGGACAGCGGCCTCCTCCTCGTCCGCTCCGACGCGCCGGGCGAGGCACGCCTCGGCTGGGGGGTGCTCGGCAGCCACCGGCCCGTCCGCTTCCCCGAGGCGCTCCATCCGCACGGCGTCCGGCTCACCCCTTTCGCGACCCAGCCGCGGCAGACGCTCCTCCCCGAACGGTGCACCGTCGCGCTCCTCGCCCAGCCGGTGCCCGCGCCCGGCGCCGCGGCGCCGCGGGACGCGGGGGCGCACGGGGTGCGCATGCCGCTCGGCGGCGAGGGCTGGCTGGCGGTCTGGCGCCCGGCGCAGCGCGGGGTGCGCCATATCCCGCCGCCGCAGGGATGGTTGACGGGGCACGGCCTCTGGAGCGCCGAGGGCGACCTCCGCCTCCCGTACTCGGTGCCCCACGCGCTCTGCGGGCTCGCCTGCCTCCGCACTCCCCTCCCCGAGCCGCCGGAGGCCGGAGGGCACGCGCCGGTGCAGGAACGCTCCGGCACGCCGGAGGGCGAGGAGTCCGGCGCCGGGCACGAACCGTCCGACGGGGATGCGCGTCCCGCCGAGGGCGCGCGGGAGCGGGGCCCGGACAAGAACTCCTCCGACGCGCAGGCCACCGAGGCGACTCGGCGTCAGCCCTCCGACGAGCCGTCGAGCCCGCGAGGATCCGGCACCGAGCACCCCCGCATGCCCGCGCAACGCAACTCCTCGTCCGGCCGGGGTCGCCGCCCGCCCGGTTCCGCGCCCCGACTCCCCGGCATGGAAGGGGACCCGCAGCAGGGCGACGACGACACACCTCCGAGACCCGGCCCCGAGGGCGGCCGGCATGCCACCGGGGAGGCGGCGTCTCCCCGGCAGCCCACCCGCGGGGCAGCGCCCTCGGGGAACGACGGCCCGCATCCGCCGCCCGGCGCCGACGGCTCCGATCCCCCGCGACCGGCACCGCCTGCCTCCTCGGAGCCCGGACCCGGCGCGCCGTCGGCCGCCGGTCCGGCACCGTCGACCGGTTCGTCCACGGCGCCGGGGAAGCGGCCCGGCACCTGCGGCCAGGTACGGCCCGCGCCGCAGCCCCCGGGTCCGGACACCGGCGGCACCCCCGGTCCGCACAACTCTCCTTCTGCGGAGGCGACTTGGCGTCCCGTGATCCCTGTCCACGCTCCCCGCCCGTCAGCCCCCGCCGGTTGCCCGGCCACCGAGCCGGCACCCTCGAACAAGCCGACCTCCCCACCCCCTCCGGCGCAGCACCTCGACAGCACCGCGCAGGAAGCCCCCGCACCACAGGCCGCGGCTCCCGACACCCGCGGCATCCCCGAGCTGCACAGCCCACCCCCTGCCACAACGACTTGGCACTCCGCAGCTCCCGGCCCGTCGGCCCCCGCCGGTTGTTCGGCCACCGAGCCGGCACCCTCGAACCAGCCGACCTCCCCACCCTCTCCCGCACAACACCCCGACATCCCCGCCCAGGCAGCCCCCGCACCACAGGCCCCCGACACCCCTGACCAAAGCACCACCGGGCTGCCGCAGGGAGGGCTCCCCAATGCGGCGCCGACCACGGCAACTTGGCGAACCGCTCCCCCCGTCCCGTCACCGGAGCCACCCGCCCACCACCCCGCGCCCAAGGGCCCCCGGGCACCGCACTCCGCCGAACCGGTCGCCGACGCAGCGCACGACGAGGCGCAGAGCCCCGGTGGTGCCCTCAAGGTGTCCAGCGACCGACCTCGTGGCGCGGACGACCCCGCCACCGGGCCGCAGCACTGGGCCCCGCGGGCAGGTGCACCGTTCCTGGCCCTCCAACTACCCGCCGTCGAAGCGCTGTCGGCGGCCCACGAGGGGCAGCGGGAGGCGCGTCCGGGGCCCGCGTCGGCCGAGGCGCGCCGCAGGATCACAACCCCGCAACAACCCGGGCGTCCGGAAGAGGCAGGGGTGTGCCGGCGGCCGGGCGCGGCGGCGGAGTTCTCCGCGGGCAGCGCCGCTGCGCACCGGCCCGTGCCGCTGCAGGAGGCGCCGCTCGCAGCGGCCGAGAGAACATGAGGACGAGCCGACGCACCGTTAGAATCCGGTCGGGTACGGCGCAAGCAAGACCACGGAGTTACCTCGCGATGTCCGAGATCCAGACCGACTCGCCCCGCGAAGAGCACCCCCCGGGGAAGCACAGGGGGCCGGCCTCCGTTGCGGAGGAGCGGGAGCCCAGCGTTCCCGCGCAGGGGCAGGGGCGCCATCGGCGGCCACCGCAGCAGCCGGACGCCTCGGTCGCCTGAGCGGCTGACCGCGGCCGGCACACACCAAAAAGGGGGAGAGACAAACCGAGGGCGGTGTCGAGGAGTTCGTCTCCTCGGCACCGCCCTCGCGGTGTGCGCGCCGCGCTCAGGTGTGCTCGACGACGGTGTCCGCCAGCACCGTCGCGTCCTCCCGCTCCACGGCCGTCGCGG
This sequence comes from Streptomyces xiaopingdaonensis, assembly GCF_000262345.1. Lineage (GTDB taxonomy): Bacteria > Actinomycetota > Actinomycetes > Streptomycetales > Streptomycetaceae > Streptomyces > Streptomyces xiaopingdaonensis. The sequence goes on along the minus strand of NZ_AJTQ01000104.1, from coordinate 11,733 downwards.
TGAGCTGGACGCGCCCCTCGCCGACGTGCCAGAGGCGGACCCGGAGCGTCTCACCGGGGAAGACGACGCCGGCGAACCGCGTGCGGTAGCTGCGCACCCGCGTCGGATCGCCGCCGAGGACGCTGTCGACGACGGCCTTGAGGGCCATGCCGTAGGAGCTGAGTCCGTGCAGGATGGGGCGGTCGAAGCCGGCGAGCGCCGCGAACTCCGGGTCGGCGTGGAGGGGGTTCCAGTCGCCGGAGAGGCGGTAGAGCAGCGCCTGGTCCTCGCGGATCGGCTTCTCCACGACGGTGTCCGGCTCGCGCTCGGGCGCCGCGATCCGCTCGGAGGGTCCGCGCTCGCCGCCGAACCCGCCCTCGCCGCGGAGGAAGAGCTGCGTCTGCTGCTCCCAGAGCGGCCCTTCGGCGTCCGACGCCGCCGACTCGATGACGAGCACGGCCGCCTTCCCCTTGTCGTGGAGCGCGACGATCCGCGAGGTCTGCTCGGCGTCCCCGCGCATCGGCAACGGCCGGTGTACGCGCACCAGTTGGCCGCCGTGGAGGACTCCGGCGAGGTCGACGTCGAGGCCGGGCGTCGAGAGCGCGTCGGTCACGTTCATCCGGCCGCCGGCCACCGTGGCGAAGGTGGGGAGGACGTGGAGGCGGTCTTCGAGGAGGTACCTCAGCTCCTGCGGGTCGAGTGCGGGGGTGCCGGCTCCGAGGCCGAGGTGGTAGAGCTGAACGTCCTTGTGGTCCCAGGCGATCCGGGCCGTGGTGGGTTCGGCCGCGAGGGCCCGCTCGGCGTCGATCGGCATCCCGGTGTGCCTCCTTCCCCGCCCGGGGCCGCCACCGCCGGGAGGCGCGCGCACGCCCGGGCTGCGCTGCGTCGGCCCGATCCTACCGAGCGGTAAGGGAGTTGGGACCCCCGTCGACGTGGACCACCTCATCCTCGGTGCAGCAGGACCGACGGGCGCCGTCTCGACGACGCAGGCACGAACCTCCTTGGCGCCAAGCACACCCCCGACCCCGCTGCCCCGCCGGACCACCGCGGCGGCAGGCACCGGACTCAAGTACGAAGATACGAGGCCCCGTTGAGGTCGAGCACGGCGCCCGAGCTCCACTCCCCCGCCGGCGAGGCGAGCCACGCCACGGCAGCCGCGACCTCCTCCGGCTGCGCCGCCCGTCCGAACGGGCTCTGCGCACGGATCGCTTCGCCCGCCTCGCCGCCGAGGCGGTCCGCGACCCGCGGTGTCTCGATGAACCCCGGCGCGACGGAGGCCACGGCGATGCCGTGCGGCGCGAGGGCGACCGCGAGCGACTGGCCGAGGGCGTGCACGGCGGCCTTGGTGGCGCCGTAGGCAGGGTGGTCGGGCTCGCCTCTGAACGCCCCGCGCGAACCGATGTTGACGATCCGGCCGCCGCGGCCCTGCGCGATCATCCGCGCCGCCGCCTGATGGGCCAGCCCGGCGGTGCCGAGCAGGTTCACCGCGGTGTGCTGCTGCCAGGCCGCAGTCCAGTCGGCGTACGACGTGTCGACGGGAGGGTGCGGCAGGTTGACGGCCGCGTTGTTGACGAGGATGTCGAGTCCGCCGAGGCTCTCCACGGCCGCCGCCACGAGCCGCGGGGGCTCGGCCGTGTCCGAGAGGTCGCCGCCGAGGAGGGTGTGCGGTCCCGCCTCGACGGCGGGGAGCAGCGCGAGCGTCTCCTCCGCCTGAGCGCGGCGGCTGCCGTAGTGCACCGCGACGCGGTCCCCCGCCGCGGCGAACTCCCGTGCCAGGGCGCGGCCGAGACCGTCGGCAGCGCCCGTCACCAGGACTCTGCGGCCGGTGGAGGGGAACTCAGCGTGCATCGGTCTGCTCCTCGTGGTTCTCGGGTCCCGTGCCTCCGGACGTGGAGGACGCGGGGGACGCGGCGGGCGAACTCCGGTCGCCTGCCGGTGCGTTCGGCGTGGCGCCCGCGGCGGGCGAGGCCGCCCGCCGGCGCGGCCGCGGCAGCGCGACGACGCCGAGCACCGCGCACCCCAGCAGTACGAGCCCGCCGGTGAGGAACGCGAGCGCGTATCCGGAGGCGAGGGAGGCGACCTGCTCGTCCTCCTGGATGCGGGAGGCCGCGACGGTCGAGAGCACCGCGAGGCCGAGCGCGCCGCCGAGCGTACGGGAGGTGTTGATCATGCCGGAGACGAGGCCGGCGTCCTGCGGGGCGGCGTCCGCCGTGGCGACGGAGGCGAGCGTGGTGCTCGCCAGCCCGGCACCGAGCGCCATCAGGGCGCCGGGACCGAGGACCGTCACGGCGAAGCCGTCGCCCGCCGTCATGGTGCCCGCCCAGAGGTAGCCGGCGGCGGCCGTCAGGGTGCCCGCGACGGCGAGCGTGCGCTCCCCGACGCGAACCATGATCCACGGCGCCGCCTTGGAGCCGAGGACGATCGAGACCGACATCGGCAGGAACCCCAACCCGGCCTGGAGCGGCGGGTAGTGGAGGACGTTCTGCATGTGGAGGGAGAAGAAATACCACATGCAGACCATCGCCGAGCCGTTGACGAAGAGGACGGTGTTCGCCGAGGCGACGGAGCGCAGCCGGAAGAGGCCGAGCGGGATCAGCGGTTGCGCCGTGCGCCGCTCGACGAGGAGGAAGAGGCCGAGCAGCACCGCCCCGCCGAGGAACGGCACGAGGAACTGCGCCGAACCCCAGCCGCTCGTCTCGGCGTTGACGATGCCGTAGGCGAGCGCCCCGATCCCGGAGGTGACGAGGACGGCCCCGAGGACGTCGAGCCGCGGGCGCCCCCGCCCACGGCGCTCCACCACCCACACCGCGGCCACGACGAGCACGAGCGCCCCGATGGGGACGTTGACGAGCAGCACCCACCGCCAGGAGAGGAACTCGGTGAGGACACCGCCGACGAGGCCGCCCATCGCGCCGCCGCCCGCGCCCACCGCGGTCCAGGTGCCGATGGCGCGGGTGCGCGCGGGGCCCTCGGGGAAGGTGGTGGTGAGGATGGTGAGGGTGGCGGGTGCGAGCGCTGCGGCACCGACGCCCTGCAGGGCGCGCGCGGCCACCAACTGCCACGGCTCCTGCGCGAGTCCGCCCGCGAGGCTGGTGAGCGCGAAGAGCACGAGCCCGGTGACGAAGACGCGTTTGCGTCCGAAGAGGTCGGCGGCCCGCCCGCCGAGGAGCATGAAGCCGGCGAAGGTGAGGGTGTAGGCGTTGACGACCCACTGGAGCCCCGTCGCGCTGAGCCCGAGGTCGGCGCGGAGCGAGGGCAGCGCCACGTTGATCACGGAGACGTCGAGGACGACGAGGAACTGCCCGGCGCACGCGGCGAGCACGACGCCCCACCTGCCTGCCGGTGTGCGCACTGCGGCGCCGCCGCGCCCTGCTGTCTCGGATGCCATAGGGAGCATCCTGGCACCCGCCACCGACAACCGCGTCGGGAAGACGGCCCCGGCCCCTCGGCCCCGCGACCTAGGGCGCAGGTGCCGCACCGCCTACCGCGCAGCCGGGAGCGTACGGCAGCATGGGGGCGGCCGCCCGCGCGCCCCGCACGGGAGCGGCGTCGGACACGAGGCGGCCGTCCGCCCGGCGCACGGCGGCCCGTCGGCCCCGGCGCACGCACCACACGACCACGGGAAGCCCATGCACCAGCGCCCCTCCGCCGAACTGCTCGCCGCCTTCGACAAGGCGAAGGGCTTCATGCCCCGCGACGAGGGCATGGCGCTCCACGCCGCCGCCGTCGAGGCGGCGGGCAACGGGCTGCCGTTGCTGGAGATAGGCACGTACTGCGGCCGCTCCACCCTCCTCCTCGCCGACGCGGCCCGCCGGGCGGGCGTCACCGCGCTCACCGTCGACCACCACCGCGGCAGCGAGGAGCAGCAGCCGGGCTGGGAGTACCACGACGCCGAACTCGTCGACCCCGCCGTCGGCTTGACGGACACGCTGCCCGAGTTCCGCCGCACGCTGCACGCCGCGGGGCTGGAGCGGCACACCGTCGCACTCGTCGGAGCCTCGCCGCAGATCGCGGCCGTCTGGGGCAGCCCGCTGGGGCTCGTCTTCGTCGACGGCGGACACACCGACGAGCACGCCACGGCCGACTACGAGGGCTGGGCACCGCACCTCGCGGAGGGCGGACTCCTCGTCATCCACGACGTCTTCCCCGACCCGGCCGACGGCGGCCAGGCGCCGTACCGCATGCACAGGAGGGCGCTCTCCTCCGGCGCTTTCACCGAGATCTCGACCGTGCGCTCGCTCCGCGTGCTGCGCCGTACAGGACCGGGCATCTGAACGCCGCACGCCGCGGCTACCATCGCCACTCGTGTCGAACACCCTCCCCCCGCCCCTGCCCGACCGGCCGCCGGGACGCCGCGGCCCGCGCGGCGCCGTCCTGCTCGCCCTCTGCGTGGCCGTCCCCCTCGTGCTCCTCGGCTGGCTCGGCTGGCGCGTGTGGGGCGGGGACGACGGCGCAGGTACCGCGCAACGCGCCCCGGACGCGCGGCCGTCCGGAAGCCCGTCCGCGCAGGAGAAGGTGCTGGACGGCCGGACCGTCGTGCTCGACCCCGGGCACCACCCGGGCAACCGCGACCACGCACGGGAGATCAACCGTCAGGTCGACATGGGCGAGGGGACGAAGGAGTGCGACACGACGGGCACCGAGACCGAAGACGGCTACGCCGAGGCGGAGTTCACACTGGCGCTGGCCGAGCGCGTGGAGCGGCTGCTGGTCTCGGAGGGCGCCGAGGTGGTGCTGGTGCACTCCGGCGGCGAGAAGCGCGGGGACGTGGAGTGGGGGCCGTGCGTCGACGAGCGCGCCCGGATCGGCAACGAGGCGAAGGCGGACGCCGCGGTCTCGCTCCACGCGGACGGAGCCCCCGCGGACGCCCGCGGCTTCCACGTCATCCTCCCGGGCGAGGTCCGCACCCGGGGCGCGGACACCCGCGCCATCGTGGCGCCCTCGGCCCGGCTGGGCCGGGAGTTGGCGTCGGGTTTCCGCGCGGCGACGGGTGCACGGCCGGCCGAGTACATCGGCGACGGAAGCGGCCTCGACATCCGCGCGGACCTCGGCGGCCTCAACCTCAGCCGCGTCCCCAAGGTCTTCCTGGAGTGCGGCAACATGCGCAACGCCCGCGACGCGGCCCAACTCTCCTCGCCCGCATGGCAGAAGCGCGCCGCCGCGGGGGTGGCCGACGGCCTGACCGCGTACCTGACGCGCGGCGCCGCGGCGAGTGACCGCAGGTAAGCGCCGGTCAACAGCCTTGCCCGCAGAGGGAGTCACCATCCCCGCCCGGAGGGCGAGGACCTGATCGATCTCACAGCGCGAAGTACCGAACCCGCCGGATGCGGCAGGGGGTTCATCCGTACGATGGGGCCTCACCCCCGGCAGACCATGACCACGACGAAACCGACTAAGGACCCCACGTGAACATCCGCTCGCTCACACGAGGCGACGGCGCGGTGGCTGCAGCAGCGGTCCTGCTGTTCATCGCCTCGTTCCTCAACTTCTACACGGCAGACGACTGCGGCGAGCGCTGCAACGAGCTGCCGAGCGCTTGGGACACGGACATGGTGACCGTGATCCTGCCGGCGGTGTACCTCCTCGGCATCATCGCCGCCGTACTGGTCGTCCTCGGCCGGCTGATGCAGCAGGACGTCAAGTTCGCGACGCTCAGCCTCGGGCAGTGGGGCGTACCGCTCGCCGTCGCCGCCTTCTGGAGCTCGTTCTGGTCGCTGGTGCTGAAGCCCGACGCCTCCGGGCTCAGCCTCGGCGCGGGCGCGTGGCTCGGCTTCCTCGCCACCCTTGTCATCGCCGGCTTCGCCCTCGCGACGCCGCTCGTCCCGGCCCTGCGCACCCCGCTGATCCCGGCGGGCGGGCCGAAGCAGCCGCAGATGGGCCAGATGCCCTACGGCCAGCAGCCCGGCGGTTACGGCTACCCGGGCGCACCGCAGCAGGGCCAGCCGGGCCCGTACGGGCAGCAGCCGTACGGCCAGCAGCCCCAGCCGGGCGCACCGCAGCCGCAGGACATGGGCGCGGCCCAGCCGTTCCAGCCGTTCTGGTTCGCCGTGCCGGTCGCCAGGCCCCTCTTCCCCGAGGACGGCTCTCCGCAGCCGGTCGCCGAACTCACCCCGGGCACCTGGTTTCTCGCGGTCGACCAGCGGGGCCAGGCGCTCATCGCGCAGACGCAGGACGGCCGCCGCGGCATCCTCCAGGACACCAGCGGCATCCAGCGCGGCTGACGCCGTAGCGGGCTGCCGGACCGGGGGACGCACGGGGGACCCCGCCGGCAGCCCGGCACACGCGAAAGGGTCCGCACCTCGGTGCGGGCCCTTTCGCGTGTGCCGGAATCAGCAGCAGTCGGCCGCGTCGGGCTCCAGCCCCGACGGCAGCCGCTCCCCGGAGAAGATCTGCACGGTCGCCTCCTCCCCGCCGAGCGCGGCGACCGCGAGGAGGAGCGAGCCGGCGGTCCACGCCGTCCGTTCGCGCGGCCAGACGACGCCGTCGTCGAAGACGTAACCCGTCCAGTACATGCCGTCCTCGGCGCGCAGGTGACGGATCGAGCGGAGGACGTCGAGCGCGCGGTCGGACTCGCCCATCGCCCAGAGCGCGAGGGCGAGTTCGGCGCTCTCTCCTCCGGTCACCCACGGGTTGGGCGAGACGCAGCGCACCCCGAGCCCGGGGACGACGAAGGTGTCCCAGCCGTCCTCCAGCCGCTGCTTCGCCTCGGTTCCGCGGACGGCGCCGGAGAGGACGGGGTAGTACCAGTCCATCGAGTAGCGGCTCTTGTCGAGAAACCGCTCGGGGTGGGCGCGGACGGCGTGGCCCAGCAGCCCCGTCGCCAACTCCCAGTCGGGCTGCGGCTCCTCGCGGTGTTCGGCGAGCGCGAGGGCGCAGCGGAGCGCCTGGTGGACGGAGGCGGAGCCGGTGAGGAGCGCGTCGTGCACGGGGGTGCCGTCCGGCTCGCGCTTCCAGCCGATCTGGCCTCCCGGCTGCTGGAGCCGGAGGACGAACTCGACCGCCGCCGCCACGGTCGGCCACATCTGCTCGGCGAACGCGTCGTCGCCCGTGGCGAGGTAGTGGTGCCAGACGCCGACGGCCGGGTAGGCGCAGAAGTTGCTTTCGCGCGAGCGGTCCGTGGGGGTCGAGGCGTCGCCGTCGTCGTAGGCCGCGTACCAGGAGCCGTCGGGGAGTTGGTGCGCGGCGAGCCAGGCGTAGGCGGCGGCGGCGCGCTCGTGCTCGCCGGCCGCGTCGAGCGCCATCGCCGCCTCGACGTGGTCCCACGGGTCGAGGTGGTGGCCGCGGAACCAGGGTATGGCGCCGTCGTCGCGCTGCACGGCGGCTATCCCCGCGACGGTCTCCGCGGCCTGCTCGGCCGTGAGCACGCCGGACAGCACCAACTGCTCGGTCTGCCCGGGCCGCGGACGGTGCGGTGTCACGCGGCGGCCTCGCGCGCGTGCGGCTTGGTGGCGTACGCGACGAAGCTCTTGCCGATCAGCGGGTCGAGCGCGCGCTCGGCGACGCGGGTGGCGAGCGGCTTCTTGACGATGTCCCAGACGAGGAGCTTGTGGTAGGCGCGGACGGGGAGCGCGGCGTCGTCGCCCTCCCGGTGGACGCCGAAGGCGCACTTGAGCCACCAGTACGGCGAGTGGAGGCCGTGCGCGTGGTGGGTGCCGTAGGGGCGCAGGCCCGCCTCGCGCATGCGGCCGAGGAGTTCGTCCCCGCGGTAGATGCGGATGTGGCCGCCCTCGACCTCGTGGTACGCGTCGCTCAGCGCCCAGCAGACCTTCTCGGGACCGTACCTGGGCACGGTCACCGCGATCCGGCCGCCCGGCTTGAGGACCCGGACCATCTCCGCGAGGACGCCCTTGTCGTCCGGTATGTGCTCCATCACCTCAGAGATGACGACGACGTCGAAGCTCTCGTCGGGGAAGGGCAGCGCGAGCGCGTCCCCCTCCATGGCGGTCGCCGTGGCGCCTGCGGGCGCCTCGCCCTCATCGTCCATCGCCGCGAACCACTTGGCGACCTCGCGGATCTCGTCCGCGTTCCGGTCGAGCGCGACGACGTGCGCTCCGCGCCTGTAGCACTCGAAGGCGTGGCGTCCCGCTCCGCATCCGAGGTCGAGTACGCGGTCGCCTGGGGCGAGCGGGAAGCGGGTGAAGTCCACGGTGAGCACTTGGAGTTCTGCCTTCCTGGCGTGCGGGGCGGTGCGGTGGCTTCCGGCCGGCGGGGCGGCCGGGGGCGGCTCAGCCGGGGTGTGCGGCGGGCCTGGGGGCTGCGGTCCGCGCCGCGAGCGCGGCGCGGTAGTGGCGGACGGTGGCGCGCGCTGCCTGCTGCCAGGTGAAGCGGGCGAGCACCCGTGCGCGCCCGGCGGCCCCGATGCGGGCGCGGAGTTCGGCGTCGGAGAGGAGCCGGACGAGGCCGGCGGCGAGCGCTCCCGCGTCCCCCGGCGGCACCGCGAGGCACGTCTCGCCGTCGGTCCCCGCGACCTCGGGGATGGCGCCGCCCGTCGTGGCGAGGAGCGGCGTGCCCGTGGCCATCGCCTCGGCGGCCGGGAGCGAGAACCCTTCGTAGAGCGAGGGGACGCAGGCGAGTTCGGCGCCCTGGAGCAGCGCGGCGAGCTCCTCGTCCGTGATCCCCTTGACGAACTCGACGGCGTCTTCGAGCCCGTACTCCGCGACGGCGTCGGCGACCCGGCCCTCCTCGGGACGCCTGCCGATCACCACGAGGTGCGCCTCGGGCCGCTCGACCCGCGCCTTGGCGAGCGCCTCGACGAGGTGGACGAGTCCCTTGAGCGGCACGTCGGCGCTGGAGGTGGTGACGATCCGGCCCGGCACCTTCGGCACCGCCGGGTCCGGCCGGTAGGTGCGCGCGTCGGCGCCGATCGGGACGGTGTGGATGCGGTCGGGGCGCACGCCGAGGTCCTCGACGATCTCGCGGCGCGAGGACTCCGAGACGGTGAGCACGGCGGGCAGCCGCCGCGCCACGTGCTTCTGCATCCTGGTGAACCCGTACCACCGGCGGACGGAGAACCGGCGCCGCCAGTCGTCCGCCGCTTCCAGCTCCAGCCTGCGGTCGACGGTGATGGGGTGGTGGACGGTGGTGACGAGGGGCGCGCCGACGTCGCCGAGGAGGCCGTACCCGAGCGTCTGGTTGTCGTGGACGACGTCGAACTCGCCGCTGCGGGCGCGCAGATGGCGGCGGGCGCGGAGCGAGAAGGTGAGGGGTTCGGGGAAGCCGCCCGTCCACATGGTGCCGACCTCCAGGAGGTCGACCCAGTCCCGGTACTCGCCGCGGCGCGGAGTGCGGAAGGGGTCGGGCTGCCGGTAGAGGTCGAGGCTGGGGAGCTCGGTGAGGGCGACGCCGTCGTCGAGCACCGGGTAGGGCTGGGCGCCGATCACCTCGACGGTGTGGCCCAGCGCGGCGAGCTCGCGCGAGAGATGGCGCACGTAGACGCCCTGGCCGCCGCAGAAGGGGTTGCCCTTGTACGTCAAGAGGGCCACGCGCAGGGGGCGTCGGCCGTCCTCCGCCGGTTCGGGCCCGGCGGCTTTCCGGGGGCCGGGCTCGCTGTCGCGTACGGCCTCTGCGGTCACTCGCGGCCCCCTTCGCCTCAGTTTCGTGGACGGAGCGTAGCCGCTCGCGTTAATCTAGAACAAGTTCCAACAATGCCGACGGGGCGCAGCGCCCGCGGAGAAGAATCTACCGGCCGGTCACTTCCGGAGTACGGGGGGCACAGGTGATTCACGCCACCCCTGCCGGAGCCGCCGTCCGCGGACTCCGCCGGACGCACGACGGACCGCCGCAGCCGTACGCGCGCAGCCCCGGCACGGCGCGAAACGGCGAGGACGCATGACCGCACACCCCATCCCCCGCACCACCCGGCTCACCCCCCGCCAGGCGGCCCGCCGCAGCAGCATCCTGGCGGCCACCGCCGAACTCGCCCGCAGCGGCGGCTTCGACGCGGTCCAGATGCGCACGGTCGCCGAGCGCTCGGGCGTCGCACTCGGCACCGTCTACCGGTACTTCCCCTCCAAGATCCACCTCCTCGTCGCCGTCCTCGGCGAGCAGTTGGAGGCGATGCACCGCAAGCTGCTGCGCCACCCGCCAGACGCCGAGGACGCGGGCGAGCGCGTCGCGCAGACGCTGACGCGGGCCTTCCGCTCGCTGCGCAGGGAGCCCCAGCTCGCGGACGCCATGGTGCGGGCGCTGACGTTCGCCGACCGCTCGGCGGGGCACGAGGTGGCGGCCGCCTCCCGGCTCACCACGGCGGTGATCCTCGACGCGATGCGCCTGCCGGGCGAGCCCGCGCCCGAGCAGCTCTCCGCGGTCCGGGTGATCGAGCACACCTGGCTCTCACTGGTGATCACCTGGCTCTCGGGGCGCGCCTCCCTCGACCAGGTCGCCACCGACCTCGCCACCGCCTGCCGGCTCGTCGGGGAGCGGGAGACCGGAGCTGTGACACCACCCACACTCTGAAAACTAGTACTTGTTCTCGTCACAAGGAAGAATCCCCTTGTCCGGCAAGGGAGAAGGGGGCCGACCCATGGCGAACCCGGCGCAGCCGCCGCAGACGACAGAACACGGCGGCGGGGTGTGGAGCATCCCGGTGCCGATCCCCGACAACCCGCTGGGCCACACCCTCGTCCACCTCGTCGAGACGGACACCGGGCCCGTCGTCGTGGACACGGGATGGGACCACCCGTCCTCCTGGCAGGCGCTCACCGAGGGGTTGCGTGCGTGCGGCACCTCCGTCGAGGAGCTCAAGGGCGTCGTCCTCACGCACTACCACCCCGACCACCACGGCCTCAGCGCCCGCGTGCGCGAGGCGTCGGGCGCCTGGATCGCGATGCACGCCGCCGACGCCGACGTGGTGCGCCGCAGCCGCGAGACGGCGCCCGCGAGTTGGCTCCTCTCGCTCCTCGACCGGCTCGCCCTCACCGGCGCCCCCGAGGAGGAGATCGCCCCGCTCCGCGCCTTCGCCGCCGAGGCCGGGCCCGACGCCGTCCCCGGCCACCACGCGGCGCTGCCCGACCGGGAGATCGTCCCCGGCGAACTCCTCGACCTGCCGGGCCGCCGCCTCCGCGCGATCTGGACGCCGGGACACACACCGGGACACGTCTGCCTCCACCTCGAGGAGGAGCACCCGAACCCAGGGACGCTCACCGGCCACGGCCGCCTCTTCTCCGGCGACCACCTCCTCCCGACGGTCTCCCCGCACATCGGCCTCTACGAGGACCCCGAGGACGACTCGGTCGACCCGCTCGGCGACTACCTCGACTCGCTGGAGCGCGTCGACCGCCTCCGCCCGGCCGAAGTGCTCCCCGCCCACCAGTACGCGTTCACCGACTCCCGGGGACGCGTCGCCGAACTCCTCTCGCACCACGGGGAGCGGCTGGAGGAGATGTACGCCCTCCTCGCCGAAGGACCGTGCACGCCCTGGGAGTTGGCGGAGCGGATGACGTGGAACCGGCCGTGGGCCGAGATCCCGTTCGCCTCGCGCGGGATGGCCGTCTCCGAGGTGGCGGCGCACCTGTGGCGGTTGGTGAAGCTGGGCCGCGCCGAGCAGGTGCCCGAGAGCGATCCGGGGAGGTACCGCGCCGCCTGAGGCGAATGCCGGGATCGTCCCGGTGTGTGTGCGTGTGCTCCCGTCGACGGGTACGCGGCCGGAGGGCGCCTGCGGTGCTGCGGCTACAGTGGCCGAGGTACTCATGTACCCAACAGGTCCCGACCGGGGGAAGGCCGGTGCGAATCCGGCGCTGACCCGCAACCGTGAGC